>NZ_JAUVWH010000096.1 GCF_030604225.1 Geoalkalibacter sp.
CCTCGGGGGACGAAGGGGCGCGCTCGAGATCCGGCAGCGCGTCAAGACCGCTGCCGTCGGGCATGCGCACATCGAGAAACACCACGTCGACCTCGTTGCCCCGCGCCGCCGCGATCCCCTGCGCCAGGCGCGAGGCCGTCAAGGGTTGATGCCCCATGCGCTCGACCATGAGGCTCAGGGTGTCGAGGATGCCGGGATCGTCGTCAATGATGAGAATCGTCGCCATGGGATACCCGTAGCCGAAATCAGCGGGTTTGTCCAGTGCTTCGCGCGCCGGGATCGGCCAGCACCCGGCGGATGGCCAGGGCCAGATCGCTGCGGTCGAAGGGCTTGAGCACCACCTCGCGGATCTGGGGCGGAGGCTCCTGGCCCGAGGCGCGCAGATCGCCGAGCCGCGCGGCGAAGCCCGTGCACAGAATGATCGGAATGGATTGGCGCTCCCGGGCGATTTCCTCGGCCAACTGATCACCGCTCATCTGCGGCATGGTCAAATCGGTAATCACCAGGTCGAAGGCCTGCGGATCGCGGCGGAAGATGGCCAGGGCCTCGCGCGGAAAGCAGGTCGCCGTCACCTGATAACCGAGGCGGCGCAGCATGCTTTCCCCCGCGTAGACGATGTCCTTTTCATCATCGACAAAGAGGATGCGTTCATGTCCCGCCGGGATGGTCAGCGGCGGGGCGGCCTGCGCCTCCTCGCCGTCGCCGGCGATGCGCGGCAGATAGACGCGAAACACCGACCCCTTGCCGGGCGTGCTGGACACCTCGATGGCTCCGCCGTGATTCTTGACGATGCCGTGGACCACCGACAGGCCGAGCCCGGTCCCCGCCCCCTGCTCCCGCGTGGTGAAGAAAGGGTCGAAGATCCGCTCCAGGACGGCCGGGGTCATGCCCTCGCCCGTATCGCGCACCGTCAGGCGCAGATAGGGGCCGGGGCTCAGATCGGGAAGAAATTTCACCGCCTCCTCCCTGAGTTCGACATTGTCCAGCCCGACTTCCAGGACGCCCCCGCGGCTCTGCATGGCATGGGCGGCGTTGGTGCACAGATTGACGATCACCTGATGCATCTGGGTCGAATCGCCCAGCATCTGGCCGAGGCCGGGCATGACCCAATCGCGGATCTCGATGCTGGCGGGAATCGACGGCCTGAGCAGCTTGAGGCACTCGTCGAGAACCTGCTCCATGCGCACGGGCTGCTTTTCCGGCGCGTTCTGGCGGCTCAGGGTGCGGATCTGGCGCACCAGCTCGCGGCCGCGCTGCCCGGCGCGGTGAATCACCTCGATATTCCTGCGCCAGGGAGAATCCGCCGGCAGATCCTCCAGGGCCATCTCGCTGCAGGTGATGATGGAGGCCAGGATGTTGTTGAAATCGTGGGCGATGCCGCCGGAGAGGGTGGCGATGCTCTGCATTTTCTGCGCCTGGCGCAACTGCCGCTCCAGCCGCACCTCGTTGCTGATGTCCCGAACCACGGCGGCAAAGCTGGTGATGCGCCCCTGGGCGTCGAACACCGGCGTGACGCGGCAGATGATCTCGTAGGGGGATCCGTCGGGGCGGTAATTGATCAGTTGCTCGGTGCGTGCCGCGCCGTCGGCGAGGACCTCCTGCATCATCTGATAGAGCGCCTTGTTGCGCCCCGCCAGGCGCAGCTCGTGGATGTTCTTGTTGACCAGCCGGTCGTCGCGGCACCCGCTGATGTCCTGAAACGCGGGGTTGACGTAGCGGATGACGCCGTCCGGATCAAAGGTCAGCACCCCCTCGGTGCCCTGCTCGATGATGGTGGCCAGCTGCCGGCGTGCCTGCCGGGCCTCCTCCTGCTCGCGGCGCAGGCGTAGGGTGACCACGCCGTAGGCCAAATCATCGGCCATGGCGCGCAGCAGCTCGACCTCGTCCTTGTCGAAGGCATCCTTTTCACCGGCGTAAATCGCCAGGGCGCCGAAGCAGGCCCCCCCGTCGAGCAGGGGCAAGGCGATGGAGGAGGCGTAGCCGCGATCCTGCACCATGTCCAGCCAGCGGCGATTGTGCTGGGCGTGGCTGGTGGCGCGGGTGCGGATGGCGGTCGCCACCGGTCCCTGGCCGCGCTCGTTGTCGCCCCAGGAAATCCGTTCCGTGCGCAGAAAACCGTTGTCCTGGCCCCACTGGGCCACCGGCCGCACCGTCTGGTCCTCATCCGTCTCGGCCAACCCCACCCAGGCGAGCACATAGCCCCCCTCCTCGACAATGATGCGACAGGTTTCCTGCATGAGTTTGAACTCATCGGCCACCCTCAGCATGGCCTGGTTGCAGCCGCTGCGGGTCTTAAGCGCGCGGCTGACCCGCTCCAGGTTCTTCTGCGCCAGGGTGATGGCCTTTTCGTTGGAGCGCAGCAGAATATACAGCAGGACGGCGGTGACCAGGACGAAAAGCAGAAAAATGAAGATCGCCACCCACATGAGGGTGTTGGGGTCGGAGAGGACAAAGGCCAGGGTGATGGAAAAACAGAAGAACAGCCCGCCGATATAAGCATAGGACAGGGCGATGGTGGAGGGAGTCAGCTTGCGTTGGAAGAATTTTTCATTCATGGCGGCCTTTTCGCCGAGGATACTTGAGGGCCCGGCGCATTTCAATGAAGAACTCGCCTTTTACGGCCGGCGGGGCGTCCCTCGGCGCCCCGAACAGCGGCGGCCGGCCCTGGGGGCCGGCCGCTTCACTGCCAACCGGAAGCATCAGTCACGGGTGCGAAACACCTGATGATGGGAGGGCCGCACCGATACGCCGAAGGGGATGCGCTCCCTGACCGCTTCGGGAGCATGGGCTTCCTTGGCCTTCCAGCTGTAAAGGATCGGCAGGCGATAGAGAATGGCGCGATAGACCACGATATAGAAGGCGAAGATGGTGACGCACAGCATCACCTCGGCCCAATGGGGCACTTCCTGGTAAAGGCGCCAGTTGAAGGCGATGAGCGCGCAATTGAGGCGATTAAGCGCGATGCCGAGCACCGTGGCGACGGCGCCCAGGCGCGCGATGCCCGCACGCTTGTGGCGAATGCCGTAGGACATGATCACCAGCGGCACAAGGATGCCGAAGGCCAGCTCGAACAAAAACCACAGTCCCCAGCCGGTGGCGAGATAGGCCCATTCGTTGTCGTGGGCCACGGCCAGCATCTTGATGGCGAAGTAGGTGATCAGCGCCATGCACGCGCCCTTGGCCAGGGTGAGGGTCTGGGCGTCGAGATTGTCGAGAAAGCCCGCGTCGCAGCGCCAAGCCATGGTTTTCTTGATGATGGTGCTCACCACGATGACCATGCACAGTCCGGCGGCGATGGACGAGCAGAAAAAGTGAATCCACTGGAATTCCGCCGCGTACCAGAGCGGATGCAGCTTGCCCGGCGCGTAGGTGAACAGCGCCCCCAGCGCGCCCTGGTGCAGGGTGGAGAGGATGATGGCGGACACGGTCAGCCCGACGGTGATCCTTTTGACGAATTTCACCGCCTGGGGCCAGCCCATCCACTCGAAAAAGCCCTCGGAGACTTCGGCGATCTGCACCGACAGGTAGGTCGAGACGTGCCAGGCGACCAGGAACAGCACGGCGCCGGTGCCGAAGGCCACGAACATGGGATAGGGCAGGCGCCAGGGCTGGCCGAGGTCGGCGATGAGAAAGACCACGGCGAAGAAATAGCCGAGCAGGCCGTTGAGCAGGGCCAGGCGCTCGATGTGATGCAGGTCATGGCGGCCGAAGATATTCACCGCCGTGCCCAGCAGAAAGCCCGAGGCCGACAGGGGCACCATGACGAACAGGCCGAAGCCGAGCAGCAGCCCCCAGGGATAATCGTAGGACGAATGGGTCACCGACCCCAGCCCGAAGGCAAAGCGGTAGATGAGCAGCGGAATGCCGATGAGAAAGATCAGACCCAGCACCCAGTTGAAGGGGTTGCACACGGCCTGCCCGAAATACTGGCGGGGCGTCATGCCGAGCAGCAGTTTTTCCTTCAGGGTCCAGCGTCGGGCGCTGTTCTCCGGCGACGGCGAATCGATGGGCTTGAACCCGCGCGAAATGATGGCTTTCATTGCTTGTCATCCTCCTGAATGGGGTGGTCGGCCTGGTGACCTTCGCCATGCTTGTTCTTGGTCGCCAGCAGGTGGAAGCCGGTGAACAGGGCGGGCCAGATGGCCAGCACCATGGGAACCGCGCCGAGGAAGCCCTTGACGTTGGAGATGATCGGCTCGCGCCCCAGGGTGGTGTCGAAGGCCAACTGCTCGAAAGGCACGCTGGAGAGATACATCCAGCTGGTGCCGCCGAGTTCCTTTTCACCGTACAGGTGGTCGACATAGCGTCCGGGATTGTCGTTGATGCGTTGATGGGCGATCTTGATCAGGTCGCGCCGGTTGCCGAAGGTCAGGGCCTCCTGCGGGCAGATCTCCACGCAGGCCGGCGGCAGGCCGTTTTTGAGCCGCGTCTCGTGGCAGAAGACGCATTTCTTCACGACGGGGTTGAAGGCGCTCGAATAGCTGTACGCCGGAATGTTGAAGGGACAGGCGACCATGCAGGTGCGACAGCCGACGCACACCTTGTCGTTGAACATCACCGCCCCTTCCTTGGTCTTGGTGTAGGCATTGACGAAACACGACGTGAGACAGGCCGGCTCGTTGCAGTGATTGCACTGGATCTTGCGGTAGACCGGCTGCTCCTCGCCCTGGATCTCGTAGCGATTGACCACGGTGTAGGCCGCCTCGGTGGTGCGCCGCTTCTGCCCCGCGTGGTAGGAGTAATCAAAGGCCGCCGGATCGTCGAAGGCCATCTCGGGCGCGGGCAGCTGCTGCTCCTTGTTGCACGCCGCCTCGCAGCTGCGGCAACCGATGCAGCGGGTCATGTCGACGAGAACGCCCATGCCGTCGGGGTAGCCTTCGAGCAATGCGGCACCGAAGGCTCCCGAGGTCAGGGACAGGGTGGCGGCGGCGCTGCCGGCCATGCTGGCGGCCAAGAATTTTCTTCGGGAAATTCCGCTCATGGTTCATCTCCTCCCTGGGCTGCGCTGAGCGCGCTGGGTTGCTTCGAGAATCATCGGGATGCCGCTGGACCGGCGGACGAAAGCGCGCCCGCCCGGAACAGCTCGTCACCGGCCTGGTTGCGTTGATGACAGTCCAGGCATCCGATGGGAGCCCCCATGGCCTGATGACATCCCAGGCAGCTCTGGTGGTAGGCGCCCTTGAGCCCCAGCTGGTCGGTATGATAACGATGGGTGTCCGCCTTCTTGGCCTTGAGATAGCCGGCCGAGAAGGGCTCGGCGGCGTGACAGTCACGGCAGGCGACCACGCCCATTTCGGCGGCGCCCGCATGGCATCTCATGCAGTCGGGATCCTGGGACGGCATGCCCGTGGTGTGATGATGGCAGCTCGCGCAGTCGGCGACCTGCTCATGCAGGGCATGATCGAATGAGACGCCGTCGTAATAACGCGACAGGGAATTCAGCAGGACGGTTTCGGGCAGATCCATGCCCAAGGCCGCCGCCCCGGAGCCCACGCCGACAGCCAGGAAGAACATCAGTGCGATTTTGGTTCTCTTCAGGTCAGCCATTTCGTTGCTCCTCCTTTTCATCTCCCAGGCCGCATGAGATTGGGAGTGGTCAGTGTCGTATCAACGCGCCGAATCCTTCTCTTCCGGGTTGATCACATACTTGTAGAAGCTGTGGAAGGCGATGAAGAAGCCGACGCAGATCAGATATTCCATGCCCTTGATGTAGGTATAGAAATCGACGAGCGTGTAGACCTGATTGACCTCTCCCACCGCTTGAAAAATCTGCTCGAACATAGGGAATCCTCCTGCGAGTCGTAGCGTCAGTTTTTGGCTTTGCCGCGGGCCAGTTCTTTTTGTGACATGGTCTTGATCATGCTGCGGATGCTGCCGACCATCAGCACGATGGCGGGAATGATCTGCACAACGATCACCAGTGCGCAAAATCCCAGGAAGGCAAGAACGAGAATGCCGCTGTTGTACACCTTGGTCGTGTCCACCGCGAAAGCCGTCGAAACCGCGGCAAAGAGCAGAATCAGCAGGGTCTGAATGAGAATCTGAAGTTTCATCTTGGCTCTCCTTTTCTGGTTGGATGTTCGAAGCCTGACGTCAGCCGTAAGCAAGGGCATGTTTGCGTGCGATCAGGCGTTCATAGGCACACTTCACGGCCAGCCTGATTTCCTCGCCGTCATCCGGACGCACCGGTTTGAGGGCGTGATAGAAGATTCCTTCTTTCCGTGCCTTGCGGATGGAAGGCAGGGACTCCTCACTGCCGATCAGGATGATGGTGAGATCCCGATCGCAGTGTTTCAACAAGGGAATCAGGTCCACAGCCGTCAGTTCATCGAATTGGCTGCTTATCAAGACAACCTGAGCCGTTTTTTTGAGAACCCCGTACAAGGCATTGGCAACTGAATTGGTCACGGTTACATGGTAGCCGGCTTCGATGAACAGATCAGCTATCTGTTTTCTGGACTCCAGGTCGTCGTCAGCAATAAGAAGTCCAAACATCGGTCAGCCTTTCTCGTTCTTTTAGCCAGTTTTATTTATTCAATTTCCGCCTCCACGCACCTTCTCAGTTGTCTGAGATTTTTTATCCATTTCCGAAAAAATTCCTTTCAACATTCCAAAGAAAAGAGTCATGCCAGGAACAAACTGCAAAATGATAATGCAGCCTACCAAGCCGAAAAAGAGCCAGATCATGATTGATCCTCCTCCAGATTCAGCTCCGCCAGAGGCATACGCCGCCGTTGAAATGGCCAGCAACACCGCCGTTGCACTACTCATCAGCGCTTTCATGGCTACCTCCTTTTCAGAATGATCATGGACGATGCTGATTCATCGTGACCTTTGTAATTGCAGAGGCTATGCCACAACGCGGCGACATTCGCCAACCACTCTCAACCTCACGAAATATCATGACAATTTTTATCCATACCAATTCAGTCATCTTCGACAAGCCCATGGCCCGCGTATATAAATATGCGACGGTTAAACTGATAAAAATTTTTCAAACAATGTTTGTTTTCACAAAAGGACTTGAATTCAATCAAATTTTTGTTTTGCTATGCCTTGTATGTATGCTCATACAGGGGAGGCTGGAGCAGCGAAGGCGAATTTCAACCAGAAAAAATGCGCGTTCCACAGCACGGCGCCTTGACTTGGATCGACGGCTTCATTAAGCTAATCAGGCAATAATTCGATTGTTTTTCCTGTTCAAAAATATAAACGCCGGCTGGGCGATCCCGACGACCGGCGGCGCTTTCCGAAAACGGTGCGTATATCCTCCAGCTACACTTCTCTCGTCAGGCAGGTCTAAAATTCAGGAGTCGAGGGTATGTCCAAGAAACGCGTGCTGGTCATCGACGACGATCCGGTCATTCGCAGGGGCCTGAAGCAGATCCTCGAAAAAGCGGGATATGAAGCAGAGATTTTCGCCAGCGGACATACGGCCATCGAGGAATTGCGCAAAACGGCCTGCGACCTCTTGATCACCGACCTCAAAATGCCGGGCATGAACGGCCTGGAGGTTTTGAAAACCGTCAGCGCTATGCTGCCCGAGGTGCCCATCGTGCTGATCACCGGCTACTCGACGGTGGAAACAGCGGTGGAGGCAATGAAAAACGGCGCCGTCGACTACATCGCCAAGCCCTTCACCCCCGCTGAGCTGCTGGAGAAAGTCCAGCAGGCCCTCGAAAAAAAGGCCGTGCTCTTCGAGGATCTGTGCCTGCGCAAGGAATTACGCGAGAATCACGGCTTTCAGAAATTCATCGGGCAGAGCCAGGAGATGCAGAAGGTCTACCGGCGCATCCTTCAGGTCGCGCCGACGGACAGCACCGTGCTGATCACCGGCGAAAGCGGCACGGGCAAGGAACTGGTGGCCCGGGCCATCCACCAGAACAGCCAGCGCCGCGGCGCCACCTTCGTCGCCGTCGACTGCACCTCCCTGGCGGAAAATCTGCTGGAAAGCGAACTCTTTGGCCATGTGCGGGGCTCCTTCACCGGCGCCGTCCAGACCAAGACCGGCCTGTTCAAGGTCGCCGACGGCGGCACGCTGTTTCTCGACGAGATCTCCAACCTCAGCCTCAAGACCCAGGCCAAGCTCCTGCGGGCTCTGCAGGAACGGGAAATCACCCCCATCGGCGGCACCCAGTCCCAACCCGTCAACATCCGCCTGGTGGCGGCGACCAATCGCGCGCTCAAGGAAATGGTCGGCGCCGGGCTCTTCCGCGAGGATCTCTTTTTCCGCCTCAACATCATTCCCGTGGACCTGCCGCCCCTCAGGGAGCGCAAGGGCGATCTGCGGCTGCTCATCGCGCATTTTCTCAAATTGTTCGGCGAGGAGATGGGCAAGGACGTGCGCGGGCTGGCACCCGACGCCCTCGATCTGCTCGAGGGCTACAGGTTTCCCGGCAACGTGCGGGAGTTGGAAAACATCATCGAGCGCGCCGTGGTGCTGGCCGAGGGAGAGTTCATCCAGCGCGAGGATCTGGAGCTGAGCGTCGAGAGTTCGCCCGATGATCTGCTCCTAAGCGATTATGTTCCGCAGCGCGCCGACGAGCTCAAGGAGAGAAAGCGCCAGATCCGCGAGCGGGTGGTCGAGCCCCTGGAGCGCGCCTTTCTCATCCAGGCTCTCAAGCGCAACGGCTGGAACATTACCCGGGCCGCCGACGAAGTGGGCATGCAGCGGCCCAACTTTCATGCCCTGCTGAAGAAACAGGGGATCGAGGTCAAACGCAACCTGGTGCCCGAGGAGGCGAGGGACTAACCAGGCCGAACTCTTTCAGGACCGACCGCAGCGCCTGGCGGGCTTGCGCCCTTCGGGCAAGGAGACGTTCATGCTGAAGAATCTTGCCGCCAAGGCCATCGTACCCGTCGGCCTGACCGTTACCGGCTTTGTCATCGTCTGCAGCATCCTGCTCTATTCCTACGTCAAGCAGGATCTGGTCGCGGACAGCATTCAGCGCGAGGTGCTGCTCGGCGACATCATTGTCAAGGCCACGCGCTTTTCCATGCTCACCGACCAGCGCGAATCCCTGCGCCAGACCATCAACGACATCGGCGAGCAAAAAGGCGTCGAGCATGTGCGCATCTTCAACAAGAAGGGCGTCATCATGTTCTCGTCCAACGACGAGGAGGTCAACCAACTGGTCGACATGAGCGCGCCGGGCTGCATCGAGTGCCACAGCGGGCCCGTGACCGCGGTGCACCTGGGCCCCATGGATCAGGCGCGCAACTTCGTCAACGCCCAGGGCGAGCCGGTTCTTGCCATCACCACACCCATCTACAACGAACCCAACTGCTCCAATGGCGGCTGCCACTTCCACGCGCCGGACGAAAAGATCCTCGGCACCCTGGATATCGGCATGTCCCAGGCGCCCCTGCTCAAATCCCTGGCCACCCTGCGCGTTCGCCTGGTCATCTTCTGCCTGATGGTGCTGGTGCTCACCGTGGGCGGCGTCATCGCCCTGCTGCAGCGCAACGTGCTGCTGCCGGTACGCCAGTTGGTGTATTTCGCCGACCAGGTCAGCCGCGGCAATCTGGAAATCAACGAGCCCGAGGGCACGGAGGAACTGGTCAGCCTGGCGGGCAACTTCAAGCGCCTGGCCCGCCGCAACCTTGAGGCCGACGACAGCCTGCGCGATCTGCAGGACAAGCTCGACACGCTGACCCGCCAGATCCGCGAGCGGGAAATCGGCCACAAAAGCGGAAACTGATCCATGGGATTCCTGCGGAACGTCCGCCGCCCCCCCGACACGCCGAACCGCGCCGAGACAGCCGCCGCGCCCGGCCGTGAACGCATCCGCCGGCTACACAGACTGGCGTACCGGGGCCTTTGGGGCATGGCGGCCTTTCTGGCCCTGAGCCTGGTCGCCTTCAACCACGGCTGGCTGCTGCCGCCCATTTCCGATGGCGCGCGCGCGGTGCTCGGCAAGGCCCCGCCCACCAACCTCATCAGCATCGCCCTGGTGGTCTACAGCTTTTCGGCGCTGGTTCTGATTCTCTCGCGCATGAGCACCGGACAGGGCAAATACAAGGGCTGGTCGCACCTGGCCTATCTCGGCGCCTTCTACGTCTTCTACCACTACGGCAACGCCCTCGACGCCAATTTCTGGGCGGTCTTCGCCGCCGGCCTCACCATCATGGCCCTGGAGCATTACCAGATGTGGACCTTCTGCACGGAAGCCATACGCAAGGAAGAGGAACGCCTGGCGCAAGCCGAGCGCCTGGAAAAATTCAAGTCCTGACGCCACCCCCACCGCGAACCGCCCCTGCCGACCCAGCCTTGCGACGGCATCCTGTATATCTTTTTCATCCACCCCAAAGGTTTCACTGAATTTCAAGCACTTACAAGAGGCCACCGGGCCCTGACCCGCCTTTGGGGCCGGGCGGGTTGCGTCGTCCTGTATGTCCCGTTCATACACTCCAGCGCCCACCAACACCCTCCCAGCTTCGGTCACACAAAAAATAAACATGCAATATCGGCAACTTAACAAAATAAGGCACGAGTCTGTCCGCCTTGGCACGGGCCATGCTTTTATTAAAGCCAGACTGCCTGACCGCGCAACACACTTGGCCGGGCCCGACGCAAGGACGATGAGCGATGCCCTCTTTCACCCGCGCCTGGGCACTGGCCCTGATCTTGGCGCCTCTCTCCGCCCCTGCCGCCATAGGCGTGCCGGCCGAAAGCAGCGATCTGCTCGGCCAACTCTTGTGGAGCCTCTGGGCCCTGACGCTGCTGGCGCAGCTGACACCCGCCCTGCTTCTCGGCCTGGCGCTGACCGGGGCCGTCGCTCGCTGGATGGGCGCGCGCATCCATTCTCCGGGAGGATCACCATGAGCAAGCCCAAGCAGAAAATCTACCTGACACCGACCCCCGTGCGCATCTGGCACTGGCTCAACGCCTTTGGCTTTTTGGCCTTGATTCTGAGCGGCGCTCAGATCCGCTATCCCGAGTTCGTCAATTTCTTCGGCAGCTACAAAGCGGCCATTCGCCTGCACGACACCGCGGGCATCGTCGTCTCCATCTCCTTTTGCCTGTGGCTGACCTATTACCTGGTGGTGGCGCGCAGTCTGCTCAAGCTCTACGTGCCGAGCGGCGATGATCTGCGCCTTGGCCTCTTTCGCCAGATGCTCTTTTATTTTTTCAACTATTTTCGCGGCAAGCCCAACCCCCATGTCACCACCCCCGACAACAAGTTCAATCCCCTGCAGAAATCGGCCTACCTGGTCATCATGATGGTCCTTGTGCCCCTGGTGATTCTCACCGGGTTCATGCTCATGAACATCGAGTTGCTGCGTCCCTTGGTGCTCTTGCTGGGCGGCATCAAAATCATCGCCGGCGCGCACTTTCTGCTGGCCTGCATCCTCATCGCCTTTTTGTTCACCCATGTCTATCTGGCCACTCTCGGCCATACCCCCTTCGCCCACTTCAAGCCCATGTGGACCGGCTGGGAGGAGCATGAGGACGAGCACGGCAAAACGCACTGAAGCGGGAAGAGAGCCGGGCGACCCGAAAAATCCACCGCCCCGCGGACCGATCTTGCTTGACAAAGACCGGCCTTGCATTTAATACAAATAACCGGGATGTTTTTTTTAACCATTTGTTTACAGGAGGTTCGCACATGAAGAAGTTGGTTGCTGTCGCCCTGGTCGTTCTCTTTGCCGCTGCCACCGGCATTGCCGCCCAGGAAGTCTACAAGTACGAAGCCAAGAACGGCGCCGTCACCTTCGACCACAAGAAGCACATCGAACTCGAAGGCGGCACCTGCACCGCTTGCCACGGCGAAGGCGAGCCCGGCAAGATCGAACTCACCAAGGACCTGGCCCACGGCGCGGCTTGCAAGGATTGTCACACCGCCAAAGGCGGCCCCACCAAGTGCAACGAGTGCCACAAGAAGTAAGCACTTTCGACATCCCATCCGAAAAGGCCCCCACCGGGGGCCTTTTTTTGACTCAGCAACACGCCTCCCTGCCCCCCCTCACCAAATTCACCCGACCGTCCATGATGAACTTGACAAGGACCGCCCCTTTGTATATAAATTTCCGAATATAGAATTTAACCAAACAACCAAGGAGGCCTCGAGTGTCCGTAGACGTTCTCGCACAGGAAAAATATCAGCTGGTCTCCCAGCGCCGCGTTCTGCAATGGTTTCTGCTGCCCATCATGCTGGTCACCATCGCCCTGGGCTGGAAATATCCCCTGCTCGGCTTTACCGTGGCCGCCGCCATGGCCACGGGCATGATCGGCGGGGTGGTGCGCGGCCGTTACGTGTGCGGCAATCTCTGCCCGCGCGGGGCCTTTTTCGACCGGATGATCGCCCCCATCGCCCCGCGCAAGAGCTTGCCCGCCTGGATGCGCGCCATGCCCTTTCGCCTGGCGGTCCTCGCCGCCCTTATGGGCTTCATGGCCTGGCGCATCGCGCAAAATCCCGGTGACATCAACCATTGGGGCCTGGTGTTCTGGAGCATGTGCGCCCTGACCACCGCCGTCGGCCTCGGCCTGGCCTTTACCCTGCACCCCCGCGCTTGGTGCGCCATCTGCCCCATGGGAACCATGCAGAACCTGCTGGGGGGACACAAGCAGCCCCTGCAAATCGCCGCGTCCTGCCGCTCCTGCGGCAAATGCGAGACCGCCTGCCCCATGAGCCTGGCCATCGTCCAGGACAAGC
>NZ_JAUVWH010000077.1 GCF_030604225.1 Geoalkalibacter sp.
CGACCTCATCGGCCTGTGCAAGTTCTTCGACATCGCCAAGGGCATCGGCACCGAGATGGTCCAGACCTGCCTCAAGAGCGAACTCGGCCTGGAGGTGAGCACCGCCGAGCTGCGCGCCGCCGTGCGCCGCGCCTTCCTGCGCGGCCTGGCCCTGGAACTGCGCCAAGGCTACAGTCGCGAGGAATATGCCCTGCCCGCCGAGGTGTTCGACGATCCCAACCCCCACCTCAGGGTGCCGCGCATCGCCACGCGCGAGTTTTTCGATGAACTCGCGCGGCGCGTGTGGGCGGTGTTCGAGGCGGAACTGGAGCCGTTTGCCGCGGAGATGGGAGCGGCGCTTCACGCCGACCCGGCTTGATTCCCGCGCCGCGTTCTGCTAGGGTTGCCGCACCATGACGACTCTTTTCTGCGTACATACCCAAGCATACGGCGTAAATTCGCCCCTGGTGCATCGGCGGCCGGCCGCAGGCATCGGGGTTTGCAAGGACGGATGTTGACCGAATATCCTGATCACCCAAGCAACCCGTTTTCGCCAGGCCACGGATTTTCAGCTCCGTGGCCTTTTTTTATGTTTTTTCAGTGTGTTAAATCCCGCCCTGGTGTGCCCGGGGCGGATAACTCCAAGGAAAGGCTCAACGACCATGAACGAACGACCTTTGACTTTCACCGATTACGATGTGGAAAGAATCGAGGATCTGCTTGAGGGAGCGCGGCATCTGCCCGCGCGCAAGCGTGAGGGCCTGGAAGCCCTGGCCGAGGAATTGGGCAAGGGCCGCATCGTCGCGTCCCGCCAGGTTGCGCGGGACATCGTCACCCTCAATTCCCGGGTGCGGCTGCGCGACCTCGACAGCGACCGCCTGATGGAGGTGACCCTGGTGTTGCCCGGGAGCGCCGACCTGGCGCAGGGCCGGATGTCCGTGACCTCACCCATCGGCATGGCGATTCTTGGCTTCGCGCAGGGCGATGTTGTGGAATGGCAAGTCCAATCGGGGATGAAAAAGATCCGCATTGAAGAGATTCTCTATCAGCCCGAGGCCGCCGGCCATTATCACCTTTAGGCCCGCAAGACTTGGCCGGCCCGTCCGGCAAGGGAGATTGCCATGGCTTCTTTTCATCCGCTGCGCGCCTGGCGGCCAAGGGTCGCCATCGATGTCGGGACGGCGTTCATCCGGGTGGCCACAGACGGGGAGGGCATCGAAACCTTGGTCGGAGCCGGGGCACTGCTGCGCCAGGGAGTCGTTGCCGACCCCGAGGGCGTTAGCGCGCTGCTCCGCCCATGTTTGGATAAGCTCAATAGATGGGGAATCCTCGGTCCTCGCGTGTTGGTTGGTGTGCCCACCGACGCGCGGGACGAGGAACGCGCCGCCCTGTGTCGCGCCCTGCGCGCCGCCGGCGCGGCCGAGGTCGAACTGGTGCCCGAGCCGCGTGCCGCCGCCTTGGGCGCGGGCGTGGACTTAAGTTCCCCCTATGCGCAGATGATTGTCGATGTGGGCGAGGGCGTGACCGATTGCGCCATTTTTCGCGCCGGCCGAATCCTCGCGGCACGCGCCCTGCGGATCGGCTGCGCCGATTTGCGCGAGCAGCTCCGCCGCGGGATTCTCGAAACCCACGGGGTTCGCGTCGATTCCGCCACCGCCGAACGCATCCTGATTGCGGTGGGTCTCGACGATGACAACACGAGTCCCGCAACCCTGGACTTCTGCCCCTCAGCGCTGGACGCCGCGGCACTACTGACCCTGGCACGGACGGAGTTGGTCGCCATGCTGGCGCCCGTGGCTGAAAAAATCCTCGCCACCATCGCTGATTTCCTGCGTGGCCTGCCCCACGAACCCGGCTGCGAAATCATCGAAAGCGGCATCCTTCTCACCGGCGGCGGCGCCATGCTGCCGGGCATGGCCCGGCGCTTGTCCGAAGCCACGGCCATCCCGGTTCGCACCGCCCCCAATCCCCTCGCCGCCGTCATCCTCGGTCTGCACGCCATGGTGGCTGCGTCCGCATAAAAGGGACAGGCTGGTTTTCCCCAAGAAAACCAGCCTGTCCCTTTGGTTTGGCCCGTTGCGTAGGGTGCCGTTGGGGTCATGAGAAATGGCAATATGCCAAGCCTGACCCCGCTGCGTGTTCAAAGCTCTTCATGCGCTACCCTGGTTTCAGGGTAGCGCATAAGCCAGTTCGACATAGTCGATCCTTGGGCTATGCGAACCGGTCGGCGTTGGATACTCAACGCCGTTGAGAAGGATTTTGTCCTCGTGCCTGCGCACCAGCAAGTCCATCTCATCCGTTGTCCGATTGCGGGCACCGACGGGTTGTTCCATGGTGAGGTGCAGCACCAGCCATCCTTCCATGTCCCTGAGGTCTCCCGAGACCGCGCGGCGCATGTCGGTCACGCCGGTCATTCTCACGCCCGGGTTCAAATACACCCCGGAAATACGTTGGCTTGCCGCATCCAGTTTGAGCTCGATATATGCGGGCTCCCTTCTACCCGGATCGGGGTGGACCATGATAAATCGGCGGCTTTCGTTGAGTGCTTCGTGGTACAGCGTGCGTTGCAGCGCCTGCCACTGTTCATCGCTCTGTTTAAGCTCAAAGCTGCCGCTGCCGCCGAGTTTCAGCCGCCCCGCGAGCTGCGGGGATGAACCGCCGTCGCTGACCCGCAGTTCCCACACCTGATTGCGAATCTGCATGCTGAACATGTTTGTCGAAATGCGTGCGCCGGGACTAGCTGGAATGTCGAGGAAGCGCAACTCGATAAAGGGGCCGCTCGCGGATTCCCGTACCTGGCCTTTAAACGTCACCGTCGACTTGAACATCGGGTAGAAGGCGCTTGCTTGAACCGCTCCGCTCTGATCGATGTTCAGTTTCAGGGACACGGGGTTGGGTTCGCGGTTGGGCCAATGGGGAATGAAACCTTGAAAGACGTCCTCTGGGCTTATGCGCGCCAAGGCCTTGCGCTGAGCGTCGAGGCGTTCATTGAGAGCTGCGCGATCCAGCGCCTCGGCCAGTTCCAAGGTTGCGGCGTACCCCGGCAGGTTGATGCCCTGGGCCCAGTAGCCGGTGAATTGACCCGTTGCTGAATCCCGTTCCAGGGTGTATTGCCGACCGATTGCTTCCAACAACAGCAACGCCTTATCCCCCTCGACCATGATGCTTGCGCGGCTGATCGGCAGGATCTGGAGGCTGCCTGTGTGGTTGTTGGTGACGGTTATTTCACCGCCCAGGTTTCCGGAGCGCTCATCGCGCAACAGCAAGATCTGATCGCTGCTGCCGTTGGGTTCGTGCTGCAAGGGTGAAGCCGAGCGGCCGCTCAGCAGGGCGTAATCCTTGAGCAGGCTGTTGATCGACTCTTGCAGGGCGGCAACCCGCATCTTTTCATCCTTGAATTTTTTAACGATCTGGGCGTGCATTTTCTGATCTTGACGAAGTTCAAGCTCGAAATCCCGGCCCTGTCCGTAAGAGACCCTACCCGCGATCTGGGGCCGCTTGTCGTCGCCGCTGATTTCCAGGACAAACTGGCCCTGGGTTGCGCTAGGACGGGTTGTTACGGGTTCAAGTTGCTGACCGAGTTGCACGTTCAACTGAAAGTCTCCAGTGCGATTTTCCACTAGCGCGCCTTCGATGCGCGCCAATACCGGTGGACTGTTGTCATGCACGGCCTTGCCGGAAAATCCCCCTGACGGTTGGCTCCCCGCTGGCATTCCCGTGTCGGTTTCTCCCAGGATCAGGGCGAGCATCGGCGGGCTGGTGGGCTGTGGGTCGCGCACGCCGAGTACGAGCCCGGGCTGGCTGAAAAACGCATCCAAAGCCTCGATTCGCTTCTTTCGTGCAAGGGCTTTGGCAACTTTCTCTTCCTCAAATGCTTGCGCCAGTGTTTGCCCGGGTTTCAAGCGCCGAAAGCGCTGGACCTCGGTGGCTTGAACGCCGCGCTGGCTTCTGAGTTCGAGTTGGTCTCCGGCCAGGCTGGTGTCGTAAATTATCGTTTCACCATCGGGCGTGGTCAGGCTGAGTCGGCCGCCTTCGAGAATGTTGTAGCTCACCATGATGCCGCTTGAGCCCCTGAGGGCCACCTGTACCTCGAGAGTCACCAGCGCCTTGTTGTCTTTCAGGAACTCGATGCCGAAAAGGTCGCCCTCGGTCATCCGAAACCAGATCCCCGTGATCTGGCCGGCTTTGCTCAGTGCCTGGCCCTTGACGGGTTGGTCACTTGCCGCGGACCCGCCCGGCGAGGTTTCCTCGCTGCGCCCGCAGCCGGCGAGAAGCAATAACAGCGCCAGAAGGCAGACGATGGCGATCCTGGTGAAGCCGTTGGCATGGAATTGTGTGTTCATCTCGGAACTCCTTGCCGTAATGGGTTGTAACCTCATGCGCGAAGCGATGATTTGTCAGGATCGTCGGGTCCTTGTTGACAACCCTCGGAGGGGCTGGTCCGCAGAGAACGCCCAACGCGAACTTCTGGCGTGAAGCGGGCTTGGATAAGAATGGTAAACGGCCGAGCCACATGCCAGGACGAATCATCGAATCATCCTTTGGTAGCTCGGCCATCTTTGAGGAGTGAGGAGGTAAGATCCGCCGCTTTCCGTCCCTGTCTTGCGGCAGGGTTGGCTTTTTCATGGATGCTTGGTTAAATTCATAGCACCAATTTAATACTAAGCAAGTCATCTTTTGCCGCGCTCTTCTTGTCCCTGTCGATTTTTCATTGCGAGGGCAGGTGCGGAAAAAGTCTGATTTCGCCGGCGGAGAATGACCGACCCAGGCTGTTCGCTTGAAGGGTGATTTTTCGGTGATATAGGTATCTCCAGATGGATACGGTTCAGCGCGAATCTTTGCGCGCTGAACCGTTCCGACATTGCATGGAGGCCCTATGTCGACAAAATTTTGGGATGGACATGGCGACCGCCGTCTGGTTCCCAGGCTTTCGGCCATGATTTTTCTCGCAGTTGCCCTGACTGCCCTTGGCGGAGCAAGAACCTTCGCCGCGGGGACAACCTCCATCGAGATGGTGGAGCTCATCGAAATGCTGATGCCGCCGCAGGGGGAAGCGGAGGCCCTGGGTGACTGGTCCTGGGGCGCGCAACCCGGCTCGCCGATCACCTGGGCGACGACGGGTATTGAGGAAGCCACTCCCGAGGAACATAAAGCCGGTTACCCCTATCGGCGCGTCGGTAAGGCGGTCCTTGACATCGATGAGAAACCCACGCACCAGATTCTGGAGAAAAATGTCGTCCCCGGCAAATGGAACATTATTCTTCTGGGGCCGCGTGGCGGATTTACCCGCGTGATCCTTAATACTTTTACGGGCGGGGAGCTTGGCGGCGGCATGCTGCTGAAGAGCCTGGAAACCCAGTTGCCCTCTCGCCATTACCGGTGCAAGCCGGACTCGATTTCCAGCGGCAATGAGGTGTTTGTCGTGGAGGTTCCCGGCAAAAAGCCGATCTGGATCAATGAGGAGTGGTCGTGCGGTTCGGGTGGGTGCGGTGTTTCCCTGGATATCGTGTTCACGAAAAAAGCGGCCGACAAGTTTGCGTGCTTCTGACCAGGCGCAGGCCGCGCATTCCAGGCAAAAAAGGGGGAAAAATTGCTCCCTGGTAGATTCACCCTCACAAAGGAGACTGTCATGAATGGCGCTAGTTTAAGCAGCTTCAGCACGATATCTGTTTCGGTGAGGAGTCTCTTTCATTTCATGCCGTGGACGGGTCATCAGCTCGTAATTTTTCGCTCGTCGCTTACGGCATCGGGGTTCACTTCGCCCCGGACGTTGTCGGATCGGGGTATCGGTTATCGCCTCATGGAGGTCGGCGATAAGCCTGGCACGCTCTGTCCTGTTCAACTTCCCCTGGTTCAAATGGGGCTCCCAGTTGCGCAACGCCTGGAGGCTTCCCTTGAAGCTGACAAGCCGGACTGCAAGGTCCGTCGCCTTGGCTGCCTCACCCATCAACCGCCGGATACAGTTGTAGGCGATAAAATGCATCAAGACTTCTTTCCGGATCATGTCCGGCGTCTGGCACCGCAGGACGTCCATCCCCATGGTCGTCTTGATGTCGCGGAAGAACAGCTCGACATCCCAGCGTTGGAAGTAAAGGTCGGCAAGTTCTCCAGCGGTATAGCGCGCGGCATCCAGAAGCGTGGTGACGATATAAAAGTGCTGAACCCTGAAGCCCGGATAGGGAACCGTGACCTTGATCTGGCGTAAGGTTAAATCTTCCGGAAGTTGCTCCCACTCCTCTTTTGAATACGAAAGTTTGTCCGTATACCGGGGGCAGAAGTGTCCGGCATGCTGATTCCCGTTCCGTCGACGACGATCACCCGTCGGCCGTTCAGCCGACCGATCTCCGACCCTCCTTCCGGATGACCAGCCGTATGGCCGAAAATCTCGGCGAGCGTCTGGATATCGAGCTTCTTGCGGGCCGTGCAATAGGAAGAGGTCGAGGACGAAGGGAACGTGATTCCCTTGAGAGAGGCATAGGATTGCAGCTTGCGGATCACTTCCTTGCAACCGCCATCGGCATCGAGCACTTGGCTGAAGAAAGCCCAGAAGGTGTTCTCCTTGGAGAAAAGCCTTCTGCGACTCATGGCCCCCTCTTTCTCTGGCTTGAGAAGCTGCCGGGGGATGAATTTTTCAAAGACCTCGCCGATTTGCTTGAACGTCTTCCGTTGCAACAAAGCCAGCCTTTCGGCAAGTTTCTGTTGCTCCGAACGGGGCTTGCGGCGAAGGGTCTGGAGGTGGAAACCCGGGAACATTGGCTGTGAATTTTTCATGGCCCATTATGCCATTTATAGCCAATATTTTCAGGTGCTTTTCTATGGCAAGAGACCTTAAACTAGCGCCATTCCAGCCTGTCCCTTTTGTTTTGCCTGACACCGCCAGAACCCGCAAGCCCTACCGTCCCCCCACCGCTCCATCCCGTCGCTGGTCGGCGCCGCCGATCAGGACAGCCTGCCCCGTGGCGGATCTGACGACCTGGATGATCGCCAAGCCGCTGGTGTGCGCGACGATGTCCACCAAACGCTCTTGCAGCGCGGCCGCCGGATCGCTGTGGCCGCGTGCCATCAACGCGGTGGCCAGGGCTTGGACGTCGTAATCAAGGGTGACGCCGGGGAGCGGGGCTTCGAGCTCGGTTTGGCCGTTGAGGTTTATGATGTGCGGCACCTGGATCGTCTGCTGGGGGTCAAGGCCAAAGGCCAGGATGTTGAGGAGCGACTGGGCGGTGTAGCCGATGATGCGCGCGCCGCCCGGCGAGCCGGTCACCAGCGCCACCCGGTCGTCAGGAGCCAAAACAATGGTCGGCGCCATGGAACTGCGGGGGCGCTTGCCGGGCTGCACGCGGTTGGCCAGGGGCCGGCCGGCGGCATCCCGGGGCGCGAAGGAAAAATCCGTGAGCTGATTGTTGAGGAAAAACCCCTGAACCATGACGCCGTTGCCGAAGGCGCTTTCGATGGACGAGGTCAGGGACAGGGCGTTGCCGTAGCGGTCCAGGACGGAGATCTGGCTGGTTCCCTGGCTGGGCGCGACATTCTCGGCGGCATGCGTCTCTTCGGCGCCGGGCGGCATCCCCGGCGCGGCGCTGCCCATGTCCCACGGGGTGATGAGCGCGGCGCGCGCCGCGAGGTAGGTTTCGTCGAGCAGCCCGGCCACCGGCACCTTGACGAAGTCGCTGTCGGCGACATAGAGATTGCGGTCGGCGAAAGCCAGGCGCATGGCCTGGGTGAAAAGATGCACGCTGTCGACATCCAGCGGGCTTGTTCCCAGCAGATCGGAGCGTAGTTCCATGAAGCGCAGAATCTGCCCCACGGCCAGGGCACCGGAGGAGGGTGGCCCCATGCCGCAGACCTGGTGGCCGCGAAAAGCGACGCACACCGGAGGACGTTCGACCACCTGGTAGTTCTCCAGGTCCGCCGCGGTCAGGTCGCCGGGGATCCGGCGGTCGCCCTGGACCGCGGCGACGATGGCTTCGGCCAGGGGGCCAAGATAGAAGGCGTCGGCTCCCTCCGCGGCGAGGCGCTCGAGGGTCTCGGCATAGGCCGGGTTGCGCATCCAGGTTCCGGCGGGCTTGGCGGTGCAGGTTTCGGTCTCGACGAGGTAGGCGAAGGCCGCCGGGTCGCGGAAAAACAACCGCTCATCCTCGGCGCAGGAGGAATTTCTGGCCAGCAAGTCGGAAGCCAGGGCGCTGGTGCGTGCCGTGAGGGGAAATCCCTCGCGGGCCAGGGTCCGGGCCGGGACAAACAGTTCGGACCAGGGCAGTCGACCGTAGCGTTGGTGCAGGTGTTCCAGCAGTCTGGGCACGCCGGGCACGCCGACGGATAGACCGCTCTGCCAGGCATGGTGAAACTCCATGGGGCGGCCCTGGATCAGAAACCGATCTTCCCGCGCCGCCTGGGGCGCCTTTTCCCGGCCATCGACGGTGATCGTTCGGCCCGTTTCTGTCTGATGATAGACGACGAAGGCGCCGCCGCCGAGGCCGCTGGACTGGGGCTCAACCAGCCCCAGTACCGCCTGCGCGGCGATCATGGCATCGACCGCCGTGCCGCCCATTTCAAGGATCCGTGCCCCCGCCTGCGTCGCCAGGGGGTGTGCCGTGACCACCATCTCCCGGGTGGTCGTGACGGCGGTCGGCAGGGCGGTCTCCGTCGGCACCGGTCGGGCGCAGGCGCCGGTGAAGCATAGGGTCAGGGCGATCAGCAATCCTTGGATGCTCATCCTTCGTGCCGTCTTCATCAATCCCTCGCCCTTTCAATTGACAAAACGCGCCCAACTGACGTATACAAACGGCTTGTTTTCCCCGGTTGTGCAGTGCCCCGGCAGGTTCGTTTCCCCGCGAAAAGACCCCCGCTCCGCTCAATCCCATGCACAGCTTCCGCGGCCTTTGGTCCGCGCACCCCATCCGAATCTCGGTTCGTGAAAGAGAGACCTGTCCATGATCAACCTCAAGCCTGAAGTCGTCGCGCAGCTCGAGCGGGTGCTCGGCTCCGTGGAAATGCTGCTGCCCAAGGCGGTCAAACCCATCGACTGGAAGACCTGCTACGCCGCCAACTGGCGTCGGCACTCCTTTTCCGGTTACCTGGAGCCGGTCAAGGTGACGGACACCACGCGCCTCGACCAATTGATCGGCGTCGAGGAGCAGAAAAAAATCATGGTCAACAACACCCGCCAGTTCATCAAGGGGCTGCCGGCCAACAACGCCCTGCTTTGGGGCTCACGCGGCACGGGCAAGTCGTCCATCGTCAAGGCGCTGCTCAACGAGTTCGGCGACCAGGGGCTGCGCGTCATCCAGGTGGAGAAGGATGATCTCATCTACATCTCCGAGATTTTCGCCGCCATCGAGGATCAGCCCTACCGCTACATCATGCTCTGCGACGATCTGACCTTCGAGACCGGCGAGCTTTCCTACAAGATGCTCAAGAGCGCCCTGGACGGCTCGGTGTACTCGGCGCCGGAAAACGTGCTGATCTACGTTACTTCCAACCGCCGTTACCTGTTGCCCGAATACGACGGCGACCACCTCGGCGGCAAGTACGTCAAGGGCGAGCTGCAGCAAAGCGAAATCCAGGAAGAGAAAAGCTCCCTCTCCGACCGCTTCGGTCTCTGGGTGCCGTTTCATGTGTTTTCCCAGGATCGCTACCTCGAGGCGGTCAAATTCTGCCTGGAGCGCTGGAGCGAGAAGCTCGGGCGCGAGGTACCCTGGAGCATGGATGTGGAAATGGCCGCCATCAAGTGGAGCCACGACAAGAGCAAGCGCTGCGGCCGCACCGCCTTTCAGTTCTCGAAGAACTGGGTGGGCAAGTACCTGCTGGCTGCGTAGGGATGAAAAGAAGGGGCGGGTTGTTGCGACAACCCGCCCCTTCGCGATTGGGGCCGACGGCGGGGAAAACCCCGGAGGGATCATGTATTAGTAACGTCCCTTGCCGGGGCCCTGGCCGCCCATGCCGCCCCCCGGTCCCATGCCCTTGCCCATGCCTTTCTGCGGCGGCTCATCGGGCAGGCTGATGCCCTGTTCCTTGGCACGCTGCTTCATCTTCTCGTGATGCTCGGCGCGGATGCGCTCGCGCTCCTCCTCATTCTGTGCCGCCTTCATGCGGTTCTGATACTCAGCGCGCTCCTCGGCGCTCATCATCTGGCTGCCGTAGATCTGCTCCTGCGTCTGCTGCATCTCCTGCATCTGCTGCTGCATGCGCTGCTGTCCGGCGGCCAGAACCTGCTGACCCGCCAGAAGCATGACTCCGACCGCCACCGGTACCCACCACTTCGCTGCGTTCATCTGCTCCTCCCTGTTTCCGACGATTCTGATTCCCACAACATTTCGGGCTTTTCCCTAGGTACAGGTCTATCACTGTCAGGGGGCAAGTCAAATGGGATCGGGCAGCTCTTCCTGGAAGCGCAGCACCGCGCCGCAGGCCTTGCAGGTGTAGATGCGCCGGCCGCGGCGAATGCGCTGGTGGCGGATGCTGGTGAGCTGGTGCTCGCGGCAGGTGCAGGCATAGATGAAGCAGCGCTCGACGGTGCGTGCCGGGGTCAGGGCCAACTGATGGGTGCGGCGCGGCGCCAGGCCGAAGCAGTCCTCCATGACGTCCCGCCATTCGGGGCCATGGGGTTTGCATCCTGGCCCGAAGCGCGCCACCACGATGAGATGGGCGATTTCGTGGGGTACGGTGTCGTCGAGCATGTCGGCGGGATGCAGGGCGTAGGCTTCGAGGTTGAAGCGCAGGCGGAAGTCTTGCGCCTGCTTCTTCCGGCCGAGGGACCTGACCCGCCAGCCCGCCTGGCCGGCCATCCTGCCGCGCAGGGAAAAGTCGAGTGTCGGTTCGGGCAGCGCGCCGAGGCCGTAATGCCGACAGGCTTGGCTCCAGGCGTCTTGCACGGCCTGGCGGATCAGGCGCATGGCCTCTTCGGGGGTTTGGGAACCAGGGGGCGTGGACATCTTGTTCATGGCAATCCTGAAAATCCTTGGCGGCAGGCTGCGGCGAGACGGGCAAACACGCACCGGCCTCAGTAAATCTCCTCGCGGTAATCCGGAACCTCGGCGTACCAGCGGGGATGCTGTCGAGCGCGCGCGATGGCCGCCTCGACCTGGGCGATGAGCTGCTCGCGGTCCTTGGGGTAGCTGCCCGCCAGTTGCAGGAAGTTGGAGACGTGATTGGAGCGCAGGATGGTGCGCCGAGGCGCGAGATGGTCGAGCAGTTCGCGGACCTCCTCGAGAATGCCGCCGCGGCTCAGGGGTGTGATGCCGCGCAGAAAGTCGTCGTTGTGGCGGTGAAAGAGGGTCAGCAGGGAAAAATACTCGGGCGAGAGCTCCGTCACCCATCGCGCCGTGGCGCGGGCGTGCTCCAGGGAGCGCTCCGCACCGGCCAGGCCGAGGATGGCGGTCACCGAAAGCTTCATCCCGGCCTCCTGCGCCTTGCGGCAGAAGGCAAGCAGGTCCGCGGCCGCGTAGCCCTTGTCGATGGCCGCGAGGGTCGGGTCGTCGCCGCTTTCCAGGCCGAAATAGAGGATGCGCAGCTTGTTTTCGCGCAGGGCTCTGAGCTCGTCGGTGGTTTTGCCGGCGAGGCTGACCGGCGAGGCATAGCTGCCGATGCGCGTCAGGCGCGGAAAGGCGCGGTTGAGGGCGGCGAGGATGTCCAGCAGCCCCTCCTGGGGATAGATCAGGGCGTCGCCGTCGGCGAGAAAAATCCGCTGCACCCCGGAGCGATGGGTGGCGGGGATGCGCGCGATCTCGGCGTGGATCTCCGCCGCCGACCGCAGGCGAAAGACTTTGTCCTTGTACATGCCGCAGAAAGTGCAGCGGTTGCGCGAGCAGCCCAGGGTGATCTGGAAAATCAGGCTGTGCGCCTCGCTGGGCGGGCGAAACAAGGGATGGTCGTAGTCGAAATAGCCGTACATGCAATCTGCCTCGGTGCGAAGAATGGTCCCTACCTTAGCACAGCCGGGCGGCGTGGCCCAACAGGTTCTCACGGGCGGCGGACGGGCGTTTCGCCCCTTGACAGCGGCGCGTGAATCGCCCATCGTCCTGCCATGTCCGACGCGCTTCCCATTCTCTATCAGGACGAGCACCTGGTGGCCGTGCACAAGCCCGCCGGTCTGCTGGTGCACCGCAGCTGGATCGACCGCCACGAAACGCGCTTCGCCCTGCAACTGGTGCGCGATCAGCTCGGTCGGCGGGTGTTCCCCGTCCATCGCCTCGACAAGCCCACCTCGGGCGTGCTGCTCTTCGCCCTCGATGCCGCCGTCGCCCGCACCCTGGGGCAGGCGTTTCTCGCGAATCAGGTTGAAAAAACCTACCTCGCCGTGGTGCGCGGCCTGCCCCCGGCGGAGGGCCTCATCGACCACCCCCTGCGCGAGGAATACGATCGCCACGACGACCCTCGCGCTCGCGCCGGCAAGGACCCGCAGCCGGCCCGCACCCGCTTTCGCACCCTGGCGACGGCGGAGCTGCCCTTCGCCGTGGGGCGCTATCCCACCAGCCGCTACGCCCTGGTGCAGGCCGCGCCCGAAACCGGGCGCAAGCACCAGCTGCGCCGTCATTTCAAACATCTGTGCCATCCTCTCATCGGCGACACCAAGTACGGCGAGGGGCGCCACAACCGCTTCTTCCGCGACCACTTCGCCTGCCGGCGCCTGCTGCTGGCGGCCGTCGAACTGCGTCTGCCCCATCCCGCCGACCCTCGCCTCTTGACCCTGACCGCACCCCTGGAAAACAGTTTTGCCCGCCTGCTTGATCCCCTGGGTTGGCGCACGGCCGTGCCGGAGCGTTTTCTGTCCAGGGGAACCACCTGAGCTTGCCTGAAAAATCCCCCGCACCGGCCAGATTTTCCGATAGATTGCCTGCTTGAGTCTTCGGGGGTTGCCCCTATACTGGTACCAAGGTGAGAGGTTGATGCATGCCGACCTCTGGTGGAAAGTCAGGCTGTGCTGCCTGGTGCCCTAGGACATGCCCACGCGGCCGCCGATCTGTTGCTACTGTTTACGGAAAGACAGAACCGGTCATGGCCCAGCCCAGGTTTATCAAGCGCCTTCTGGCAATTATTCTCTGTCTATCCCTGGCCATGAGCTCATGGGGCTGCATGGCCAAACCTCCTTCCCTGGGCCTTCACGAACAGCTCCAAAAACAACGGATCGCCCTGTTGTCCGAGCCTTCGGAGGTTGACATTTCGCTCGAGGTCTTTGCCAGGAGCAAGTCCGAGGGGGCGCTCAAAGGCGCTGGGCAGGGGATCGTCGGAATGCTTCAGGGGTTGGGCGGGGGCAGTTGTTCTGGCGAGTATTGCGGCGCGGCGTTGTTGTTTTATCTGGCCATATCCGTGGTGGTCGGGGGCACCGTCGGCGCGATTCAGGGTAGCATGGATGCCTCATCCTCTCAGGTCGGTGCGGAGATGGAAGCCTTTGTCGAGGAGCGGCTGGCCGAGATTGTTTCGCAACTTGATTTGTCGCGCAGAGTCTTGAAGCGGAGTGCGGAGATGGGCGGGCCGATTCTTGAAATGGTGGATCGGGAAGGCACGGAGCAAAGCCTGAGCGACTCTGAATTACGCCTTCTCGCCGCCCGAGGCTACCAGAAAGTTCTTACCATCAGGCTCACAGGCTGCAATTTTCGCGGCATCGGTGTACAAGGCGCGGATCCCCTGCTTGGTCTGGAACTTAACGCCTCGACCCGCATAACCGATACAGAGCGTCGGAATGTGGATTATCGCCGCGAGTTTCGACTATCTGGAACCATCCGGCGTTACTCCGAGTGGCGCGCCCTGTCGCCTGCGGCGCTTCATGCCGAGCTGGATTCGGCCTTTGAGCGTCTGGCCGCGGACGTTGTCGATGCCCTTTTCCTCAGCTACGATTTGCCCATTGATTCTGGCTCCTGGCATTTCCGGGAACCCATGATTATGGATGCTGCTGGCTTTGTCCGGTTGAGCCTCCGCTGAAAATCGACTTTTTCCCATTGACCACCCAGGTGTGGCCGACTGTTTTTTCAAGGCAGCCACGCTTGGAGTGGCAACCATTTCCCGACGAGGTCAGGCAGGCGCGATTGGTTGAGCATTTTGGAGAGCCGGCCGAGCATGTTCGCTACGATTTGCGCATCTGGGAGGTGATTGGTGGCCAGAAAGGCCAGCTGGTGTATGAGCGTACCGCGCTTCCCGCCGTGGCGCACCAACTTGAGGAATCGCTCAAACCCCAGGGGGCGTATTTTTGGAGTTTCCGCGCTTGTTTTTCTCTGGGAAAACGGGTCGCCTGCACACCCTGGGCATTTTCTCTTGTCCCCGCAGCGCCCGATGCTTGTGAGAGCACCAGCGTTGGCCCAGAGAATTATTATCGCTTTCGCACACCCTGAATCCGCAGGGCGCGACATCCAACACAGAAAGGCAGAAGGGAGGACGAAATCAAAGGTTGTTCAGCTATTGATCAGATTTGTCCTGCACCATTCATCCCAGGGAGGCGTCCATGAAAAGGTTGGTTTGTCGGAAGGCGCGTTTGTACGGGCTGGTTGTTCTCCTTACGATCCTGCTGGCGCCGTGCCAGGGTTTTGCCAAGCAGGAGGATCTGCGGGTCATGACCCGCAATCTCTACATCGGTCTGGATCTTCTCGCCGTGGCCGAGGCCCCCGATTTTATCGGTGAAGCCCAGGCCGCCCTGGGGATTGCCGCCGCAAGCTACCGCGAGCGCGTCGCGGCCCTGGCCGCGGAAATCGCCGAGCAGCAGCCGCACTTGGTCGGTCTGCAGGAGGTGTACGATTTCACCTTCAACGATCAGAACTTCGGTCCTCCCTTTCCTTTCGTCGATTTTCTCGACGAACTGCTGAGTGCCTTGCAGAGCCGGGGGGTGGTGTATGAGCTGGTGGCGGCCATGAAAAATACCGACATCGCCATACCCCTGACCCTGCCCATGCTGGGCGAGGGGACCGTGCGCGTCATCGACCGTGATGTCATCCTGCGGCGCGCGGACGTGGCGGCCTCACCCGTCGATTTGACCGGCCTGTGTCGCACCCTGCCCGAGTGGGACGGCTGCAACTACGGTTTGGATATCTCCTTTTTGCCCATCCCCAACCCGCCGGTCCTGCCCAATCCGGCTGATCCCGCCAACCCCATCGTCATCGAGCGCGGGTTGGTCGCCGCCTACATCCTGTTCGACGGCCAGCCCCTGGTGTTTGTCAACACGCACCTGGAGGTCAGGGAACTCGGCATGGCCCAGGGCCTGCCCGTCGGGTTCTATCAGTCCCTGCAGGCGCTGGAACTGGTGGAGATTATTGAGGTGCTAGCCGCCGAGTTGCAGGTGCCCATCCTGGTGGGCGGCGACTTCAATTCCTCGTCCCAGGATAATTTCCTCCACGACTTCGGCGCCTTTGTGCTGACGCCCCCCTACCGGCAGATGGC
>NZ_JAUVWH010000062.1 GCF_030604225.1 Geoalkalibacter sp.
GGCAGTTCGAGTTCGTCGATCATGGGCCGCATATCCGTATCTTTCCCTTAGAGGTCGATGCCGTGGCGGCGCGCCTGTTCCCGCAGGATGCGCTGCATTTGATCGGCGAGGTGGTCGAGTTCGTCGTCCGGATCATTTCGGCCGGGGGAGCGGAAGAGACGCGCCAAAGCAGGCGCGGGCGCGGCGGGTTGCACGGGAACGAAACCGCCCGCCTCCGGCCCCGCAGCGCTGGCCGGTTCAGAGGGACGCAGGAAGGAACCCTCCTCACCCCGCTGGCGGCTTTGCCGCAGCATGTCGCGCAGGGGCAAATCGGCGACCGGGGTGAACGCCGTTTCGGTGGCGCCCTGTCCCGTCGCTGGGTGCAATCGCGCCGGTCGCCGGGCGGCGTCGGGGGTGCCCGGCTTGCCGGTTTGCCGGGTTGTCTCCTGGTTCTGGCGGCGGCTTGCGGCCTTGTCGGAAGGCGCTTCCGGCCCCCGCCCGGCCTGGGCCGCCAAGACGGATAGCTCCGGGTGGTCCAGGGTCGGCCCGTCGAGGGTCTGTCGCCAGGGGCCGGACGGCGCGGCGGCGCCGCCCAGGAGGGTTGCGGGGGACGCCGGGTCAGGCCCCCCAATGGTTTTCGCGGCGGACTGCGCAGGCCCAACGCCTCCGGCCCCGAAGGCCGCCCCTTCCGCCGCGAGGTTCTGGATCGTCTGATGCAGCAGGCGCCAGACCTTGGCCAGGAGATGCCGGCGCCAGGCGCCGACCTCGGCGGCCTGGTTCGAGGCCGGCTCATGGCTCTGTCCCTTGGCGGAGGTCGCAGGCCGATCCGGGAACGGTGACCGGGGACGATGGTGCCTGGTCGGAAGCAGGGCGGTTTCCTGGCGCGGTGTCCCGTCCTGTTCCCTGGTTGGGACGCGTTTAGCCGCCTCCCCTTGAGGCGCGCTGAGCTGGGCCAGAAGCTCCGGCGGCGCACGCCGGGGCAGGTTGTTGGGGGTGATGGCGCCGCGCCCGGCAGCCCGGCCCGCAGGCGCCACGTCGAGGTGCGCGGGCCGGGTGCTGCTCGGTTCGGACGATGCCGCGCGGGTTTGCCGAGGGCGGGTTTTCGCCCGCGCCTCTTCAAGGGCAAGGCGGCGGGATCCCGGGGCGGGCAGGGGGCTTTGCGACGGGGCGGGCGCCGCGAGGCTGATTCCGCACAGGGCGCTCCCCCACAAGGGACCAGTCCGCAGCCGGGGCCGCTGCCCGCTCAGGGTGACGAGCCAGGCGCAGGTCCGCCGCATTTGACGCAAACCGTCCAGGCTGCGGGCGAGCTCGCGTCGCCAGCATCCAGGGGCGCGGCCGCCGACGAGGGCACGGCGTGCCGCCGCCGGGGAGAAGGGTCGTTTAATTGCCGGCGCCATTTTCCTTGCCCTCGCGCCGCGCCATCTCCAGGTAGAGCAGGATCTGGCCGATGGTCATGCCGCTCACCTCCTCCGGTGTCCAGCCGAATTCGCGCGCCAGAATGAAGCAGGCTTTGGCCAGGGGCGCCTGGACGTATTCCTCCAGGGCGTCGCGTGGCGTGTCGATGCCGCTGATGTGGTTGATGCGCTCCACCAGGAAGCGTCCTAGCCCTGCGGGCAGCTGCATGACCTGATCCACGCTCAGGGACGGCTCGGCCAGGGCCTGCTTGATCATGAGCGCCGCCGAGAGGCTGTCGTCGTCCTTGGCTGCCTTGTCGATGCGCTGTAGATCGCGCACCGACAAGGGCCGCAAGGCGACGCGCCGCACGGACGTCCCCCCGCCGACCGGCAGCAGGTCGGCGGGGATCTCCACCTCGTGGGTCAGGGTGCAGCCGGCCAGCAGCTCTTCAGGCGAGAGCATCATGGCCTAGCCTCCCTCCTCCACGAAAATCGGCCCGATGGTGACTTCGCCCTCGATGTCGATGATGTCCACGGACAGGGCCTTGAAGCTCACTTCCTCCATGACGAAATCGTCCTCGGGCAGACTCAGGCTCCAGTTCTGGAACTGCACGCCGTTGACCACCAGCTCGGCGTTGCCGATGGTGGCCGGGTCATCCAGCCGCAGGGTCAGGTTGAAGGCCGGCTGCACGAAGGGTTCGGCGGTGGAGGGGATGAAGGACTTGCGTCCCAGCAGCAGGCCGAGCAGGGCGCCGTTGATGTAGGCGCGCCCCACGGTGCCGCTGACGTGAATGTTGCCGGGATGCAGGGAGGTGGCATAGCGGCGGCCGATTTCATGGAACTCCTCCAGGTCGGTCTTGACGCAGACCTTGACGTCGACCACCCGTCCCACCGCCTGTTGGATGTCGTAGGCTTCGATGACCGAGCCGGCGTCGCGCCCCTCGGCGGTGTCGAGGGGCGCCAGGGTCAGGGTGCCGTGGGCTCCGGTGAACACATTGGTGTTGGCCATGACTTAACGTCCTCCTATTCCAGGAACATGGTGACTTTGATGAAGTCGATGCTGAAGGTCGGGCGCAGCACCAGGGTGACCCGGGCGATGCCTTGGCGTTCCTCCTCGCGGGTGGCGCTGACCTCGAGCTCGTAGCTGATGAGCATTTCGTCGTTGACCATCTCGACCAGGAAGCTGTTGATGGTGGCGCGCATGGCGCCGCGCACCCGCTCATTGTTGAGCAGGCCGATGTAGGGCGTGGCGGCGGAGCGCACGCCGAACTTGGCGTAGTCGACGATGCGCCGGGTGGTGATCTGGTGCCAGGCGGTGTTGGTGCTGGTGGTGATGCCCTTGACGATGCGCAAGCCCTGGCGCTGCTCCAGCGCTAGGACGCGGGCCTGCACCAGTTGGGTGAGCTCGGCGGCGGTGAATTTGCGCTCCAGCCCGCCGACCCGCACCGTTTTATTGGTCAGGCTGATGTGCGGGGAAAAGCCGGCCAGCAGGCCGGCCACGGCGGCGGCCGCGTAGGCGCCGGGCAGGGTCGCCTCGACGGGCGGCGTGGCGGCGGTATCCGTGACCTTGATGCCGGGGGCGGCGAAGATCACCCGGTCGCTGGCGACGTTGTGGCCGCGGATGTCGTCGAGGCTGGCGGCGACGCCGCTGCCCGTCACGGCGATGCGGTCCTTGCGGATGGCATCCGAGGACGCCGTCTGGCAGTGGGCGTCGAGTTCGTCGGCGAAACTGTCGTCCTGGCCGGCGGCGACGATGATGTGGGCGTCCTCGTTGAGCAGTACTTCAAGGCCCGCCTGATAATCGGCGCCGAACTCGCCGTTGTTGCCGGCGGTGTTGGCGCCGGTGCCGAAGGCGCCGAAGGCATCGGCGGCGCTGCTTTTGGCGGGTGTTTCATCGGCGTTGGCCAGGGCGCTGCCTTCGACCCAGGCGGAGAGCCGGTTGATGTCGGCGACGAGGTCGTGACCGTCGACGGCGATGTAGCTTTCCTTGAGCTCGCCCAGGGCCAGGGTCACCTTGACGGCGCTGGCCTTGTCCACCACATAGGAGGCGGTGAGCACATCCGCCGCGCCCGGTGCCGTGCCCCCGAAGGTCAGATCGCCGGTGGTCCGGTCGACCTTGACCTCCCCGGCAGCGGGGGCCGCCGCGTCGTCGTCATAGAGAATCCTGAGGGAGCGGGTCAGGCCATCGGCATCGGTGAACAGGCGCAGGCGGTTGCGCGCGCTCTTGACCACCGGAGTGCGCTCCAGGCTGATGGCGGCGCCGCCGCTATGCTCCTCGTCCTCGATGAAGGCGTTCTGATCGGCGTCCCAGACGTTGACCTTGAGGTCGTTGCCCCAGGTTCCCGGCGTTTTTGCCCGCAGCCGCACGTTGGGGCCGCCGGCGGAGCCGAGCTGGTAGTCAGCCCGCGCCGCCGCGGCGGAGGCGACGCGCACGGCGAACACCGTGGTGGCGCCGTGGGCGAAAGCCAGCTCCAGGGCGCGCACCAGGGTCAGCTCATCGCTGGCGCCGTCAATCCACGGATCATAGGGACCGAACACCTGGCGGGCCTCGGCGTAGCTGCCGAGCAGCACCGGCGTGGCCGTCGGGCCCTTGCCGGCGGTGCCGATCACCCCCAGGTTGCCGACCGTCACCCGGCCGGGGGTGATGAGCCCTTCGGGTCGGACCTCGATGAAAACACCCGGCAAGATCATCTCTGTCATGGTCTTTTCTCTCCTTGGGTTTGGGCTTTCTGCCTGATGACGGTCACCGGGACCGGCTCAGGGGTCAGCGGTTGGGTGATGGCCTCAGCCCAGGCGGCGCGCACCGGCGCGCAGGTAAACCACCGCCGGCGCGCCCAGCGCGGCGTCGTCGTAGGTGATGCGCAACTGTTCCCGCGGACCGCTCAGGCGCAAGGGATGGTCGAACCTGATCAGCCCGGGACGGTATTCGTCCTCCACGCCGTCCTCGTCCCAGTCGCCCAGGGGGATGGGGTCGCCGGCGGGCGTGAAGGCCGCGAGAAAGGTTTCCAGATCGGCAAAAACCACTTGGCCGTGACGCTCGGGATGTCCCGGGTCCGTGACCGCCGCCAGAAAGGAGGGCAGGTCGGGATAGGCGGTCGGCGCCGCGGGGTTGTCCAGGTCAAGGCGCGCCAAGGTCACCTGGGCGCCGCTGAAGGCCGCCGGCCGATAGGCGAGGGCGGCCAGCCCGCTCAATGCCCAGGGCGCGCGACTGCTGCCCGCGACCCGCAGGGTTTCGGCCTGATGGTTGTCCCAGCGCACGATTTCGTCGCGCACGGTCGTCGTCTCGCGCACCGGGGAGTTGCGCTCCTCGGGATCGACGTGAATGGGGATTCGGGCGATGAGGCTCTCGGCGCCGTCGAGGTCGCGGTCATGAAATTCGTACAGCACCTTGACATCGGTGGTCTTGCGCCAGGCGCCCAGGGAGGAGATGTGCTCGGCGACGCCGGTATCTTGCTGCCGCAGCATCAGGAACCCCTGATTCCAGAGTTCGGTGCGGTCTGCCAGTAACCGCTGCTGCAACTCGCTGGTCAGGATGTCGACCTCGTCCGGCGTCGCGCCCCAGAGCGCAAAGCGCGCCACGGCGTCGAGGCGTCCTCCCTTGAGGGAAATGATGGCAAAGCCCGCGACCCGCTCGGTGCCGCGCCGGTTGCCCAGCCCCAGGGTGCGTTCCGTGAGGCTGACCAGGGTGAGGGTCGGGTCGGGCAATCCCGCGCCCGCTAGGGGGAGATAGGTTTCGAGGATGCTCAGCATCTCTTCCATGGCCGTCTCGGTATAGGGTTGGGGCCCCAAAGGCGCCGCCGGACAGGTGGTGCTTCGTCTGGATGAAGAATCCGGTGAACGCAAAAGGCTCCCGAGATGACCAGGGCTTCAATTCCCTCCCGGGTCAAGACGTGAAAAAAAGCCGAGAGCCTTCTTTTTTCATTGATAAAAAATCATTTTTATTGAGGGTGCGTGGTGAAAATGTGACACGGAAAGGGAGAAATTCAATCGTAAGAGCAATTATTTTTGCTACATGAGGCGAGATTTAGGGCGAGGCGGGAAAAGGATGAAAAAAGTCCTGGTTACTTATGATTCGTGAGCTTTGCTGGGTGTCTTGTAAGTGATTGGCAAGGGGGTACCGTGGATTTCTCCTTAAAAGATCGAGGCGATGCGCTCGTAGGATTTAGTCAGGCGGGCGGAGGTGGCCATGAACATGTGGCGCAGCAGATTCAGGCCGAGCAGAGGGGATTCCGTCACCAGGTCTTCAAATTTCTGACTGTGCAGGATCAGCACCTCGGACGGTTCGAGGCAGATGGCGCTGACCGCGCGCGGATTGCAGGTCAGCAGGCATAGTTCCCCGATCACGGAGCCTGGCCCGTAGGTGCCGACCACCACATGCTTGTCGCCGAATTCGGTTTTCTTCTTGATGCCGAGTTTGCCGCTGAGAATGAAGGCCGCATAGTTGTCCCGGTCGCCTTCGGTCCACAGCCAATCGCCCTTAGGCACCGCGCGCTTTTCGCAGAATCTGAGGAATTGCTGGATGTCTTCCGTGCTGAGTTTCGCGAAAAAACGGAATTTTTCCTGTGCGGCGGCTATCGGCATAATCCCTCCTGATGGTTGATCTGATTGAAGTTTTTCCCTTGGGAGCCGTCCCCGGGAAAGAATTTATTGCAAATTTTCGGCCATACAGGGCGCCCAGGGTTGAATGGCACGGTGGGGCGACGCAAGGTCGCATTAACAATGGCCTTTGACAATGCTTGGAATTTTCCAAAAAAATGCTAAAGTATGGTCTTGCCAGTTGCCAGGATGCCGCGGGGGCGATGATCGGCCGTTTTATATTTATGTGATCTGGATGTTTTCGCATGGTGCAATTTCTGGAAAAGCTCGGCGATCAATGCCTGCATCTCCTTGAACAGCTGGGCCGCATGGGGATTTTTCTCTTTGCCTGCCTGTGGTGCGTCGTCAAACCTCCCTACAAGATTTTTCCCATCATCCGTCAGATTCACTTCATCGGCTCGCGTTCCATCTTCGTGATCTTCTTCACCGGCGCCTTCACCGGCATGGTGCTGGGCCTGCAGGGCTATTACACCCTGCGCAAGTTCGGCTCCGAGGGCCTGCTCGGCTCGGCGGTGGCCCTGAGCCTGATTCGCGAGCTCGGCCCGGTGGTGGCGGCGCTCATGGTGATCGGCCGCGCCGGTTCGGCAATCTGCGCCGAGATCGGCATCATGCGCAACTCCGAGCAGATCGACGCCCTGGAATGCATGGCCATCGATCCCTACAAGTACCTGATGGCGCCCAAGTTCGTGGCCGGCGTGCTGTCCATGCCGCTGCTCACCGCCCTGTTCGACGTGGTCGGCATTCTCGGCGGCTGGCTGATCGGCGTGGTGCTGCTCGGCATCAACGAGGGCACCTATTTTCAGGCCATGTACGCCAGCGTGGAATGGCAGGATATCAAGATGGGCCTGGTCAAATCGCTGGTTTTCGGCCTGCTGCTCATCTGGATCGCGGCAGCCAAGGGGTATTTCCTGCACTTCGAGCGCGGCGGCGGCTTCGGCGCCGAAGGGGTGAGCCGCACCACCACCGACGCGGTGGTGCTCTCGTCGGTGGCGGTGCTGCTCTGGGACTATCTGATCAGTGCGATCATGCTGTAGGGGAATGCCATGAGCGACGCGCCAAACGACATCGTCATCGAGCTCAAGGACGTGCATAAAGCCTTCGGCGCCCAGAAGGTGCTGCGCGGCGTCCATCTCCAGGTGCGCGAGGGGACGACCCTGGTCATCGTCGGCGCCAGCGGCCAGGGCAAGAGCGTGATCCTCAAGCACATGCTCGGGCTGGTCAAGCCCGAACAGGGAGAAGTGCTGGTGTTCGGCCGGGATCTGACCCGCATCCGCGCGCGGGAGGTCAAGGAGATTCGCACTCATTTTGGAGTGCTGTTCCAGAATGCCGCCCTTTTCGACTCCATGACGGTGTTCGACAACGTGGCCTTGCCCCTGCGCGAACGCACCAAGGTCGGCGAGGAGCGGATTCGCGCGAGCGTCATGGAAAAGCTCGATTTGATGGATCTGCTGGGGGCGGAGGACAAGTATCCGGCGCAGATTTCCGGCGGCATGCGCAAGCGCGTTGGGTTGGCGCGCGCGCTGATGCTCAATCCGCGCGTGGTGTTCTTCGACGAGCCGACCACCGGCCTCGACGTGCACAAGAGCAATGAAATCTATCGCCTGTTTCACCGCACCCAGCAGCAGCTCAAGTACACCGCGGTCATCGTCAGCCACGACGTGCCCAAGATCTTCAAGCTCGCCGACACCGTCGCGCTGCTCGCCGAGGGCGTGATCCAGGGCTGCATGTCGCCCGAGGAATTCCAGTTGGCGGAAAACCCCTTGATCCGCGAGTTCGTGGAAACGACCATGGGGCCGATCTATTCCAGCGACAAGGAGGAGTCCATCCTTTATGAAACGCTTTAATGTCGAAGTGTCCGTGGGCCTGTTCCTGGTGTTGGGTTTTCTGTGCTTTGCCTGGCTGGCGGTCAAGCTCGGCGATGTGCGCCTGTTCGGCGACACCAGCTACCGCGTGACGGCGCGCTTCGGCTCCATTTCCGGGCTCAAGCCCGGCGCCCAGGTGGAAATCGCCGGGGTCAAGGTCGGACGGGTGGCCCGCATCAGCCTCGATCCGGAGCGCTACGACGCGGTGGTGGAACTGGCCATGGACCGCGACGTGCGCCTGACCGAGGACAGCATCGCCTCGATTCGCACCGCCGGCATTATCGGCGATCGCTACGTCAGCATTTCACCGGGTGGCGCCATGGATTACATCGAGCCTGGCGGACGCATCCATGAAACCGAATCGGCCATTAACCTCGAAGAGCTGATAAGCAAGTATATTTTCGAGAGCAAATAACGGGAGAGGATTGCGTCATGCGTCTATGGATCTCTGCTTGCTGGCTCATGGGGTTGTGCCTGCTGATCGCGCCGGCCCATGCCCAAAACCTGGTCGATCCGACGGCGACGCGGACGGTCGCGGCACCCGAGGATGATTATTCTCCCTTCGAGAATGAGTTCGACGAGGACGTCGTCGCGGTTTACGATCCCATCGAACCCTTCAATCGCGCCATGTTCTGGTTCAACGACAAGCTGTATTTCTACCTGCTCAAGCCGGTGGCGCGAGCCTACAGGGTGGTGCCCGAGCCGGCGCGGGTTTCGGTGGGCAATTTCTTCTCCAACGTGGCCACGCCGGTGCGCCTGGCCAATTGCCTCTTGCAGTTTCGCTTCCCGGATGCCGGGCGGGAACTGGGGCGCTTCGTGGTGAATACCACCTGGGGCGTCGGTGGGCTGTTCGATCCGGCGCACAAGCGCCTCGGCTGGCACAAAAAGGACGAGGACCTCGGCCAGACCCTGGGCTATTTCGGCATTCCGGCCGGGCCCTATCTGGTGCTACCGCTCTTTGGTCCGTCCAATCCCCGCGATGCCGTGGGCCGCATCGGCGACGGCGTTCTCGATCCCTGGCCTTATGTCCTGGACGAAACCTGGGAAGTCATCGCCGTCAAGACCTACGACCGCGTTAACTGGCTGTCCCTGGATCGCGACACCTATGAGGCGATCAAGCGCGAGCAGCTCGATCCCTATCTGTTCATCCGCGATGCCTACGCCCAGCGTCGCGATGCCATGATCATGGAATGAAGCGCCGGCAAGGAGGTCCGTCATGAAGCATGCAAATTTTCTCTATCCCTTACTGGTTTTTTTGTTGCTGGCGGTTGCCGCGCCGGTTTGCGCCCAAGCCGGGCCCCAGGCGCAACTGAAGGAGACCGTCGACGCGGTCCTCGCCGTTTTGCGCGACGGTGGTCTTGGCGCCGCCGCCAAGCGCGAGCGGATCAGTCCCCTGGTGCGGGCGCGCTTTGATTTCCCGACCATGGCCCAGTGGGTGCTGGGGCCTCAGTGGCGGCAGGCCAGCGCGACGGAGCAGGAGCGTTTCGTGGTGCTGTTCAGCGACCTGCTCGAAGCCACCTACATCGGGCGCATCGACGAATACAGCGGCGAGGAGGTGGTCTTCGTCGGCGAGCAGATCGAGGACCGTCGCGCCCAGGTGGACACCAAGGTGATGACCCGCAGCGCCGAGATCCCCATCAACTACCGCCTGGTCAGTCGCGGCGAGGATTGGCTGGTGTTCGACGTGATCATCGAGAACGTCAGCCTGGTGCGCAACTATCGCAGCTCCTTCAGCGAGATCGTGCGCCGCGAGGGCATGAACGGGCTCTTTGCCCAGATGGAGCAGCGCATCAGCGAACTCAAGGCCGGCGGCAAGGCGGGCTGAGGATGGAAGAGGCCGGTTTCGATCAGGTTTGCCGCGACCTCAAGGAGGAACTGCGTTTCTTCCGCTTTCTCGGTGACGCGGACCTGGACGTGCTACGCAACTATCTCAAGTGCTGGCAGGCGCGTGCCGGGGAAACCCTGTGGCGCGAGGGCGACGCGGACAGTTCCGTGGTGTTCGTGGTTCGCGGACGCCTGGAGGAAAAGAAAAACACCGAGTTCGAGGACAAGCAGGTGATCGTCGGGGTCTACGGCCCCGGGGCGATCATGGGAGAATTCGGTTTGCTCGATGGCCAACCCCGGGCCTTCACCGCCGCCGCCCTGGAAGACTCGGGCCTTCTGGTTCTGGAGCGCGACGCCTTTGACCGTCTGACCCTGGAGCATCCGGAGGTAGGCGTGCGCCTGCTCAAGGGCATGCTCTACGCCGTGACCCAGCGCTTGAAAAAGTCCTTCGACCGGCTGGCCGCCATCTTCTAAGTCGCGACCGCCCACCCCCTCTTTTCTGGAATTCCCCCCCCGCTGTGCTAAAATTCCTGAGCATTCGCGCATTTTTCTTTTGATTTGGCGTCTCGCCGCATGATTTGCGTTGCCGGCCTAACTTCTTCCTAACAATTTGCAGGGATATTGCCGGGAAAGGACAAGATTTCCATGGAGTGGTTTGAGACTGTGCCGGGCAAGGGAGCGGTTATGACGCAGGAAATCAACGGTTCGGGCATGGACGACAAGGACGTTGCAACGCTTTCGATCAAGGCCGACGCGGCGCCTTCGCACGATATTGAACAGAGCATGGAATCTCCGGCGACCAAAAGCGCGAAGAAATCTTCACCGGCGGTGAAATCCGCCGGGCGCCAGCCGCGCCTGCCCGATTTTGCGCCCCGCGACCTCTATCTCAACCGCGAGCTGACCTGGCTGCAGTTCAACCGGCGCGTGCTTCATGAAGCCGGTGACGAGCGCAATCCGCTCCTGGAGCGGGTCAAGTTTCTCGCCATCACCAGCAGCAACCTCGATGAGTTCTTCATGAAGCGCATCGGCGGCCTCAAGCAGCAGCTCGGCGCGGGCATGACCGAACTCAGCGTCGACGGGCGCACCCCGCGCCAGCAGATCGAGGAATGCTACACGGTGGTGCGCGACATGGTCAGGGAGATGCAGGCGGTCTATGCCACCCTCAAGAAGGCCCTGCGCGAGGAGGGCATCGCCATTCTCAGTTGCACGGAACTCAATTCGCGGGAGCGCAAGTGGCTGCGCGACTATTACCACCGCAACATCTACCCCCTGGTAACGCCGCAGTCCATCGACCCGGCGCATCCCTTTCCCTTCATCTCCAATCTCTCCCTCAACCTGCTGGTGACCCTGCGCTATCCCCAGGATGGCGAGATGTCCATGGCGCGGGTCAAGGTTCCGGTGGGACTGGCGGCGCCGCGCTTCATCCGTATCGGCGAGAAAAATCGCTTCGTGCCGCTTGAGGATGTCATGGCGCACCATCTCGACATGCTTTTTCCCGAGATGCAGATCATGTCCTGCGAGTTTTTCCGCGTGACACGCAACGCCAATACGGAAAAAAACGAGGAGCATGCCGAGGACCTGCTCGCCATGATCGAGTCGGAATTGCAGGAGCGCAAGTTCGCGCCCATCGTGCGGCTTCAGACCTATCGCGGCATGGATCCCACGCACCGGGGGCGGATCGCGTCGGAACTGGGGCTTGACGAGAACGCCGACGTGTTCGAGATCGAGGGTTTCATGGCTCTGCGCGATCTGTGGGAAATCCACGGACTGAATTTCCCCGAGCTCAAGGATCCTCCCCATCATCCCATCGATCACCCGGGATTGCAGGCGCCGCGTCCCATCTTTCATGTGATCCGCGAAGCCGGGGCGATCCTTCTGCAACATCCCTACGAGTCCTTTACGTCCTCCGTCGAGCGTTTTCTGCGCGAGGCCGCCGCTGATCCCAAGGTGCGCGCCATCAAGATGACCCTCTATCGCACCGAAAGCGAAAGCCGCATCGTCGATCATCTCATCGATGCCGCCGAAAACGGCAAGCAGGTGGCGGTGGTGGTGGAGCTCAAGGCGCGTTTCGACGAGGCCGCCAATATCCGTTTGGCGTCGCGCATGGAGGAGGCGGGCATCCACGTCACCTACGGCGTGGTGGGATTGAAAACCCATGCCAAGGTGATTCTCGTGGTGCGTCACGATTTCGACGGCCTGCGCCGTTACATGCACCTGGGCACCGGCAACTATCATGCGGGAACCTCACGGATTTACAGTGACCTGGGCCTTTTGACCTGCGACGAGAAGATCGGCGAGGATATCACCGAACTGTTCAACTACCTGACCACCGGCTATACCCCCAAGCGTCATTACCAGAAGATCCTGCCCGCGCCCAAGATCTGCAAGCGCGCGCTGCTCAGCCGCATCGAGCGGGAGATGGAATTACACTCCCTGGAAACCCCCGGGCTCATCCAGTTCAAGATGAATGCCCTGGAGGATGTGGATGTGGTCAAGGCCCTCTATCGCGCCGGTCAGGCCGGCGTGAAAATCGATCTGCTGGTGCGTGACACCTGCCGACTGCGCCCCGGGGTGTCCGGGCTTTCGGAAACCGTGCGGGTGGTGAGCATCGTCGGGCGCTTTCTCGAGCACGCCCGGGTCTACTACTTCCGCAACGGCGGCGCGGAGGAATATTTCATCGGCTCGGCCGACATCATGAAGCGCAATCTCGAATCTCGGGTGGAAATCCTCATTCCCATCGAAGCCCCGGAATTGCGCCGTGATCTGCGCGCCGTGCTCGACATTCAGCTTGCCGATCGCCGCTGCGCCTGGGATATGCAGCCCGACGGCGGTTACGTGCAGCGTCGGCCGGAATCGCCTGAGGAGGAAAAGGGCTGCCATCAGCGGCTCATCGAACTGGCCGAGCAACGCCAGAAGGATGTCAGTCGTCTGCGCAAGCGCAAGGCGAAAAACTTTGGTGGGCGCAACCTGCGCTGAAGCGAGGCTGGATGGGCGTTGAAATCGAGCGCAAGTTTCTCCTGCGCAACAATGACTGGCAACAAGCCGTGGTTGGCGAGAAGCGTCTGCGCCAGGGCTTTCTATCGACGGACCCCGAGCGCACCCTGCGCGTGCGGCTCGCCGATGGGCAGGGCACCTTGACGATCAAGGGTCTTACCCGTGGGTCTCGCCGCCTGGAATTCGACTACCCGATTCCCGCCGAGGAAGCCGCGCGCCTGCTGGACGAGCTGTGCCTGCGCCCGTTGATCGAAAAAATCCGCTACGAGGTCCCCTATGCCGGCATGCTCTGGGAGATCGATGTTTTTTCCGGCGTCAATGCCGGTTTGGTCGTGGCCGAGGTGGAATTGAGCGATGAGGGACAGGTTTTCACGCTGCCGCCCTGGGTCGGCGATGAGGTCACGGGCGATCCGCGCTATTACAACGCCAATTTGATCCGCCGGCCTTTTTCCTCCTGGGCCAAGGCGGATTGAAGCCAGGATTGATCATGCCCTATCGCCACTACCTGCTCGGCGAGGATCAAAAGAGTCTGCTGGACAGGCTGGTGTCCCAATTCACCCTCGCCGAGGAATCACACGGCAGCTTGGCGCTGGTTTATTTGGATACCTTTGATTGGCGGCTGCATCAGGCCGACCTGCGACTGGTGGAGGAGGATTTGTGCGGCAAGGCGCGGATCGACCTGCGCCACGTCGACGGCACCTTGCTGGCTTCGGGTGATTTTCCGGCGAAGGTGTTCGCCTGGGACTTTCCGCCGGGGTCCCTGCGCCAAGCCCTGGAACCCTTGATCGAGATGCGCGCCTTGCTGCCGGTGGCGCGGCTCGGCGGGCGGCGCGACCTCTATGCCGTGCTTGACCGCCGGGAAAAAACCGTCGCACGGATCGAATTTCTCGCGCCGCAAGTCCGTGGCAACGAGGATAATCGGCAAGCATTGCCGCCGCGTCTCCTGGTCCATTCGCTCAAGGGATTTGCCCCGGAGGCCCGGAGGCTTGCCGATTTTCTGGAAGGTCCATGCGGCTTGACGCGGTCGGAGACAGGGCTGTTTGACGAGAGCCTGGCGGCCCTGGGTCGCCGCCCCGGAGACTATTCAAGCAAGATCAACCATGGCCTGACACCCGCCCTGCCCGCGGGACAAGCCCTGCGCCAGGTGCTCAGGCAACTTTTTACAACCCTGCTGGCCAACCAGCCCGGTGTCGAGACCGCCCTGGATTCCGAGTTCCTGCATGACTTTCGCGTCGCGGTGCGCCGCACCCGCACGGCGCTGGCACAACTCAAAAACGTCTTGCCGGCCCGAGAGGTGGAGGCGTTTCGCAAGGAGTTTGCCTGGCTTGGCTCCATCACCAGCCCGGCGCGCGATCTGGATGTCTATCTTCTCGACTTCCCCCGGTTCCAGGGTTTTCTTCCGCCCGAGGCGCGCGCTGATTTGATCCCTTTCCGCCATTTTCTCCAACGGCATCAGCGGACAGAGTATCAGCGGTTGGTGAAACACCTTCAGTCTTCCCGCTTTCGTGCGCTGGTTTGCCGATGGCGTGATTTTCTTGAGCAGCCTGGCGGCCTAGAGGAAACCGCGGATGGCATGAAGCCCATTGATCAGGTGGCCGATCGGCGCATCTGGAAGATTTATCGTCGGGTCCTGCGCGAGGGGCAGGCGATCGGCCCGCAATCGCCACCAGCGGAATTGCATGAATTGCGCAAAACCTGCAAAAAATTTCGTTATCTCATGGAATTTTTTCAGAGCCTCTATCCGGCCGAGGACATTGGCCGGCTGATCAAGGCACTCAAGGGCTTGCAGGATAATCTCGGTGCTTATCAGGATCTGCATGTGCAGGTTGAGACCCTGGGCCGCTTCAGCCGCGAAATGGTCGCGGAAGGAGATACGCCCGCTGAAACCCTGCTTGCCCTTGGGCGTCTGGTGGAGGGCCTGGATCGCCGGCAGGCCGAGGTGCGCGAGGAATTCTCCGAACGGTTCGCACGCTTTGCCAGGGAGGAGAACCAGCGTCTTTGTCGCACGTTGTTCAAATCTTCATCCCCGGAGCAGGCATGAAAGTTCTTGCCAGTTACAACATCAAGGGCGGGGTGGGAAAAACCGCGGCCGCCGTCAATCTGGCCTGGCTTTCGGCGCGCGGCGGCCATCGCACCCTGGTATGGGACCTGGATCCTCAGGGCGCGGCGACCTATTATTTCCGCGTGAAGGCCAAGGTCAAGGGCGGCGGACGGGGGCTGGTCAGTGGTCGCCGCGCCTTGGACGATCTGATCAAGGCCACGGACTTTGCCAACCTGGATCTGCTGCCCGCGGATTTTTCCTATCGCAGTCTGGATCTGTTGCTGGAGCAGGAAAAAAAACCGACAAGGCGCTTGCGAAAAATCCTTAAACCGCTGGCGGAGCACTACGATGTGTTGCTGCTCGATTGCCCGCCGAGCATCTCCCTGGTGTCCGAAGCGGTTTTCTTCGCCGCTGATGCCTTGCTGGTGCCGGTGATTCCCACCACCTTGTCCCTGCGTACCCTGGACCAGTTGTTTGACTTTCGCGCGCGGCAGCAGCTCGACGACTTGGCCATCCTGCCGTTTTTCTCCATGGTCGATCGGCGCAAGGGACTGCATCGCGAGATTGTCGAACAATTGCCGGCGCAACGTGTTGAAATGCTCAAGACCCCCATTCCTTATGCCAGCGAGGTGGAGCGCATGGGGCTTGAAAAGGCGCCCCTTGGCCGTTTTGCCGCGCGTTGCGGCGCGGCGGCGGCCTTCGAAAGTCTCTGGGATGAGGTCGCGGCCCGGCTAAATATCGGGAATCCTTAAGCGTTGTTAGAAGTTTTTATTTTTTCTTGCAACGTGCCGTTTCTGTGTAATAATATGAACGTGCAATCAGGAGAAAGGAGGATTCCGAGATTACGGACATGACAAGTGACGATATATCCACGGAGTTCCTGATGAGGAACACAAAGCGTTCTGCCTCGCAGGACGAAGGAGCCGGAGAAAAATCCACCGGCCGGCAGATCTGAAAAGCCCTCGCAATTAAATGCGGGGGCTTTTCATTTGAGCGCCGTTTTCATGAAAGGCTTGTTTCCCCGGCGCGCGATGGTACAATAAGCCTCCATTCCCTTTTTCCGTGACGGAGCTTTGCATGAAAAGTTTCGGCGTCGGCAGTGGCTTTGGTGAGGCTCTTCTTTCTCTCTTGCAATCCCGGGGTCGCGTTTTCGGCCCGGTCCGCGGCGCGGACGGCATCTGCCGCCTGGGGCCGCTGTCGCGCTGGTCGGACCTGTGCCCCGATCCACCCTATCTTCCCCCCAAGAAATATCTTTTTCCTCCCCGGGAGCGTCTCTGGTCGCTGGCCGCGGATGAATACCGCCGCAACGGGCGCTGTGCCGAGGCGATGGCCCTGGTTGGGTTGGCCCCGTGTGACCTGCGCGCACTGGCCTATCTGGATCGGGTGTTTGCCGACGACCCGCATTACCAGGAACGACGGCGCCGCACCCTGCTGGTCGGGACCGCATGCACGCCGACGGAGGAATGCTCTTGCCTGGTCGGGGACTATCCGCCGGGCGATATTTTCCTCGCCGGTGATCGGCTATGGTGCGGTTCGGCCCAGGGAGAGGAGTTCGCAGCCCGACTGCTGAGCGTGCTTGGTGACGAACAGGATCGGCCCTTGCCGCCGCCCGAAGCCGCCGGGCGACCCGCGTCGAACGGTCGGCTGCTCGCGGCCTTCGGGCGCTCGGCCGAGGCGCCCCTGTGGGCGCGGATCGCCAAGCGCTGCCTGTCCTGCGGGGCCTGCTCGGCGGTTTGTCCGACCTGCACCTGTTACGACGTCGTCGATGAGGCCTTGCCGGGAAAAGCCCCGCAGCGCTTCCGCACCTGGGATAACTGTTTCTTTACCTCATTTGCCCTGGTCGCGGGGGGCCATAATTTTCGCCGGGATCGCGCCGAGCGTCTGCGCTTTCGTTTCGAGCACAAGTTTTTCGGTTTCGGCACCTTGCGCGGCGAGACCTCTTGCGTGGGCTGCGGCCGCTGCGCACGGGCCTGTCCGGTGGGGATCAGCCTGGAAGAGATCAGGCAGGCCCTGTTGACGGAATCCCCGCGATGACCCTGGATTTTCTGCCCCGGACGGCGATTCTTGAAGAGATCGACGGGCAGGTGCCGGATCATCATCTGTTCAGTTTTCGCCTGCCCGACGCCTTCCCCATCGCTCCCGGCCAGTTCGCCGAATTGACGGTGCCCGGCATCGGCGGCTTTGCCGTCTCCACCGCGGCCTTCGTCGGCGATCATCGTTTCCAGGCGTGCATCCGGCGCATCGGTCGGGTGACCGATGCCCTTTATCGCCTGCCCCTGGGGGCGAGGGTCGGGTTGCGCGGTCCTTTCGGCAAGGGGTTTCCCTTGGAGGAATTCCTCGGTCGCGATGTCCTGCTGATTGCCGGCGGCCTGGGCATGGCGCCCTTGCGCGCGCTGCTGCAGGCCCTGGTGGCGCGACGCGGGGAGATCGGTCGTTTGAGCCTGCTGTACGGTGCGCATGACCCGCAGGTTATTTTGTTCAAGGAGGAACTGAACGCTCTGGCGCGCCAGGGGCTGCTCGATCTGCATTACACGGTGGATTTCGCCGCCGAGATTCCCTGGCGGATCGGCGGCATTGCCTGTCAGGTGGGGCTTTTGCCGAAACTGCTTGACGATGTGCGTCTGCAACCGCGTCAGACGGTGGCCGCGGTGTGCGGGCCGCCGGGCTTGTACCGCTGTGTTCTCGATGAATTGGCCGGCTTCGGCCTGGCGGCGGAGACCATTTTTGCCAGCCTGGAGCGGCGCATGCGCTGCGGCATCGGTCAGTGCTGCCACTGCGCGGTGGCGGGAGCCTATGTGTGCCGCGACGGGCCGGTGTTCAGCCTGGCCCAGTTGCGCCGGATGGAAGGAGCGATCTGAGGTGGCGAAGCTGCGAGTGCTTTATGAGCGCTTTACCTCCTGCTGCGGCTGTCAGCTGAGTCTGCTCAACTGCGAGGAGGAACTGGCGGCGCTGGCGGAGGGCGTGGAAC
>NZ_JAUVWH010000016.1 GCF_030604225.1 Geoalkalibacter sp.
TCAAGGCCTGCTCCCAAAAGGCCAAGGTGATCGCCGACTGCATCGAGGGCACCCAGCGCTTCCTGCGCGGCGGCGCTGACGTCATCGCCGTGCTGGGCTGCTCCTACGCGGCCTTTTTCAACGACCTACGCCCGGGGCAACTGGTGGCGGGACTCAAGAAGCTTGGGTTCGCCGAGGTTCACGAAGGCTCGGCCGGTGTCGAACTGATCGCTCAAAGCTACCGCGGCCTGATCGAGGGCGACCAGAGCGCGCCGCTCATCTCCAGCCATTGCCCGACCATCGTCGATCTCATCGAGCGCCACTACCCCCAACTGCTGCGCAACCTGATGCCGGTGGTCTCGCCCATGGTCGCCATCGGCCGTTTCCTCAAGTCCCGTCGCGGAGCCCAAACCCGCGTCATTTACATCAGTTCCTGCATTGCCGGCAAATTCGAGATGGCCTCCGAGGAAGTCGCCGGCGCCATCGACATGGTGCTGACCTATCGCGAACTCAGCCAGATGTTTCGCGAGGCGGGCCACGACCTGACCCGCCTCGCCGACGCAGCCTTTGATGGCCGCAAGCCCAACCACGGCAGGCTGTTCCCCATATCCGGCGGCCCCTTCCAGGCCTTCGGGGTGCGCAACGATTTCCTCAATCCCGATTACATCTCCACCGCCGGCTCGGAAAGCTCGATGGAACTCATCCGCGACCTGGCCGCGCGTCGCATCACGCCGCGCTGGGTGGACATCCGTTTCTGCGAAGGCGGCTGCATCGGCGGTCCCGGCAAGAACAATCGCCTGACCACCTTTGCCAAGCGCAACCTGGTGATCGCTTCCCACCAGCGGCAGGACTTGCCCTACGATACCCGGTCGAGCTATGACGATCCCTCGCCCCTGCCCGACCTCCGGCGGCGGTTCACCAACAAGCACAAGCGGCTCGAACCGCCCAACGGCGAGAGCATCCGCCAGATCCTGCAGGCCACCAACAAATTCGTCGAACAGGACGAATTCGACTGCGGGGCCTGCGGCTACCCCACCTGCCGCGAGCATGCGGTGGCGGTCTACCAGGGGCTGGCCGACACGGAAATGTGCCTGCCCTTCTCCATCCAGCGCCTGGAGGAGGATCGGGTCAGCCTGACCCAGAAATACGAACTGGCGCAGCGCGCCCTCGCCCAGGAGTACGGCGATCCCTCCATCATCGGCAAGGATCCGCACACCCTCGAGGTGCTCAAGCTCATCCGCCAGGTCGGCCCCACCCCCACCACCGTCTTGATCCGCGGCGAGAGCGGCACGGGCAAGGAACTTACCGCCCGCGCCATTCACGAGCACAGCAACCGCGCCGACAAGCCCCTGGTCACGGTCAACTGCACGACCCTCACGGACAGCCTGCTCGAAAGCGAGCTCTTCGGCCACAAGAAGGGCTCGTTCACCGGCGCCATCGCCGACAAGAAGGGCCTGTTCGAAGCAGCCAACGGCGGCACCATCTTTCTCGACGAGATCGGCGACATCACTCCCAAATTGCAGGCCGAACTGCTGCGCGTGCTCGACAGCGGCGAACTCAAGCCCGTCGGCGGCACCCTGCCCATCAAGGTGGATGTACGCCTGATCGCCGCCACCAACCGCAATCTGGAAGAAGGCGTGCGCGAAGGCTGGTTTCGCGAGGATCTGTTCTACCGCCTCAACGTCTTTACCATCACCATGCCGCCCCTGCGCAGCCGCCTCGATTCATTGCCGCAGTTGGTGCACCATTTTCTCGCCGCCGCCAGCAAACGGCTGAACAAGCCGATCCGCGGCATCGAGGACCGGGCCATCGCCGCGATGATGCGCTACCCTTGGCCGGGCAATATCCGCGAGCTGCAGAACATCATCGAACGCGGTTCGGTTCTGACCCAGGACAATGTCATCCGCCTGGAAAACCTGCCGGTGATTTTCGCGGAACTGGTTCTCGATCAGGACGGCAGCGGCGTGCCCACCTCCAAGGACGGCACCTTTCGCGGACAGCGGGAAAAGCATGTGCAACAGGTCGAAAAAAACCTCATGCGTAAATACCTCGAGGAAGCCCGAGGCAACGTCTCCCTCGCGGCGAAAAAGGCCAACATACCCCGTCGCACCTTCTACCGTCTGTTGACCCGCTACGGTCTCAAGGGCGCCGAGTTCAAAAAAGACGGCCATCCCGCCAAATAACCGATCACGGCCAAACCTTGCGCCAATCGCGGCACACCCCAAGCGCGCTCCCTGGGCCGCAAACTGAAAAAGTCAGCCCCTCACGCTCCTTTTTCGTGCCAGATTCGACACACAAGAAAGGTTTTGAGATCACGCGCACCGGGCCGCAAGCCCGCAAAAAGCCTCACATCCGAAAAAAACAACACCCTGGCACGACCCTTGCTTGCCAGAGGAGTACATGTTGGGGCCCGAAACTTTTCAAAACGAAACGCAGACCCGCCCCTTTACGCCGCACCGGGACCTCTCTCCCCCGGGCGGCGTTTTTTTATCGCCATCGGCGGCGCGCTCCGTTAATATAGGGCATTGATTTTCCACTTCTCCCACGTGGTCTTCCAGGCACTATGAGCCCAACCTCCAGACAAAATCCCGGCAAGGATCAGTTCGGCATCACCACGCTGGAGGACATCAGCGCCCTCATTCTTCAGTCGCACGACCTCGACGACACCCTCAACAACATCGTCGCCCTGGTTTCACGCCGCATGCGCACCGAGGTGTGTTCCATCTACCTGCTCGAGGAGGACGGCCACACCCTGCGCCTGCGCGCGACCAAGGGCTTGTCACGCCGCGCGGTGGGCAAGGTGGTGATGAGAATCAGCGAGGGCTTGACCGGCCTTGCGGTGGAGCAGGGCCGCGTGGTTTCGATTCTCGAGCCGCAGCATCACCCGCGCTACCGCTATTTCCGCGAAACCCGCGAAGAGCGCTTCCACTCTTTTCTCGGCATTCCGCTGTTCGACCGGAGAAACCCCATCGGCGTCATCACCATCCAGACCGCCGAACCGCGCCAGTTCAGCAGCGAGGAAATCAGCGCCCTCTCGACGATTGCCTTTCAGGTGGCGTCCATCGTCATCAACGCGCGCCTGCTTGATTCCATCCGCCAGAAGGAAGAGCAGGCCAATCGCGTGGTGCAGGAACTCGAACAGACCCGCCAGACCCTGCGCTCTCCCAAGGTCGATGTCGACAACGGCAACCGCAACGGCTATCACGCCCTGCGAGGCGCCATCGCCTACTCCGGCGTCGCCATCGGCCCGGCCAATCTGCTCGACGAGCGCCTGGGGCTCACCGATATCGTCGACGAGGCGGATATCGACCCCGAGGACGAGCGCCGCAAGCTCGAGGATGCCCTGGAAAAAACCCGCATCCAGACCCTGTACCTCGAAAAGCAGATGGCCGAACGGCTATCCGCCGATGACGCCGCGATTTTTCATACCCATCTGATGATCCTGGAAGATCGCGGGTTCATCCAAAAGTTGCTCGCCGAGATCGAACAACGCCATCACTGCGCCGCCTACGCGCTGAAAACCGTGGTCAGCGCCTACGTCGAGGCCTTCGGCCGCATGGAGGACGCCTACCTGCGCGAGCGCGCCGCCGACATGGAAGACATCGGCCGGCGCATTCTCGGGCATCTGATGGGCAATCAGGCCCAACCCCTGCAGCTGAAGAATCCCGGAATTCTGGTCGCCCGGGAACTGCTCCCCTCGGACATGGCCAGCCTGGAGCCGGAAAAAATCCTGGGGATCGTCACCGAGGTCGGCGAGAAGAATTCCCACGCCGTCATCATGGCTAAGTCCATGGGCATCCCCGCCCTGGTGGGCGTCAAGGGGCTGCTCAAAATGGTGGCACCCGATGAAAGCCTGATTCTCGACGCCAATTCAGGCACCCTTTACATCAATCCGCCCCCCCAGGTCAGCGAGGAGTTCCAGAGGCATGACGCCGACCGCCGCCGCGAAGGCCAGCGCTTCGAGGAGTACCGCGAACTTCCGGCCTTTACCGCCGAGGGCGAGGAAATCAAGCTGCGCGCCAATATCGGCCTGATTGGCGATGTTGCCATCGCCCTGCGCAACGGCGCCGAGGGCGTGGGCCTTTACCGCACGGAATTTCCCTACATGGCGCGCGGCGATTTCCCCGACCGCGAGGAGCAATACCAGCTTTATCGCCGCATCGTCGAAGAGTTCGGTGGCCGGCCCGTGACCATCCGCACCCTGGATATCGGCGGCGACAAGGCCCTGCCCTACTTCGCCCCGCCGCGCGAGGACAACCCGTTCATGGGTTGGCGCTCGGTGCGGGTGTGCCTCGACCATCGCGACATCTTTCGCACCCAGATCGAGGCGATCCTCATGGCCGGCGCCCATGGGCCGGTCAAACTGCTCTTTCCGATGATTTCCAGCATGGATGAGATTCGCGCCTGCAAGAGCCTGGTCACCGAGGCGTACAAACGCCTGCGCGCCGAAGGCATCGCGACCGCGGAACGGATCCCCCTGGGCGTGATGATCGAGGTTCCGGCCGCGGCCTACCTGGCGGAGCGCCTGGCGGGGGAGGTCGAATTCTTCGCGCTGGGCACCAACGACCTGATCCAATACCTGCTGGCCGCCGATCGCAACAATCCCCTGGTCGCCAAGTATTTCGATCCGCTGCACCCGGCGGTGATCGGCATTCTCGGGCAGCTCGCGCGCATCGCCCGCAAACATCGCATCGGGCTGTGCCTGTGCGGCGAAATGGCCACCGATCCGGTGCACATGGCCCTGCTGCTGGGCCTGGGCATCCGCGAGTTTTCCATGGCGGCGCCCTTTATTCCCCGCATCAAAGCCTTTGTTCGCCACATCACCCTGGCGCAGGCGGAAAAAATCGCCCGCGACGCCCTCAGCCTCACGGAAGGCCGTCTCATCCGCGAGCACGTTCGCCAGGCCCTCTGCGCCCTCAACATCACCGAAATCTGATCACCGGCCCCCACAAAAAAAACCGGAGCAGCGGCTCCGGTTTTTTTTGTGTGTGAATGCGGCAAGGTCGCACCAAACGAGCCCCTTCAGCCGAACTGGGCGATAAACTCCTCGGCCTTTTCCACGTCCTCCCGGCAGCCGATAAAGATCGGCGCGCAATCGTCGATGCCCTGGGGCTGGAGGTCGAGAATGCGCTGACGGCCGGTGGACGCCTTGCCGCCGGCCTGCTCGACGAGATAGGCCATGGGATTGAGCTCGAAGAGCAAACGCAGCTTGCCGTTGGGTTTGTTGCGCAGATGCGGATAGAAAAAAATCCCCGTCCCCTTGAGCAAGACCTGGTTGATATCGGGCACGAAGCCGCCGCTGTAGCGCAGCTTGCAGCCCTTTTCCTCGAGAAAGCGCACGTATTTTTCCGTGCCCTCGGTATAGAGGTTGCGCTGCCCGCCGGGAGAATAGATGGAACCGCTGGGCTTCATTTTGACGTTCTCGCGATCCAGGGTGAACTCCATCAGCTGGTTCATGCTGAATTCATGCACGCCCTTGCCGGTGGAATAGACCAGCGAGGTGCGCGGTCCATAAAGAATGTACATGGCCGCCACCTGGTTGCGGCCGGGCTGAAAAATATTGGTGCTCTCGTAGATGGAAACAATGGTGCCGACCGCTAGGTTGACATCCACCAGGGAAGAGCCGTCCAGAGGGTCGTAAGCGACGGAATACTTGCCGTCGGGGGCAACCTTGATGATCTCGGTGGTCTCCTCGGAGAGAATGTTGGCCACCACGCCCGAATGGATCAGGCGCTTGCGCAGGATGCGGTCGGAGAGCACATCGAGGGCGAGTTGGTCCTCGCCGTAGAGGTTGGAGGTGCCGGCCAGCCCGAGGTCGCCGGTGCGGATGGAATTGATGATGTACTTCGAGGCATCCGCAATCTCGCAGATCAACCGCGTCAGGTCGCGGTCCTCCTCGGTTTCCCTGAGATGACGGCGCAGATCGACCTGAAATTTGGTGGAGCCGGGCTTGGCAACGGCTGTCATGATGAACGGCCCTCCTTGCGGGAATAAAGAAACGCTTGAAAATACTCGGCTTAGTTTAGACCAAGAATACCTCGCGGGCAAGGGGCCAGACAGGGCAGGCGCGCGCCCGTTTCTTGACGCTGAAGACAAAACTGCTAGAATGATTGAAAATTTTCGCCATTTCCGGGGAGGAAACCATGACGGAGGAACCCAAGAAGCCTGAAACCACCGAGGAACCAACGGCCGACCAGCAACCCAAGGACGAGCAGCAACCCGAAACCGAAGCCCGCCATGAGGAGGGCCTCAAGGATATGACCGAGAAAATCTGGGACGCCACCCGCAAGACATTTACCACGGCAACCTTCAAGGCCGGGCAGTATCGGCGCATCGTGCAGAAAAAAATCGACCTTGCGTCCCTGCACAAAAAAATCGATGCCGCCCACGGCGATCTGGGTCAGCTCGTCTCCGCGGCCCATGAGGCGGGCGAAGCCGCCATTCTCGAAAAGGAGGACGTGCGTCAGCTATTGGAAAAACTCGATGGCCTCAAGCAAAGCGCCGCGGTCATCGAGCACGAAATCGAAATGATCAAGGCCGAGGAGCCCGAGGAAAAACCGGACGAGTCGCAAACACCTTAAACGACAAATCCTGGGCGTTTTTCTCCATCAACGACAAGGGCCCCTCGCGAAGGAGGGGCCCTTGTCGTTGGCCATGCTTATGCGATCATCCTAGAGAACATGCTTGCGCGGGCGGGGAACGCTGTGAAAGTGGCTGTCCTTGTGCTCGCGATCAACCTTTTTCATGTAATTGTTCAACCCCTCCTCCGTCTGCTCCAACGCATCTGCGTGGCGCTCCATGATGTCGAGTCCTTTTTCAACCTTTTCCAAACGCTCCTCAAGATTCGGGGTCAGATCGCCCATTTCAACCCGATTGTCGTTGTCGGCCATATCGCCTCCTTGCCTTGCTGAGCCCGCCCTTTCCCCGACCCCACGCCGGCGACCGGACGGGTAAATCCCTTATGGCTTAAAGTATAGCAGAAAAGGGTTAGCCGGGGCGTCGGCCGTGACGCAGCAGATCCATCATCGGCTCATGAATCAGCCCGTTGGACGCCAGGATTTCCGCTCCGAAAATGTCACAGGGGCGGCCGTCGAAATCACTGACAAGCCCCCCGGCCTCCTCGACCAGCAGTTTGCCCGCCGCCACGTCCCAGGGCTTGAGTTTCATCTCCCAGTAACCATCGAAACGGCCGGCTGCGGTGCAGGCCAGATCCAGCGAGGCGACCCCGGCCCGCCGGCAGGCCTGGGCGGCCTGCTGAAAATTGAGAAAATGATCGTAGTTGTTGACCTCGCTGTGCTTGCGGTCATAGGGAAATCCGGTGGCAAGCAGGCTGTCCTCGATCCCGGCAAGGGTCGAGACGCGGATCTGCACATCGTTGAGATAGGCGCCGCGCCCTTTTTCCGCCACATACATTTCCTGATTGGCCGGATTGTAAACGACGCCGAGAACCACCGCGCCATCGACCTCAAGCGCAATGGAAACCGCGAACCAGGGAAAAGCATGGGCAAAATTGGTGGTGCCGTCGAGGGGGTCGATGATCCAGCGATACGCGGCGTTGCCTTCGCCGTAGTCGGCTTCCTCGGCCAGGATGGAATGGCGGGGAAAGGTTTGGCGGATGACCCCGACGATGGCCTGCTCGGCTTCACGGTCGGCCTCGGTCACCAGATCCACGGCGCCCTTGTGTTCGATGCGCAAGGCGGTGCCGAATTTCTGCATCAGAATGCGCCCCCCTTCGCGGGCGGCGCGCAAGGCAATTTCCTTCATGACGGTCCTCTCCAAAGACATGAAGCGGCCGCCGGAAAAAAATCGGGGCCGCCACCCCAGTGTAGGGAATGGCGGCCCCGCTGTCGACCAGAATTCGGCAAACGCTGTTTGCCTAGAAATTATAGCTCAGATTGATCCCGGCCAGCCAATCCGAATCAATGGCCATTTTCGCGCCGCCGCTGATCCCCGAGCTGTAGAGCACGGAGGGGCTGAGAACCAGATTTTCCATCAGGGCGTAGTCGGCGCTGATGCCAAGTTCGTAGTTGTGGAAGTCACGATAGGATTTGGGATCGCCGTTGGCATCCTCGTAAAACACCGCGTAATCGCTCGCCTGATTGTAGCTGACCAGGGCGCCGAGGTTGATGCCGAGGTTGTCCATGACCTCGAAGGTATGGCCCACGGACAGAGTAAAGAAGAGGCCATCGGACTCGGCTTCGTCATAATCCCAATAGGCGGTCAGGGTCGGGGCGAGCAGGGTGTCGAGGCCGACGCTCAGGTAGAGTTCGTTGGTATCCTTGAAGCCACCGAAGTCCAACTGGTAGAAGATATTGCCGACGCTCACCGAGACCAGTTCATGAGGCGAAAAGGTGTAGTCGATGGTGATGTCGGTTTCGGTGGCCTCGCCGTCATTCTGCTGAATGTTGCTCCAGTAGCTGAAGGTGAAGTTGCCGAGGCTCACATCCACGCCGGGCTGGAAGACCGGCTTGCTTTCGCTGAGGTTAAATCCGCGCCACAGGTACTTGTCGAAGTAGCCGAGGTAAACGCTGCCCGAGGCTTCCACCGCGGCTGCGACGGGCGAACCCAACGCGCCGACGCTAAAGACCGCTCCTGCCACCACCATGGTCATCCACTTGGTCAATTTCATCCGCATTTTCTCCTTTTCATGTGAGGGATTGCCCCAGGCGGCACCGGCCGCCCGGGGAGTTGATGATAAATCAGGGATCAGCGCAACTTCTGCGAGCCCTGGCCGAATTCAGGATAAGCCTCCAGGCCGAGTTCGGCGGTGTCCGAACCACTATGCTCTTCCTCGGGCGACACGCGGATGCCGATGGTGTATTTCATGGCCAGCCAGACCCCGGCGCTCAAGACCGAGACGAAGGCGCCCACGGAAATCACGCCGATCAGCTGGGTGAGAAAGCTGGCCTCGCCGTCGGTGAAAGGAACCGCCAGCGTTCCCCAGATGCCGCACACCAGATGGACCGACAGGGCGCCGACCACGTCATCGATTCTGAGCTTGTCGAAGAGGGGGACGGCCAGCACCACCAGTACGCCGCCAACCGCCCCGATGAGCACCGCCGCGCCGGGCGAGGGGGTGGCGGGTCCGGCGGTGATGGACACCAGACCGGCCAGGGCACCGTTGAGGGCCATGGAGAGGTCGACTTTCTTGTAGATGATCTGCAGGGCGATCATGGCCGCGACGATGCCGCCGGCCGCCGCCAGATTGGTGTTAAGGTAGACCACGGACATCTCGACGACCGCCTCGACGGAACCCAGGGCCAGCACCGAGCCGCCGTTGAAACCGAACCAGCCCAGCCAGAGCACGAAGGTGCCGAGGGTCGCCAGGGGCATGCTCGAACCAGGGATGGGATTAACGCGCCCTCCCGCTCCGTACTTGCCCTTGCGCGCGCCGAGAATGATGGCACCGGTCAGGGCCGCCCAGCCGCCCACCGAGTGCACGATGGTCGATCCGGCGTAGTCGGAAAAGCCCATTTCGTCCAGCCAGCCGCCGCCCCAGCTCCAGGCGCCCTGAATGGGATAGATGATGCCGGTGAGAACCACGCAGAACAGCAGAAAGGGCCACAATTTGATGCGCTCGGCCACGGTTCCCGAAACCACCGAGGCCGCCGTGGCGACGAACACCATCTGGAAGAACCAGTCGGAGCCGCTGGCATAGCCCGCCGAGTAATCACCGGCCAGAGCCGCCGCGTCATCCGGCGCCCAGAGGCCGAAGCTGCCCAGGAAACCGCCGTCCACGCCGCTGTACATGAGGTTGTAGCCGATCAGGTAGTAGAGAATGCCGGCGATGGAGTACAGCGAGATGTTCTTGAGGCAGATGGTGGCGACGTTCTTGCTGCGCACCATGCCGGCTTCGAGCATGGCGAAACCGGCCGCCATCCACATGACCAGCGCGCCGCTGACGAGAAAGGAAAAGCTGTTGAGGATAAAGGCGATGTCCGTGACCGGCGCCTCCTCCTCGGCCAGGCCCAGGGTCGGAAGAGCGAGCACCAGCAGAGCCGCGGCGATGATGGACAATGTTTTTCTCATGACGAAACCTCCGAAGGATAGATCGGGTTGCAAGACAAACCCGGGAAAATCAGACTCTTGTCACAAGGAATCCGGCCCTTGCTCGCCGGTGCGGATGCGAATCGACTGATCGACGGGCGTGACGAAAATCTTGCCGTCGCCGATGCGCCCGGTGCAGGCCTCGCGCTGCATGGCGGCGACCACGTCGGGAACCCGCTCGTCCGCGACCACCACCTCGACGCGCACCTTGGGAATGAAGTCGATTTGGTACTCGGCGCCGCGATAAAGCTCGGTATGCCCTTTCTGCCGCCCGAAGCCGCGCACCTCGCTGACCGTCATGCCCGGAATGCCGAGGTCGGTGAGCGCGCCCTTGACATCGTCGAGCTTGAACGGCTTGATGATGCATTCCACCTTTTTCATTCGCTGTCTTCTCCTTGTTGAAACGGACCCTGGCTGCATACGGAAAAAGGCGCCCGCACTGCTTTGTTCAAAAAAGCAGCAGGGGCGCCTTTGCCCTGACTTTTTCCCAAACCCGCCGACGCCGTTGTCAGCCGTGAGGTGATAAAAAAAATTTTTGCCGGTGAGGATGGCTGACTGGAATCTATGCGCCTGCCCTCACCTGCCTAAGGGTTTAGCACAGGCTGTACCAAAAACAAAAACCTATCTATTTCAATATCTTGAAAATATCCACCGTCAACACCCGCCTATTCCAATGGCACAAATCCAGTCTCTTGATTATTTTTTCAACAGACTATTCGACGGGCAGTTGAAGGCGAAAAGTCGCTCCGGCGCCCACTGCCGATTCAAGCAGCAGCTTGCCGCCGTGGTCGTTGACGATCGTGCTGCAAATATAAAGACCCAGGCCAGTGCCTTCGCCCTCTTTTCGCGTGGTGAAGAAGGGTTCGAAAATCGTTTTCTGGATATCGGGGGCAATTCCCGGACCCGTGTCGGAAATCGCCAGTTCCACCCACCCCGGCGCGGGCGTCCGTGAACGCAGGCGGATGACGCCGTCTCTTTTCATGGCCTGGATGGCGTTCATCACCAGATTGATGATGACCTGCTTGAGCTTGTTGGGATCGGCGAGCACCACGGGCAGCGCGGAGAAGTCTTCCTGAGCCGTGATGTTGTTGCGGGTCAGCTCGAATTTCACCAAGCGCAGGACATCACGGGCGATTTCGTTGAGATCGGTGAAGCGTTTGAGGGTTTCACGTCCGCGCGAGAACGACAACAACCCCCCCGTCAGCGCCTTGAGGCGATCCGTCTCGCTGTCGATGCGTTCCAGCAGTTCCTGCTGAAAGGGTGCCAGAGGGTCCTCGCGCAGCAACAGCTGCACGGCGTAGGAAATGACGCTCAGGGGATTGTTGATCTCATGGGCAATCCCCGCCGAAAGCCGACCGAGTTCGGCAAGCTTCTCAGATTGCACGATCTGGTCGAGCAGCCGACGGAATTCGGTGACGTCCTCGACGATGACCACCGCGCCGGTGGTCAGCTCGCCATCCTTGAGCGGCGCGATGCGTCGTTTCTGAAAGCGCTCTTCGCCGCGAAAATCGCGATGGGTCAGCCGCAGTTTTTCCGGGGTTCCCGTGGCCAGCACCTGACGGATGCGCTGCGCCACGCCCTCCTCTTCGAGTTGCGGAAACAGCCCGAGCAGATCACGCCCCAGGGTCTCGCCCTCGGTGAGCCCGCTCATGTCCTCCATGCGATGGTTCCAGGACGTGATGCGCATGCCGGCATCCACGGTGTAGATGCCGAGATTGACGCTTTTGAGAATGCGGCTGTTGAACTGGTGCAGATCGCGGTACTGATTGGAGACGCGGCTGAGGTTCTGGTAGAGGCGGGCGTTTTCAATGGCGGTGGCGGCCTGGCGGCCGACAATCATCAGTAATTCCAGATCCTCGCGGCTGAAAGCCGCCGGCCGCGGACTCTCGACGTTGAACACGCCGACCACCTTGTCTCGCGCCACCAGGGGCACGGCCAGCTCTGAGCGCGCGTTGCTGATGCCCGCGACGTAGTCGGTCTCCTCGCCCAGATCATTGATCAGCAAGGGACGACCGCTCGCGGCCACCTTGCCCATGACTCCCTGGCCGAGGGCGAGGGGCTGGCTGAAGGCCGGCTCCTCGTAGCCATAGGAGGCGGCGCTCACCAGGGTGCCGGTGTCCTCGTCGAGCAGGCGGATGATGGCATTTTCAAAGTGAAAGACATCGCGCGAGATATCCAGAATCCGCCCCAGCAGGGTTTCGAGGGTCGTCGAGGAGGCCAGTTCCTGGCCGATTTCGATGAGGGCCTTGAGCAGCCTGTCACTTTTGTTGTCCCGCGTTGCGTCCATTCAACACCTTTCCCCTCTCATCTGGGTGCTCCTGTCGCACAAGCCATGCCACCCCAGACAACAATAAAAAAGGCATCAAATAAATAACTTAGCCTCCCGCTTGCGACGAGAGGCCATCCGGCTGCTGAACTTTTGGCACACGAAGCTGAAAATTTAGGCAAACCTTGGACCGTTGGTCGATTTGTCGCCACAGCACTCCCCCAACAGGGCAATTTGTCTCTTGCCAGGGCGCGAACGATCTCCTATACTCAACCGTAAACAAGCCACTCTCTGCCCTACAGGTGAGGTCAAGAACGCCCACGCGGAATAATTTTTTCTCGGGATCTCCTCTCGTGATGCTGTGAGCCAGCCCGCCCCGTAGCGGGACGCCTGATGTGTCGCCCGGAGAACCCACCTTTTTGGTTCTCGTTGTGAGGCCAATGTCCCACGGTAGGCGTGGAGAGGGCACATAAAAAAGGCGCCGCGATCGCGAGCGCCTTTTTGTCGTCCCGGCTGGGGACAGAGGACCGGCCGGGCGATTTACCGATAAGGAAACTCTCCCTTGTCGCGACTGATCTCATCACATTCGCGAAAATCCCAGCAACGCTTGTCTCCGTCACTGGTTTCCACCACCAGATGATCGATGGAACAACTCAACACCCGGCCGTCTTCCTCGCGCAGGGGATTGAACACAAAGGCATCGTTTCCGGCCTGTGCTTCCTGACAAAGATAATCGAACCGATCTTTTTTCATGACGTCCTCCCGCTATTCCTAAGCGTTTCGAATGATCCCTGACTTTAAACCTTTCGTCGACCGATCCCGACTCTCGAACCAGGGTTCGGGAAATTTTTGGCCATTGTTCCTGCACCGCCAATACATGACTCATTATATCACAATTCCTCACGCCTTCCGCCGGCGACGCGCCAATCCGGCCAAGGAATCCTTTTCGCTTTCCCCGCCCACCTGTGGTACCATGCCGCGCTGAAAACGTTTTCGAAGGGACCGGCTTTTCCATGGAACAATCCGACATTCATCGCATTGCCATCGCCGACAAGGACATCATCCTCATCGGCACGGCGCATATTTCCCGGGAATCCGTGGAAACCGTCTCGCGGGTTATCCGCGAGGAGCAGCCCGAGACCGTCTGCGTCGAACTGGACGCTCAACGCCTGCAGGCTCTCAAAAACAGCAACCAGTGGGAATCCCTCAACCTGCGCGAGGTCATCAAGCGCGGCCAGGTGCCCTACCTCATGACCAATCTGGCCCTGGCCGCTTTTCAGAAACGGATGGGCTTACAGACCGGCATCCGTCCCGGCGCGGAATTGGCGGCCGCGGCCGAGGCCGCCGAAGGGCTGGGCGCGCGGGTGGAACTGGTGGACCGCAACATTCGCACCACCCTGCTGCGGGTGTGGCGCAAAACCAGCCTGTGGAAGAAGGCGCAACTCATGGGGTCGCTGGTGGCCAGCCTCTTCGAATCACACAAGGTCAGCGAGGAGGAGTTGGCACGCCTGCGCCAGACCGACACTCTCTCGGCCATGCTCGAGGAAATGAGCCGCATGCTGCCCTCGGTAAAAACCATTCTGGTGGATGAGCGCGACACCTACATGGCCTACCACATCCGCAACGCGCCGGGCCAAAAAATCGTGGCGGTGGTCGGCGCCGCCCATGTTCCCGGCATTTTGCAACTGCTCGAGCGCGACATCAGCGAGGAAACCATCCGCGAGATTTCCCGGGTGCCGCCCAAGCCGGTCATCTCCAAAATCCTTCCCTGGATCATTCCGGCGGTGGTGGTATCCCTTTTCGTGCTGGGTTTTTTTCTCGGTAATCGCGACCAGATGGCCGGTGCCGCAACCGCCTGGGTACTGGCCAACGGGGGGCTCTCGGCCCTGGGGGCGCTGATCGCCCTGGGCCATCCCCTGACCATTATTAGCGCCTTTTGCGCCGCGCCGGTCACTTCCCTCAACCCAACCATCGGCGCGGGATTCGTCACCGGTCTGGTGCAGGTCATGGTCGCGCCGCCGACGGTGCGCGACATGGAGCGCGTCGGCGACGACCTGGTTTCCTGGCGCGGCTGGTGGAGCAATCGCCTGGCGCGGGTGCTGCTGGTGTTCTTCCTCTCCTCCCTGGGGTCCACCGCCGGCACCTTTGTCGCCTTTCGCTGGCTTAAGGATTTGATTTAAATCGTCAACCAGGACTCATCAAAGTTTAACCCCCGGACAACAATCCCATAATCCTTCCTTCCTATTTTCCCTTTAGCCCATCGCTCCTGCTGTCGTCAACCCTCGTCATTCAACGGCAAAAACCTGTGGAAAAAGGGAGGAAAACCAATGATCTGCAAGATTCGCGGTAAAAGAAAAGCCATCAACCTCGCCTTGCTGGCGCTGCTCATCCCTGGGCTGTGCTTCGCAAACAACGGCAATCGAGGCATGGCGACGCCACCGCACAAGGCCGCGCAAGTCAAAAACATCATCCTGTTCATCGGCGACGGCATGCAACTTGAGCATGAAGTCGCCTACAGCCGCTACCTGACCGGGGAAGACTTCGGTCTGGTGTGGAACCAACTCGACTATGAAGTACCGGTGGCCACCTGGGACGTCACGACCTACAACGGCTATGCCCGTCAACTCGGTGCCGCGCCCTTCGCCTACGACAACTTCGATCCGGCCGTCGGCTATGACGCCAATCGCGGCGGTTTCGAGCGCTATCCCCTGGACAAAACCGGCGAGGACAATTATTTCCTGCGCCCGCGCTTTGCCACCGACTCGGCCTCCGCGGGCACGGCCATAGCCGCCGGCGTTAAAACCGACGACGGCAACATCGCCTGGCGTTCCAAGGATCCCTCCGACGGCGCGGTGAAAACCATCGCCGAGCTGGTGCGCGAGCAACGCGGAATGTCCATCGGCGTGGTCAGCACCGTGCCCTTCAGCCATGCGACCCCGGCGGCCTTCGTTTCCCACAATGTCAGCCGCAACAACTACTTCACCGGCCGCGGCGGCTACCAGGGGCTGGGCATCGCCGACGAAATCATTCAGGTGACCCAACCCGAGGTGGTCATCGGCGGCGGCCATATCGATTACAACTCCGGCTTCATGTCGCGGGCGCTCTACGATGAGTTGCAGGCCGGCAGCGAATATGTCTTCGTCGACCGTCAGCCGGGTGTCGATGCCAACCAGGCGCTGCTAGCCGGCGCCAAAGAGGCCAAGAAAAACGGCCAGAAGCTTTTCGGTCTGTTTGGCGGCGCCGGCGGCAATTTCGAGCCACCCCTGGTTTTCCACAATCCCGGCCAGCCGACCGTTGAAGCTGCCACCATCGAAAACCCGACTCTCGCCACCGCCACCACGGCTGCCCTGGAAGTGCTTAGTACCAACGAAAACGGCCTGTTCCTGATGGTTGAGCAGGGCGATATCGACTGGGCGAATCATGCCAACGACTATTTTTGGATGATGGGCACGGTGCACGACCTGCACGAGGCCGTCAAGGCCGCAATCACCTTCATCAACCAGCCCGGTGACCAACTGGATTGGAGCAACACCCTGCTCCTCGTGACCAGTGACCACGGCAACAGCTACATGCGCCTGAACCCCGCCCTGCCCCTGGGCAAGGGGGAACTGCCGGCCGCCAATGAAATTCTCGCTTGGAATCAATCCGCCGCGCCCGGTGTCGAGCCCAAGGTCACCTACGGCACCGGCAGCCACACCAACGAACTGGTGAGCCTCTACGTCCAAGGAGCGGCCGCCGAGCTTTTCAGCCTCTATGAAGGGGCCTGGTATCCCGGCACCACCATCGTCGACAACACCCACATTTTCGAAGCCATGAAGGACTTTGCTCTCGATTGGCAATACGAAGGCTGGCTGCCCGGAATGCCCCGCAATTCCTTTGTTTCGGGGAAAAGTGTCGGAGGCGCCCGCTAGAGAATCACTTGCGGATTGATGGGCTCAAGGCGCCGTCGCGAGGCATCGCGACGGCGTTTTGCTTTTGGAATATGCAGGGACTGGTTTTTTAGTTGCCGAGAGTCGGACCTTCAGGGGAAAGCCGCGCGAGGCGCGAGGCATCCTGATGCTTGCGCAGGGCCAGATCGAGGACGGCGTCGCGCTCATAGAGGTCGCGGCGAAACTGCACGATCCCTTCGGCATCGACCCAGGCGGTGAAGTAGAGCAGATGCACGGGCATCGGCCGCCGGAGCATGACCCGCTGGGGTTCGGAGGCATTGAGAGCCAGGTGCAGACGCTCGCAATCCCACTGGGGGTCGTCCTCGAGCAGGTACTGGGCCAGGTCGGCTGGGCGCTGAATGCGGATGCAGCCCGAGCTGAAGGTGCGCTGCGCCTGGCGGAACAGATGGCGGTCGGGCGTGTCGTGCAGGTAGATATCAAATTCGTTGGGGAACATGAATTTCACCTGGCCCAGGGGATTCCAGGGGCCGGGCCGCTGCCGCAGCAGGCCGGGGAAACTGCGCGCCGTCACCCGCCGCCAGTCGATGTCATCGGGGTGAATCCGCGCGCCGGGCGGTCCTTGCCAGGGCAGGATTTCATAATGGTTGGCATCGAAATAGCCGGGATCCTTGCGCAGGCGCGGCAGCTTGTCCTTGGCGAGAATGGTCGGCGGCACACCCCAATAGGGGGCGAATTCGAGATAGGTCATGCGCCCGGAAAACACCGGCGTTTTACGCACATGGGTGCCGACCACCACGGGCATGCGCATCACCACCTGCTCTGCTTCGATCACCTGCAGGGTAAAATCGGCGATATTCACGCGGATATGCCGCCGCCCCAGGTCCTTGGGCAGCCAGCGGTAACGCTCCAGGTTGAGTTCGATCTGGCGGATGCGCTCCTCCACCGGGCGATTGAGCTCGGCGAGGGTCTTGGGGCCGACGACGCGATCGGCGCTCAAGCCGTGGCGCCGCTGAAAACGCCAAACGGCGGCCGCGGTTTCGGCGTCGTAGAGGTCACCCTGCTCCTCGGGCAGCGCCTTGAGATCGCCGCTGATCCACAAACGTTCGCGCAGCAGCGGCACCCGCGGATCGCTCTCGCCGCGCCGCAGCGTAGGGCCGTCCGGCACCTCGGGCCAGCCCCCCTGCTCGGCGATCCGCCGATAATCGCCCAAAACCTCGCGCAGCTTGGCATACCCCGATTGAGGAGGGCTCAGGCCGCGCAGCGCTTCGCCGACCTGCCCGCTTGCCAGGGCGGCGCCAAGCACCGCAACCCCATCGGCCTTGCGCAGCTGCACCTGCCATTCACCGGGGAACAGGCGATTGGGGTCGACCTGACCGGATGTCAGTCGCGCGGCATGCAGCAAAAAGGCATGGGTGAGCAACACATCGAGTTGCGCCGCCGACAAGGAATCCGCGAGGAGGTCCTGAGGCGCCGCGCCTTGAACCTTGGCCAGCAAGACGGCGATGGCCGCCAGATGATAATCCTGGGTATTCAACCCATGCTGGTCGGCGGCCCGCAGCTCGGACAACAGCGGTTCCGCCTGCGGAGAGAGGGCCCCTGCGTCGAACCAGGCGGGCGCGTGATCGCGCTGGGCATAAAAGGTGGGCACCTCGTCATGCGGAAGGATCCTCTCCTCGCCCACGACGAGCCCGACCTTGGGGGCGCCGATCAAAAGGTCCTGAATTGGCGCCCCCGCGCCCTGCGATATGGGCTCACCCGGCGCGGAGCGGGACACAAGGGCCAGCATCAAGGTCAAGATTGCGGAAAGAAGTAAAGGGTACCGAAGACGGTTCATAAATGCCCCACAAAATTAAAAACCTCAAACAATTCTACTTTGTTTGCCGCCCACGGCAAAGGGATTTTCTTGCGCCATGGGTTTAATTATAGGGAAAAATTCCCTAATCCCAAGGGCAGGCCGCGGTTTTTTCTAGTCCAGGCGCCGATGTCCGAGCGCCGGCAGGCGGCCACGCACCTCCCACAGGCGCTGCGCATCCAGATCCGCCAACACCACGCCGCCCTGTCCCGCCGGCGCCTCGCGCAATTCGGCGAGAACCGTGCCCCAGGGGTCGATGATCAGGGTATGCCCCCAGGTGCGCCGCCCGCCCGGATGGATTCCACCCTGGGCGGGGGCCAGCACATAGGCCTGGTTTTCGATGGCGCGGGCGCGCAGCAAGATCTCCCAGTGAGCTTGCCCGGTGGGAACGGTAAAGGCGGAGGGCACGCTGAGCAGTTGACAGCCGTCCCGGGCATACCGACGATAAAGCTCGGGAAAACGCAGGTCGTAGCAGATGCTCAGCCCCAGGAGCCACCCCTCGATATCCACCGCCCGCGGCTCGACGCCGGGTTCGATCAGCTCGGACTCACGGTGGCTCTCGTTGGGCAGATCGACATCGAAGAGATGGATCTTGTCATAAACCGCCAGGCAACTCCCGTCCGGAGCGAACACCGGGCAGGCGTTGCGCAGCTTGCCCTCCTTGCCGGCCAACAGCAGCGAGCCTCCGACCACATAGAGGGCGTGGCGACGGGCCATCTCGGCGAGAAAGGGCAGCACCACGGCAGGTCCGACCTCTTCCGCGATCCCGCGCTTAAGACTGGAATCGGGGCTCATGAAGGAGAAATTTTCCGGCAGCAGCGCCAGCCGCGCCCCCTGGCCTGCTGCCTCCGCCAGAAGTGTCGCGGCCGCATCAAGATTGACCGCAACCTCGGCCCCGGAACACATTTGCACACAGGCGACGCGCATTCTCTGCTCCTTTCATCCAGGGAAAAACTCCCGCTACATCAGAAACCAGTTTACTCGCCCCGCGCCACCGCGCCCAGGGCCAAAATGGCGGACAGCACCAGCTTCGCCTTGCCGATTTCCAGGCCCTGGGGTAGTCTTTGGGCATCCTCGCATGAAAAAGGAGTTCTTACTGGTGACCTGGCAACGCACGTTCAAACGCTATCTCTCCGGCAGTGGACGATCCGAGGATCTGTCCGTGGCCCGCACCCTGATTTTCATCAACCTGATTCTCTTCACCCTCATGGTGCTGCACGGCACGGTCATGGGCTTGCAGATGAAAGCCATCATGAGTCCGCCGACTCAGTTGCTCGTTCACTGGGGCGCTCAGTTCTGGCCCCTGGTCCTCAATCAGAACCAGTGGTGGCGCTGCATCACTTACGCCTTCACCCACGGCGGCCTGATTCACCTGGCCTTCAACATGGTGGTGCTCTACATGGTGGGGCCGCGCCTGGAATTTGAAATCGGCAAGGCGCCCTTCATCGTCCTCTACGTCTTTACCGCCATCACCGGCACTCTCGCCGGTCTGTTCTGGCACCCCATGACGCCGGTGGTCGGCGCTTCGGGAGCGCTGTTCGGGCTGATCGGTTTTTCCGTGGCTTACTACCACCGCATCGGCACCTCCATCGCCATCCAAATGCGCAACTTCATGGCTCAGTGGGCGGTGTTCGCGTTTATTTTCGGCCTGCTGGTGGGCGCGGACAACGCCGGCCACCTGGGCGGGGCCGTCGGCGGAGCGATCCTCGGCCTGCTCATGCCCGTGCGCTTTCCCGCCCAGCGCCGCATCGCTCCCCTGCTCAAGGGCCTTGCGATCTTCTGCACGGCCCTGGTGGTGCTGAGTCTGCTCGGCCTTGTCTGGTCGTGGTTTTAGGACAAAACGCCTGGATGCGCGAGGACGGGAGAATCCGTCTTCCCTGATTTGCAGGATTTCTTATGGCCAAGGACAAAACCCCCGTCACCCCTGCCGTGCGCCTGCTGCGCCAGGAAAACGTCGACTTCATCCCCCGTCTCTACACCTACGAGGAAAAGGGCGGCACCGCCGTCTCGGCGCGGGAACTGGGCGTGGATGAGCATGCGGTGATCAAGACCCTGATCATGGAAGATGATGGGAAAAACCCTCTGATCGTCCTCATGCACGGCGATCGCCAGGTGTCGACCCGGGAGTTGGCCCGGCAGATCGGCGCACGCGGCGTCAGCGCCTGCGCCCCCGATGCGGCCCACCGCCATACGGGCTATCTGGTGGGCGGCACCTCGCCCTTTGCCGTACGCAAAGCCATGCCGGTCTATATGGAAGCAAGCATCGCCGAGTTGCCGCGCATCTACATCAACGGCGGCAAGCGCGGCTTTCTCGTCGAGATCACTCCGAACGACCTGCTGCGCGTGCTTAAACCGGTAGCCGTCAGTGTGGCGATTTCATAAAGACTTGGGGACGCGGATTTTCAGGATCAACGCGGATCAAAGCCGAAAGCCGCCTGGAGGGGGAATTAGCCCTTCGTCTGCGTCCCGGGAATTCCACCGCCGATGAAAGGGGGAAAGCCATGAATCTTGAGGACAGATTCCGTGAAGCGGCCAAGGCGATCGCCGAGGCCGAGGCCCTGGTCATCACCGCCGGTGCCGGCATGGGCGTGGATTCCGGCTTGCCCGACTTTCGCGGCGACCACGGCTTCTGGAAGGCCTATCCCATGTACGAGCGGCTCGGCCTGAGCTTCGTCGATGCCGCCAATCCCTATCACTTCCGCAGCGATCCGGCCTTCGGCTGGGGTTTCTACGGCCATCGCACCAACCTTTACCGAAAAACCCTGCCCCACGCCGGATTTGCCCTGCTGCTGGAATGGATCGCCCGCTTCCAACTGGACCATTTCGTGGTGACCTCCAACGTCGATGGGCAGTTTCAGAAGGCCGGCTTCGACGAGGCGAAAATCCTCGAGGTGCATGGCTCCATTCACCACCTGCAGTGCCTCGAACCCTGCGGCAGTGCCATCTGGCCCAATCAGGAACAGATCGACGTCGATCTTAACACCATGCGCGCCCAAACGATTCCCCGCTGCATCCACTGCGGCGGCACGGCGCGCCCCAATATCCTCATGTTCAGCGATTTTTCCTGGCTCAGCGACCGCACGCGCCGACAGGAGCACAACTTCGACGCCTTTCTCTGCGATCACCGCGATGAGCGCCTGGCCGTGGTGGAGATGGGCGCGGGCACGGCGATTCCCACCATCCGCTATCTCAGCGAGGAACTCGGCTATCGCTACGGCGCCAAGGTCATCCGCATCAATCCCCGCGAGGGGCAAATTGCGGCGCCCCATCTCAGCCTGAGTTGCGGAGGCCTGACCGGCCTGGAAGGCATCGCCCGCACCCTCGCCACCCTCTAGCGCCTAGGAGGCGCCATGCGCTACCCGGCCCTGATGACCGATCTCTACGAACTGACCATGCTTGCCGGCTATCTCGACGAGGGCATGCATGAGCTGCCGGCGACTTTCGATTTGTTTTTTCGCACCCTGCCCTTTCGCGGCAGCTACGCGGTGTTCGCCGGCCTGGCGCCCGCCCTGGAGTATCTGCGCGACCTGCGCTTCACCGACGCGGATCTGCGCTATCTCGCCGGACTCGGCATTTTCAAGACCAAATTCATCGATTTTCTAAGGGATTTTCGTTTTCGCGGGAGGGTCAGCGCGCCGCCCGAGGGAAGCCTGGTGTTTCCCCACGAGCCCCTGCTCACCGTGGAGGGAACCCTGGCCGAGGCGCAGTTCGTCGAAACGGCCCTGCTCAACCTGATCAATTTTCAAACCCTGGTGGCGACCAAGGCGGCGCGTCTGACGGTCGCCGCGCAACCCGAAGGCACGGTCATCGAATTCGGCCTGCGGCGCGCCCAAGGCCCCGATGGCGGACTGAGCGTGGCTCGCGCCGCTTGCATCGGCGGAGTGCGCAGCACCAGCAACGTGCTGGGCGGGCAAACCTTCGGCCTGCCGGTCAAGGGCACCCACGCCCACAGCTGGGTGATGGCCTTTCCCGATGAACTGAGCGCCTTTCGCGCCTACGCCGAGTGCTTTCCCGACAGCTGCGTGCTGCTGGTCGACACCTTCGACACCCTCAAGAGCGGCATTCCTCATGCCATCACCGTCGCGCGGGAACTGCGCGCCAAGGGTCACGAGATGCTCGGCATCCGCCTGGATTCGGGCGATCTCGCCTATCTCAGCCGCGAGGCGCGGCGCCTGTTCGATGAGGCCGGTTTTCCCGGGGTGAAGATCGTCGCCTCCAACGAACTTGACGAGGAGGTGATTCAATCCATCCGTAACGAAGGCGGCCGCATCGACATCTACGGGGTCGGCACACGCCTGGCCACCTGCCAGGGCGAAGGGGGCGGCGCGTTGGGCGGCGTCTACAAGCTGGTGCGGCTCGATGGCAAACCCAAGATGAAAACGACCTCGGACATCGCCAAGGCCACTCTTCCCGACCGCAAAAAAATCTGGCGCGTGGTGGAACCCGACGGCACCTTTCACCTCGATCTGATCGGCCACGAAGGCGATTCGCCCCAGGTCGGCGAGGTGGTTTATGACCCGACAAATCCCGCCCGCAACAAACTCCTGCCCTCCGGTGTGCGTTTTGAACCGCTCCATCAGCTGGTCATGGAAGGGGGCGAAATGGTCGTCCCGCCGGAGAGCCTCGACCAGGCCGCCGACCGCTGTGCCGCGCAGTTGCGACGGTTGCCCGCCGGCTGCCTGCGCCTGACCAATCCCCATGTCTACAAGATCTCCATCACCCAAGGGTTGCACGACCTGCGCGGCCAACTCATGCAAGGCCTTGATGGCAGCAGCGAGAAAAATTAAATTTATTAAAATTTTCTTGTGCTACAACAAACAACATGATAAAAACCCCCTAATCACAAAATCTCAATGTGGAGGGAGTTTTTTCATGGCGCTTTTCAAAAAAACAATCGTAGCCGCCACCGCCCTGGCTTGCGGTTTGGCCTCGGCGCCGGTCGCGGCCCAGGATTTCGTACCCGTCGGGCCACGCGCCCTCGGCATGGGCGGCGCGGGCGTCGCGGCGGTCACCGACACCACCGCTCAGTACTACAACCCGGCGGCCTTCGGCTTTTTCAACCTGCGCGACGAGCAGGGTCAGCGCTTTGATTGCGACAACAATGATTGCGGCCGCAAGTTCTGGGGCATCGATCTTGACGCCGGTCTGGGCTATCGCCTGCACAACGAGTTCGGCAAGTATCTCGATCCCCTCGCCAATATGGATATTGACCGCCTCAGCACAGGCGTCCAAAGCCAAAGCGACCTGCAGGATCTGGTGGAGATTGTTGGTGGCTTGTCCGGTCTCGATGATCCCGGCAACGCCATCACTGCGGATCTAAACGCCGGATTGGGAGCGCGCATCGGCCGTTTTGGCATGGGTGTGCGCACCTATGTGCAAGGCACTGGGCGCGTGGTTGAAATCGACAGCGAGAATTTTGGCATCAACGGCAATCTGGGCGCCGACATCAGCGCTCTTCCCGAAATCACCGGCAATGATGGTGCAACACTGCTCTTCACTGCTGAACAGCAGGCGCAGCTGGCAGCGGCTAATTTTGATCAAACCGCCATCCAGCGCGTGGATTTTCTGGCACGCCAGCAGGGCATACGCCCCGATCAGGCCCAGCAGAGCGTCGACCTGCTGGTAGCTGCCGCGAATGAGCCCGGTGGCGATGCAGCAACTGCCTTGAAAAACAATCGCACCACCGTCGCCCTTGATGGCTTCGGACTCATGGAAATTCCCCTCAGCTACGGCCACGCACTCAACGAGAACTGGTCTTTGGGCGCCAGCCTGAAATTCATGCTGGGCCGGGTTTACGGCACACAAATCTTTGTCTTCGATGACAACACTGACGAGGTCATCCGCCAAATGGACGACGATTACAACCAATCGGCCAATTTCGGCATCGATTTGGGTCTGCTCGGCCGCTACAAATACGTCAATTTCGGCCTGGTGGGCCGCAATCTCAACGCCCCCAAATTCGACGGATTCACCAAAACCACGACCCTCTCCAACGGCCAAACGGTCACCACCACCGTCAGCGATACGCGCCTCGATCCCCAGGTGCGCGCGGGAGTGGCCTTCATCCCCTTCACCACCCTGACCCTGGCGGCGGATCTCGATCTCACGGAAAACGGCACGACCTTCTCTTCCTACAAGACCCGTTATGCGTCCTTCGGCCTGGAATGGGATGCCTTCCGCGTTCTGGCTTTGCGCGCCGGCGCCTACAAGAACCTGGCGAACAGCGACATCGACTGGGTCTACACCGCGGGCCTGGGCCTGAACCTCTGGGCCCTGCGCTTGGATCTGGCCGGCGCCGTGGCCACCGAGAAGGAAGAGTTCGATGGCGATGACATCCCTCGTGAAGCACGACTCGCCGCCATGCTGAGCATCGACTTCTAAATTTTCCCCACACCATGAAAAAGGGCGCCGCCGGCGCCCTTTTTTCTTTTCACGATTTATCATTTCAGGAATTTTTTCCCCTTTCTTGCTTTTTCAGAAATATTCTGTATACATTATTTTAAATCCACATATGACATTATTTTCCATAAAGAGAATTTCGTGTCGATCCGCGGCCACGGGGGCCGAGGACGAAAACACGCAGTGCGAAGGAGGAGAAGGATGAACGCGGACAAACGGGCGAGATTGGCGTATCTGGCGGGTTCGGTCATCGGCAATCAAAGCATCAGGGTTCTCTATGACCGTTCGCGGGAAAAAAGCCTCAAGGGAGAGGAGAACCTGCTCTTTCAACACGTTTTCAAGCACGGTCCGGAAAGAAACTGCAAGGTGAAACGCGACCCCCAGGGAGCCAACTTCTGCATTCTGACCGAAACCGGCCAACACCTGTGCTTCAGCGTCCACGGGCGGCTGTTTGACGGCTTCGACCATCAGAGCGGCTGCCATTTCAGCGGCCATGTGCTGGACAACACCGTCTCCCTGTTCGATTACAGCGCCTCGGATTATTTTTGCTATCGCTTCTAGGCGCGTGCCGAGCCTATTGGGCCCATCCCCCAACCCCGCCCGCCAAGGACGGCTCGGGGATTGGGGGATGCCCCTGTCTTGTAGTACCTAGAGAACCACCAACTCCTCGCTGGTAAAGGTCAGGTGCTTGAGGCCGTCGGCGGCCACCCAGAAGGTGTTTTCCACCCCCACCGCGCCAAGGCCCGGATAAACCACCTTGGGCTCGAAGGCGAAGGTCATGTTTTCTTCCAGCACCTGGTCCTTGAAGCCACGGGCGATGAAAGGATACTCGTCGATTTCCACGCCGATGCCGTGCCCGATGAAGGACACCTGAGCGCCGGGCGCCCCCATGAAGTGCTCCTTGTGACCCAACTCCGCAGCGAGGGCGCAGCAGGCCTCGTAGAGTTCGCCCCAGACCGCGCCGGGCCGCGCCAGCTCTTTTAAGCGCCGCTCGATGGCGATCATGTCCTCGTAAGCCTTGGCGAGCGGCTCGGGCAATCCGCCGACACAAAAAACCCGGGTCTGATCGACCAGATAACCGTCAAAGGCACCGGCGAAATCAACGATGATGGGCTGATTGGCTTCGATGCGCTTGTAGCTCGCCCCCTGGCCGATGCTGGGATTGACGCCGATGCCGCCGAGGGGCGCATCGAGAAAGGCCGGCGCGGCACTGTCGGCCCCGGAGAAGATGTGCCCGTAAAACAGCTCGGAGTTGAAACCGCGCATGCGCGTGATGCCCTGGTGGCCGAGTTTGCGGGCCGTGAATTCCAGTTCGGCGGCCAGTTCGAGGTCGGTCATGCCAACACGGATGACCTCTTTCGCCCGTTGGCAGACCCGGTCGACCATCAGCGCGGCATCCTTCATGATCTCGATTTCGTAATCGGACTTAACGGCGCGCACGGTACGGATGAGGTGGCTGGCATCCTTCGCCTCGGCCGCGCCGAACACCTTGTGCAAACGCTCGAAGGTTGCCGCGGGCAGGACGTCGAGCTCATAACCGATCTTTTTCGGCAACTGCCGGTTGAAATCGGCGAGGATGCCGGGAATGTCCTTGGGGCTGCGAAACGGCACCAGTTCCTTGAGGCCGCACTCCATGCGCGCCCGGGTGTAGTCCTTGCGCACCAGGTAGAGGGGCTCGCCGGAGGCCGGCACATAGAGCACGCCCTGCTGAATGGAGCCGGTGAAATAGAAGAGATCTGCGTTTTGCAGAATCAGAACGGCATCGAGCCCGGCAGCGTCCATCTGCTGCTGAAGGGCCTGAAAGCGACGCTCAAGTTCGGCGAGAGGCGTGATGCGCATGGGAAACCTCCTTGATGAGAAATACCAGCCAACCCAATGCAAACCAGGAAAAGGATGGCACATTCTGACCTTCCAAGGGACCCATGTCAAGGCTCGGCCTTAATGCACCGCTCCGGCAACCCCCCAGAATCTCTTTTATTCTCGGCCGTTTGTGATAAGATACCTGCTTTGCGGCAGTTCGCGATTTCACAGCGTTTCGGGTTTTTCCATGAATATCATCTCCAACTGGTTCCGCCGTCACCTCTCCGACCAGCAGGTCGTGATTCTCATGGCCTTGCTGGCCGCCGGCCTGATCATCGTGCTGTTCTTCGGCCACATGCTGGTGCCTTTTTTCGCCAGCCTGGTCATCGCTTACCTGCTTGAGGCGCCGGTGCGCTTTCTGGGACGCGTGGGACTGCCGCGTCTGGCCGCGGTGATCCTGGTGTTCGCCCTGTTTCTCACCCTGCTCTTCATCGGTTTTTTCTGGCTGGTGCCGATTCTCATCAAGCAGGTCACCCAACTCATCCAGCAATTGCCCGTCATGATCAGCGAAGCCCAGACGGCGCTGATGACCCTGCCGGAGCGCTATCCGCGCCTGATCTCCGAAAACCAGCTCCACGAAATCGCCACCACCCTGCGCGCCGAAGTGGTGCGCCAGGCACAGAAACTCCTCAGCGTGTCCATGAGTTCGGTGCTGGGCCTGGTCACCCTGCTCGTCTATCTGGTGCTCATGCCGATCCTGGTGTTTTTCTTTCTCAAGGACAAGGACCGCATCCTTGAGTGGGTGCAGGGTTTCCTGCCCCAGGAGCGCACCCTGGCCATCACCGTCTGGCAAGAGGTCAACGGCCAGATCGGCAACTACATTCGCGGCAAGATTCTGGAAATTCTCATCGTCTGGGCCGTGACCGGCGTCACCTTCTGGTTGCTCGACATCAATTACGCCATGCTGCTGGGTTTTCTCGTCGGCATCTCGGTGCTGATTCCCTATGTGGGCGCGGCGGTGGTCACCCTGCCCGTCGCGCTGGTCGCCTATTTTCAGTGGGGTCTCAACCAGCAGTTTTTCTATGTCCTGATCGCCTACGCCGTCATTCAGCTCCTTGACGGCAACCTGCTGGCGCCCCTATTGCTTTCGGAGGCGGTCAACCTTCATCCCGTCGCCATTATTGCGGCCATTTTGGTCTTCGGCGGCATCTGGGGGTTCTGGGGCATCTTTTTCGCCATTCCCCTGGCCACCCTGATCAATGCCATCATCAATGCCTGGCCGCGAGAATCCTTGGTTAATTAGAACGCCCCCTTCTTGTTTTTTTCAGCGCCGTCCAAACAGCCGCCCAATCTTGTGTATCATTAAAATCTCACCCCGCCCTCGGGCGGGTCGTCATCACACCTACGGCGAGGATACCAGGGCGTGAGGATCGGGATTCGCATCACCAGCATGGCCATTCTGCCGATTTTGGTGACCGCGCTGGTGGCCGCGGGGGTCGCCCTCACCCAGAAGCAGGCCCTGCAAAAATTCTTCGCCCAGGAAATCGACCGGCAGGCACGCAGCGAGGCGCAAAAAATCGCCCAGGACGTCTACCTCATGTGCCGCGCCGCCCAGGAAGCCCTCCAGATCACCATCAACAGCAATCTGCGCGTCGCCGAATATGTTCTCAGCCAAAAGGGCAAGGTGAGCTTTTCCGCCGAGCCGGTGGTCTGGAACGCCATCGACCAGTACACCCAGCAAAGCCGCCGGGTGGAATTGCCGCGCTTGCTGGTGGGCGGTCAGTGGCTCGGCCAGATCGATGCACCCCAAGTCGCCGTCCCCATCATCGATGAGGTCCATAACCTGGTCGGCGGCACGGTCACCCTGTTTCAGCGCATGAACAAGGAAGGCGACATGCTGCGGGTGGCCACCAATGTTATCGACACCGATGGGCGGCGCGCCATCGGCACCTACCTGCCCGCCCGAATGCCCGATGGGCGCGGTGATCCGGTGGTTGCCTCCCTGTTGCAGGGCAAGACCTTTCAGGGCCGCGCCTTCGTGGTCAACGCCTGGCACATCACCGCCTATCAACCCATCTGGAATCCGCAAGGCAGCGAGGTGATCGGCGCTCTCTACGTGGGCGTCCAGCAGGAAAGCCTGGAGAGCCTGCGCAAGGGGATCATGGACATCATCGTCGGCAAGACGGGATACGTCTATGTCCTGGGGGGCCGGGGCAACCAGCGCGGCAGGTACATCATTTCCCAGGGCGGGCGACGCGACGGCGAGGATCTGTGGGAGGAGGTCGATGCCGCAGGGCATCATTTCATTCAGGAAATCGTGAAAAAGGCTCTGGAAATGGAAGAGACCGGGCGGGGCGCCAAGATCCCGGTCACCTTCGTGAGCTACCCCTGGAAAAATCCCGGCGAGGACAAGCCGCGCAACAAGGTCGTGGCGATTTCTTATTTCGAGCCCTGGGATTGGGTCATCGGCGCCGGGTACTATGAAAGCGACCTCAAGGACAGCCAGCTGCGCCTGCGCGGCGCCATGAACCGCATGGGCTATTGGACGGGGCTGACCGCCCTGTTGATGATGCTGCTGGCGGTGCCGGCGGGCTATTTCGTCGCCAGCGGCATCCGCAACCGCATCGACAGCGTGCTCACGTCGGTGGAGGAAATCCTCATCGTCACCGATCCCCACGGACGAATCGTCTTGCTGAGCAAGCCCGCCGAGGAATTGCTGGGGTTGTCCCTGAAACGGGTGAGCGGCGAGGTGTTCGACCGGGTCATTCCCTTCCCCAACCTGCGCGAAGCCATGGTCGCCGCCCTCAACCAGGGCAAAAGCGGCCAGCGCTTCGACTTCGAACTGAGCAACGGCGCCGGGGCGCGCCGCATCATGGAGGGCCGCACCTCCCTCATCCAGACGCGTGTGGGCGGCGCCGCCGGGATGATCTTCATCATCCACGACGTGACCGACGAGCGCACCATGGATCGCATGAAGAGCGAATTCATTTGCACCGCCGCCCACGAGCTGAGCACACCTTTGGCCTCCATCATCGGCTACTCGGAGCTGCTGCTCAATGAAAAGGAACTGCCCGCGGAAACCGCCCAGGAGGCTCTGGCCTACATCAACAAAAAATCCTGGGCGCTATCGCGCATCGTCAACGACCTGCTCGATTTGAGCCGCATCGAACTCGGCCGGGAAATCCCCATTGAAAAAGAGCCGGTGGACATGCATGAATTGCTGCGCGATGCCGAAATTTTCGGCCACAACCTGACCCAGAAGCACCATTTTGTCCTTGAGCTGCCCCCGGAGCCGGCGCTTTTGACCCTCGACCGCGGCAAAATCGAGCAGGCCCTGGAGAACATCATCAGCAACGCCATCAAATACGCGCCCGGCGGCGGACTCATCCGCATCGCCGGGCGGCGGGAAAGCGACGGCTATCTCATCGAAATCAGCGATCAGGGCATCGGCATGACGCCGGAGCAGAGTACGCGCGTCTTCGATCGCTTCTACCGCGCCGACAACTCCACCACCGCCGTGGAGGGCACGGGACTGGGCATGAGCATCGTCAAGCACGTGATCGAAGGGCACGGCGGCCAGGTGTGGGTGAAAAGCCGTCTCGGCAAGGGCACGCAGGTGTTCATAAAGCTGCCCTGGCGGCCCCAGGACGACGAGCCGACCTGAGATTTTCCAGGAGCAAGTTCAGCGTTTTTTCTTGTCCGCCGTCACATGCAGCTCGCAGTGCAGGCAACGGCGCAGGTACAGGGGCATGAAGCCCTGCATATGGAAGAAATTGCCGCAGCGGGGACATTTGGCGAAAGCGGCAAAGATCACGGCAACGGCCACCAGCAGAATCCACACGCCGAACACCATGCCGGCCACCCGGTCCGATCCGGACAGCTCCAGGGTCAGCCACATCACCGGAATGTAGATCAGCACCAACCCGAACAAAAACCAGCGGCGCCGGCGCAAGGCCTTCATCCCGAGGGCGTACTGGGAAAAATCCTCGGGTGCTTCCGGTGCTTCCACGCTCTTGTCGTCCATGCTCCACCTCCCGGCCGAATCGTTCTTGAATCCTATGCTCCCAGAGACTCCATGTGAACCACGAAGGGCAGATCAAACCCGGCGCGAATCAGGGCCCGGCGGGTCACCTCAAGCCCCTGGGGGACGAGTTCGCTCACGCCGAGCTGCTGCTCCAGAGAGATGAGAAACGAGAGGTTGCCGCGCAGGGAAAACCCAAACCGCTTGATCATGGCCGCGGCGGTGCGCTCCTCGAACTCTCGCCCGAGATCCTGGGCGGCGGCGACATAGTGCGTGGGAAACGCCACCACCGAGGGGTCGAGCCCACTCATGAAGGCCTGTTTCTCCGCCGGATGCAGACAGCTGAAATCCACCGCGCACCAGTCGCTGTCGCGAGTGGAGAGCAGGGCGCGACAGGCGAAGGGCCGCACGGGATAGATTCCGCAAGCGCCGTCCGCGTCCAGCAGCGGGCAAAAGCCGAGATGCGTGCGGCAGGTGCGCAGGTACTCCTTGAAATCTTTTGCCGCCGAGGCAATTTCACTTAGCCGCGAGGCATGGGTCGCCACGGCCGCTCCTTGCTCCGGCGTCAGGCATTGGGCGATCCCCAGGGCCTCGACAAAAGTCGCGTTGACCGTCAGGGTGCAGCACTTGCGACAGCCGCGCCGACAATAAACGGCGACGCCGCGCCGCGTCAAAGCCTCCAGCAATCGGGCGCTGTGCCGATCGAAGGCCTCCTGATCCCGGCGCACCTGCTCCTTGATTTGTCGCCAATCATCCTGCATTGGTCCCCCTGATAACATGGATTTTCTTGCACGGTCAATTTGAAACCCACAATCGCCAAGCCCCTCGCGATGCACGACGACGCTGCCCGCTTTTTAGGCAAAACGCTAAAACCCCGTCCGCACGGACGGTCACCATGGCGAATCTCGGGCTTTTCACAACGCTATCCACAGCGGCTGTGAAAAGCCTTGGCCAGGGCCGGGCGAACTCAAGAAATTTCAGCAAAAAAAGGCGCCGCACCGAAGCGTTGGGGTGACAGAACCGCCCCGCTTCAGGCTCAGGCGTTCCGGCGAAGCCGCGCGACGAAATCCGCCGCCTCCAAGGGTTCGCTGAACAGAAATCCCTGAAAGCGCGTGCACCCGGACCGGCGCAGAAATTCATACTGCTCGGGCGCATCCACCCCCTCGGCGAGGGTGAGCAGTCCCAGGCTGCGGCCCAAGGCCACAACGGCGGTAATGATCGCCGCGCTGCCGGCATCGCCGGGCAGATCGCGCACAAAGGCGCGATCGATCTTTAGGCAATCCAAAGGAAAGTTCTTCAGATAACTCAGGGAGGAGTAGCCGGTGCCGAAATCGTCGACGGCCAGATGCAGGCCCATTTTTTTCAGGGCGACCAGGGTGCTTCTGGCCTGCTCCAGATCATACATCAATACGCCTTCCGTAACCTCAAGGGCCAGGGAGCACGCCTCAACCCCCGTTTCCTTGAGAATCCGGGACAGCAAAAGCGGCAGGTTGACCTGGCGAAACTGCGCGGCGGCAAGATTGACCGCGATGGGCGGTACCACCAGCTGATCCTCGCGCCACTGGCGTATCTGACGGCAAACGGACCACAGAACCCATTCGCCAAGCGGCACGATGAGTCCCGAGGCCTCGGCCAAGGCGATGAAGCAATCGGGCTTTAGAACGCCCCGCGCGGGATGCCGCCAGCGCACCAGTGCCTCTGCGCCCCTGACCTCGCCAGTCAGACCATCGACCTGGGGTTGATAGAGAACAAAGAGTTCATCACGCTCAAGCGCCTTGCGCAGATCGGCTTCGAGGCGCACCCGTTCCACGGCTTGGATCCCCAGGGCCTGATTGAAAAACCGCACCCGCTCACCCTCCCCGCCTTTGGCGGCGTGCAGGGCGATTTCCGCGTGACGCAAGACCTCCACGGGAACCAAACCATCCTGGGGCGCCAAGGCGATGCCGCCGTGGGCGTTCAGATGGACCTCGCCCTGATCCAGCAGACAGGGCCGTTGAAGTTCCGCCAAGGCACGCTGCGCGAGACTTCCGGCCTCGGAAGCTTCGTTCACGAAAGGCAGCAGCAGTGAAAAAACGCCATTGCCGAAGTAAAAAGCCCAACCAAATTCACCAACGGCGACCCGCAGGCGCTGGGCGCCGATCTGCAGCAGCTTGTCGCCCAGGGAACGCCCCAGGGCGTTGTTGATGCGCCGAAAATCCTCCAGATCCAGCAGCACGACCGCCACAAGGTCCGCTGGACCGCGGCGCTGCTTGAGAAACAAGTCGAGCTTACCAAAAAACTGGGACTGATTGGCCAGCCCGGTCAAGCTGTCGTAGTGCGCTAGATAGCGCAGATTTTCCTCGGCCCGCAACCGCCGCTGCTCCTGGCGGCGTAATTGCCGGTCCGCGACCCAAAGTCCGCCGAGGCCCAAAAACCAAAGCACTAAAGCGCCGCTTGCCATGCCCCAACGATGCACGCGCCCGGCCGCCCACCAGGGGCGCAGATCCACCTGGGTGCTTAGACCGCCGCGAATCTCGCCGAGACGGTAACCCTGATGGGCGTGGCAAAAGAGGCATTCCGCCTGCATGAGCAGCGGGCGCATGACACGCAGGATTTCCCTGCCGTCAATCCGGGCGATGCTGCTGATCTCGGGCGCGCCGGCGGAGAGGGCCTGCAAGGCGCCCTGTTCCCAGCTGTCGGGAACATTCTTGGGGTTTAGGGGGCGCAGGGCGGTAATCCGGCCGCTCAGGCCAAACATCTGCTGTTCGAGGGGAAAAATCTCCCGCATCATGTAAGCGGGATTGACCAGGGTCAGGTGGCGCCCGGAGGGAGTTAGAATGTCGCGTTCAGGTAAGTGGGCCAGGTAGGGATTGGGTGGTGTGGTGTCGGAAACCTCCACGTAGATGCCGCCATGCTTCGCGTTCCAGTGGCGATAGACCAGCACATGGTCGGCAAAGGTGCGCGCTTGGGCGGCAGCCAGGGCCAGGGTATTGGCCCGCGACCGCTCCAGGTTCCACCAAAGTCCGCCCAGCAGCAGCAGCGTCCACCCGATGGCCAAACCCACGAGCAACCAGCGCCTGGATCTTCGCCGCGGCAAACCAGCCCCCTGAGGCTGCCAAGATTGCGCCAATGGCTGCATCGCCCCCTCCTCGGTTCCGACAGGGACTTAAAAATCATTTAAAATATAGCAGAACCTTGCTTGACTTTAAAGATCCTCCAATCCCAAACGATGCAATTTTTCCCATAAATTCTTCCTGGAAATGCCCAGGGCCTGCGCCGTTTCCAGGCGCCGGCCCTGATGGAACTCCAGGGCACGCCTCAGGTAATCGCGCTCAAAATGCTCCAGCGCGCCGCGCAGGGATTGCCCGGGGTGAAAGGCTGGGCCGAGGCAGAGCCCCGGGCGATCTTGGTTCAGGTCCTCGGGAAGGTCGTCGGGCAGAATGATTTCCCCCTTGCCCAGGGCCACCGCCCGCTCCATGGCGTGCTTGAGCTGGCGCACATTGCCCGGCAGGGGATGGCGCAGGAGCAGATCACGCACCTGCGGCGAGAGTCGCGGCAGGGGCCGCTCCATCTGCCGGGCGAATTGGGCGAGGAAGTATTCGGCCAGGGGCAGAATGTCCTCGCGCCGCTCGCGCAGGGGCGGGATGGCGATGCTGATGACGTTGAGGCGATAGTAAAGGTCCTCGCGAAAACGTCCGGCGCCGACTTCCTCGGCCAGCTTGCGGTTGGTGGCGGCAACAATGCGCACATCGACCCGGACCTCTTTCTGCCCGCCCACCGCTTGGACGGTTTTCTCCTGAAGAACCCGCAGCAGCTTGGCCTGGCTGGGCAAGGGCAACTCGCCGATCTCATCCAGAAACAGGGTGCCGCCGTCGGCCTGGACAAATTTGCCGGGCTGATCCGCCACCGCGCCGGTAAAAGCGCCGCGCCGGTGGCCGAACAACTCGGATTCGAGGAGAGTTTCCGGCAGAGCCGCGCAGTTGATCTTGACCAGGGGCGCGCCGCGGCGGGGACTCAGGGCATGGATCAGATCGACGAAATACTCCTTGCCGGTGCCGCTTTCCCCGGTCAGCAGCAGGGTGGAATCCAGGGGGGCCACCGCTTCGACCATCTCCAGGGCGCCCTTGACGGCTGGGCTGCGTGCGATGAAGGAATCGAGATCGCGCGGATGGGCGAGATAGCGGCGCAGCCGCTGATTTTCCTCGGAGAGGGTTTTGTTCTCGGTAATGTCGCGGCTGATCAGCA
>NZ_JAUVWH010000170.1 GCF_030604225.1 Geoalkalibacter sp.
GCGCTGGGACTCATAGGGAACAATGCGCGCCACGCCGATTTCGGTGAGCTTCTGCAAGATGAGCTCGAAGCGTTCGCGCTGCGGCAAGGCCTGAAAAACCTCGATCCGCACCGAACTTTCCGGAGAGAGCGCAAGGGACTCAAAAGGGAGCAGGACGGCGCGATGGGCGTCGAGCTCCAGCACGCGCGCGCGAAACCCGCGTCCCTGCGCGTCGCTAACCGTCAGGGCTTCGCCGAGGCGCGGCTGCCAGCAGGCCAGGGCGGCGCGGGCCGCGTCAGAGAGCACGCAATGCCGCCCCAGCTCCGCGACTTCCCTGAGTTGGATCAAGGTGGCCGGACCGCCGCCGTTAACGCATGCGGGGTGCATAGCCCGCCTCGCGGTAGAGGACGAAACGCCGCCGCGAGGCCTGCAGCAGCGCATCGTCGTAGCTTTCGGCGAAATCGATGATCTGGTCGAAGCCGCGCAGAAACTCCAGGGAACAGGGCTTGCCCTGAATCAGGATGCGCGCACCGTTGCCGTTGCGCTCGGCGGTGGTGATGACAACCGGCTCGTCGAGGCAGTCGACCGCGCCGTTATCAAAGCAGTGGGGCAAGAAAGAGCCCTTTTGCCAGGTCCAGAGGAAGCGATCCAGGGTCACGCCCTGATTGTCGTCGTTGACGGTGATCAGCACCCGCTTGCCCTGCTGGAAGAAATCCTCGGCGAGTTCACAGAGGTAGCGGGCTTTTTCCGGCTTCTTCAGCTTGATGAATTCGATCAGGGGCCGCGGCATAAAATCCCTCGAGAACTTGCGTCAGGACGCGATGAGCGCGGCGCCGCGCTTCAGGGCTTCGACATTGAGGGGAATGAAGCGATGGTTGCGCTCGGGCAGCACCTTGCGCAGGGCGCTTTCAAGACTGGCGAGGGTCAGGGCTTGGGATTTCCTTGCCCAGATGCCCGCCGCCACCAGATTGACCAGGCGCGCATCGCCGACATCGAGGGCCAGCTCGGTCAGGGGCAAGGCCAGCACCTCGATGGGCGCGACGCGCGGCAGGTTTTCCTCGGCCAGGGAGCTATTCACCAGGGCCCAGCCACCGGGTCGCACGCGCGGCAGGTATTTATCGAGAGAGGCCTGATTGAGCAAAATGGCACAGCCGGGGCGTCCCACCACCGGAGAGGCGACTTCGTCGTCACTGATCACTACCGTGCAAGTCGCGGCGCCGCCGCGTTTTTCCACCCCATAGGCGGGAAAATAGGAAGCGTTCTTTCCCTCGAGGATGGCCGCGTAGGCGAGCAGGTTGCCCAGCAACAGCACCCCCTGGCCTCCGAATCCGGCAATGAACAGGTCGAGGGTCATGACTGACTCTCGATTTTTTTGAAGGTGCCCAGAGGAAAGCAGGGAATCAGTTCGGCGGCGATGCGCTGATTGGCCTGCACGGGATTCATGCCCCAGTTGGTGGGACAGGTGGCAAGAACTTCGACGAAGGCAAATCCGCGCGCCTGGATCTGGGTGGCGAAGGCCTCGCGGATGACCCGGCCGGCTTGGATCACATGGCGCGGCGAATCGACGGCCACCCGTGCGGAAAACCGCGTGCCGTCGAGCTGGGCCAGCAATTCCGCCATGCGGATGGGCGAGCCGTCGTTGGCCGGGTCGCGCCCGTAGGGCGAGGTGGAGGTTTGCTGCCCGGCGAGGGTGGTGGGCGCCATCTGGCCGCCGGTCATGCCGTAGGTGGTGTTGTTGACGAAGATCACCGTCAGGGCTTCGCCGCGATTGGCGGCATGGATGATTTCGCTGGTGCCGATGGCGGCCAGATCCCCATCGCCCTGATAGGTGAAGACCACCCGATCGGGCAAGGCGCGCTTTACCCCGGTGGCGACCGCCGGAGCACGGCCATGGGGTGATTCGACCACATCGATGGCGAAATATTCGTAGAGAAACACGCTGCAGCCGACCGACGCCACGCCGATGGTGCGCTCCTGGACGGCGAAGTGATCCAGGGCCTCGGCCACCAGACGATGCACCGTGCCGTGCTGGCAGCCGGGACAAAAATGGGTCACGACGGGCTTGAGCGAACGCGGCGCGGTAAACACGGGTATTTCGACCTGGCTCATGCCGCGCCTCCGCAATATCGGGCGATCTGCTCGGCGAATTCTTCCGGGGTCGGCAGCGAACCGGCGCCGGGCGGCCGGCCGTAAAAATACACCTCGGCGTCGCGCGCCACGCTGAGGCGCACATCCTCGACCATCTGGCCGGTGTTGAGTTCGCAGCAGAGAACTTTTTTCGTGACCAGGGTCACCGTGCGAAACGCCTCGCGCGGAAAAGGAAAGAGACTGACGGGCCGCAGCAGGCCGACCTTGAAACCCGCCTCGCGGGCCATGCGCACGGCACTTTTGGCGATCCGCGCGGTGATGCCGAAGGCCGTCACAAGCAGCTCGGCATCATCAGTGTGCAGCCCTTCCCAGCGGGTTTCCCGAGCCTCCAGCAGCGCATAGCGCTCATGCAGGCGCCAATTGTGCGCTTCAAGTTCGCCGTCACCCAGGTAGAGCGATTTCACCACCCGCTGCGGCGCCCCCTCCTGCTTGCCGCGCACCGCCCAGTCCTTGGGCGGCAGCTCGACCTGGGCGCGCGGATGGGGAATCAAGGCTTCCTTCATCTGGCCGATGACCGAATCGCCGAGCAGCATGGCGGGAATCCGATAGCGGTCCGAGAGATCAAACGCAAGCAGCGCCAGATCATACATCTCCTGCACCGAATGCGGCGCCAGCACGATCAGACGGTAGCCGCCGTGACCACCCCCCTTGACGGCCTGGAAATAATCGGCCTGGGACGCGTCGATGCCGCCCAGGCCCGGCCCCGAGCGGCAGATATTCACGACTAGCCCGGGCAATTCGCTGCCGGCCATGTAGGACAGGCCTTCTTGCTTGAGAGAGATGCCGGGACTCGACGAGGAGGTCATGGCGCGCATGCCGCAGGCACTGGCGCCCAGCAGCATGTTGATGGCGGCGATTTCGCTCTCGGCCTGGATGAAGGTGCCGCCCAGGCGCGGCAACTCCCGCGCCGTGAATTCCGGAATATCACTCTGGGGCGTGATGGGATAGCCGAAGTAATAACGACATCCGGCGGCCAGGGCCCCCATGGCAACCGCCTCGTTGCCCTTGACAAACAGACGCTGATCCAACGGCAAGGCTCCTCAGGGCGTCTTAAGCCGATTTTTTCTGGCGAAAGACGCAGATGGCGAGATCCGGGCACATCTGCGCGCAAAGCGCGCAGGAGGTGCACTTAACTTCGCCGCCGGGAATCATTTCGGCGGGGAAAAAGCCGGCGCGGTTCAGGGTCCGACCAAGGCGCAACAACCCCTGGGGACAACCGAGGGTGCAGAGGGCGCAGCCCTTGCACCGGCATTCATCGATGACGACCTTGGTCATGGCTTAAAATCCGAGATCCTCTAAGAGGTAAGCATCGCGCGAAAGTTTACAGAACCTCGCCCCGGAAGGTCAAATCGACAAGTCCTAACCCCGGATGAGACGGTCGAAGAGTCGCCAGCCCTCTTCGACTTTCATGCCGGTTTGCAGCGCCGCGGATTCATGATAGCCCGCCGCGCCGTTGGCGGGCAGCTTGCCCCCGGCGGAATCGAACAGGACGTAGGGCACCGGTTGGGAGGTGTGCGTTTTCTTGCGCACCGGGGTGGCATGGTCGGGCTGGAGCAGAATGCGGTGCGGCCCCAGGGCTTCCAGGCCGGCGCGTACCGGTCCCACTACCTCGCGGTCGAAATTTTCGATGGCGCGGATCTTTTCGTCGAGCATCCCACCATGGGCGGCCTCATCGGGTGCTTCCACATGCAGGTAGACGAAATCGCGGGTCTTGAGGGCCTCGACGGCGTACTCGGCCTTGCCCCGATAATTGGTGTCGAGATAACCCGTGGCGCCGGGCACTTCGATGATATCCAGACCGGCATAGACGCCGATGCCCTTGATCAGATCCACCGCCGCGACCACCGCGCCGCTCAGGTTGTAGCGCTCCTGCAAGGTCGCCATGCGCGGCGCCTTGCCGTGGCCCCACAGCCAGATGGAGTTGGCCGGCACCTGCCGCTGCTTTTCCCGTTGCACGTTGACGGGGTGGTTTTTCAGCAGCATCTGGGAGGAGGTCATGAGATGAATGAGTTCCTCGGCCCCGTCGCCGCGCGGCAGATCGTTTTCCACGCTCTGCCCGGTGAGATCGTGGGGCGGAGTGAATTGCATCCGGTCACGGCCGCCGCGCCACACCATGAGATGGCGGTAGGACACCCCGGCATGGAATTCAAAGGGGCCGCCACCCAGTTCCTTTTCCAGCATGGTGATGAGTTCGCGCGCCTCGACGGTGGAAATATGCCCGGCGGAGAAGTCCTCCATGTAGAGCTTGCCGTAATGGGGCGTCAGGCACACCAGGTTGAGGCGAAAGGCGACATCCGCGGGGCCCAGTTCGATCCCCATGCTGGCGGCCTCCAGAGGAGAGCGGCCGCTGTAGCAGGTGCGCGGGTCGTAGCCGAACACCGTGAGGTTGGCCACGTCGCTGCCGGGATGATAGCCTTCGGGAACGGTTTGCACCATGCCCGTTTCGCCGGCCCGGGCCAGGGCGTCCATGTTCGGGGTGCGGGCGGCTTCCAGGGGAGTGCGTCCGCCGAGTTCGGAAATCGGCTCATCGGCCATGCCGTCGCCGAGCAAAATGATGTATTTCATGGAGACCTCGATGGGGTTGGACTGCAAAAATCCTGGGGACGCGGATCACATCTGATCAAGGCGGATAAGTCAAAAAACCAAAAAACATCTCATGGATACATGCGGCCGGGCGCGCCTTTTAAAGAAAAAATTTCTAGTTTATGGTCTTGGCTTGCTTCTGTTTTTATCCGCATTGATCAGAGTTGATCCGTGTCCCATGGATTGATCCGGGCTGCCGCGCTACCCCCGCGGGTGAAACTGCTCGTGCAGCTTGCGCAGGCGCTCGCGGGTGACTTGCGTGTAGATCTGCGTGGTGGAAATGTCCGCGTGGCCGAGCATGGCCTGCACCGCCCTGAGATCGGCGCCATTTTCCAGCAAATGAGTGGCGAAGGAATGGCGAAGGGTGTGGGGCGTGATGTTCTTGCGGATACCGGCCTGCAGCGCGCGGCGCTTAATAATCTTCCAGAACCCCTGGCGTGTCA
>NZ_JAUVWH010000171.1 GCF_030604225.1 Geoalkalibacter sp.
GCCGTCCGGTATCAGGGCAGCGGCCTCCTGCAGGCTGATGCGTTTGTTGGGCTTGGACATGAAGAGACTCCTGTTTTGAGACCGGGGAAGGTCAACTGTTTCACTCAGGGGTTGGCGGCCTTCATGGTGAAGGTGTCCGGCGCCCGGACGGCGCCGGCCAAGCCCCAGGGATGGGTTAAAGCGGCCTTCACCATGAAGGCCGCCAACCCCTGACGGACCGACGCCAGATCAACCGCGCGTCACTGCCGTGCCGATGACCAGGCGCTGCACCTCGCTGGTGCCCTCGTAGATCTCGGTGATCTTGGCGTCGCGCATCATGCGCTCCACGGGAAATTCGCGGGTGTAGCCGTAGCCGCCGAAGACCTGCACCGCCTTGGTGGTCACCGCCATGGCGGTCTCCGAGGCGAACAGCTTGGCCATGGCCGACTCCTTGGAAAAGGGCACCCCGGCGCTCGCCTTGTAGGCGGCCTGATAGACCACCAGGCGCGCCGCCTCGATCTGGGTGGCCATGTCGGCGAGCATGAACTGCACGCCCTGGAAGTTGGCGATGGGCTGATCGAACTGCTTGCGCTCGCGGGCATAGTTGACCGCCGCATCGAAAGCGCCCTGGGCGATGCCCAAAGCCTGGGAGGCGATGCCGATGCGCCCGCCGTCGAGGGTCTGCATGGCCACCTTGAAGCCCTTGCCCTCCTCGCCCAGCAAGTTGTCCAGGGGAATGCGGCAGTTGTCGAAGATCAACTCCATGGTCGGCGAGGAGCGGATGCCCATCTTCGATTCCTTCTTGCCGAAGGAAAAGCCGGGCGTGCCCTTCTCGACGATGAAGGCGCTGATGCCGTGATGCTTCTGCGCGTTCTTGTCGGTGCGGGCAAAGACCACGTAGGTCTCGGCATCGCCGCCGTTGGTGATGAAGATCTTGCTGCCGTTGAGCACCCAATGCTCGCCGTCGCGCACGGCGGTGGTACGCGTGCCGCCCGCGTCGGACCCGGCGCCGGTTTCGGTGAGCCCGAAGGCGCCGAGCTTGCTCCCCTCGGCCAAGGGCCGAAGAAATTTCTGCTTCTGCTCCTCGGTGCCGAACTTGTAGATGGGATTGGCCCCCAGGGACACATGGGCCGAGAGGGTCACGCCGGTGGAGGCGCACACCCGCGAGAGTTCCTCGACGACGATGGCGTAGCTCAGGTAATCGGCCCCCGCCCCGCCGTATTCCTCGGGGAACACCACCCCCGCCAGGCCCAACTCGGCCAGGCGGTCGAACATCAGGGCGCGGTCAAACTGCTCCCGTTCGTCGCGCTCGCCGGCGCCGGACGCCAGTTCCGCCTCGGCGAACTCGCGCACCATGTCGCGCATCATCTTGTGCTCGTCGCTCAACTCGAAAATCATGGTGTCTGCCTCCCTAGGAAAAACTCTTGAGGATTTCGCGCGACACGATCAGCCGCTGAATCTCGCTGGTGCCCTCGTAGATGGTGGTGATGCGCGCGTCGCGGGCGTAGCGCTCGACGGGATAGTCGCGGGTATAGCCGTAGCCGCCGAGAATCTGCACCGCTTCGTAGCAGGCGCGGTTGGCCGCCTCGGTGGCGAACATCTTGGCCATGGACGCCTCCTTGGCGAAGGGCCGCCCCTGCTCCTTCTGAAAGGCGGCGTTCATCAACAGCAGGCGCGCCGCTTCGAGCTCGGTGTAGGCGTCGGCGATCTTCCACTGGATGGCCTGGAATTGACCGATTTTCTGGCCGAACTGGCTGCGCTCCAGGGCGTGGCGGGTGGCATGCTCCATGGCCGCCAGGCCGATGCCCAGGCCCAGGGAGCCGATGCCGATGCGCCCGCCGCCCAATTCCGCCACGGCGATGCGAAAGCCGTCGTTGAGCTTGCCCAGCAGCGCGCTCGCCGGCACCCGGCAGTCCTGAAACAGCACTTCGTTGGTCGAGGAGGCGTGCTGGCCCATCTTCTCCTCGGCCTTGCCGACGATCAGCCCGGGCGTGCCCCCCTCGACGAGAAAACAGCTGATGCCCTTGCCCTTGGGCGCCGCCTTGTCGGTGACCGCCCAGACCACGAACACCCCGGCGAAGGGCGCGCTGGTGATGAAGATTTTCGCCCCGTTGAGCACCCAGTCGTCGCCGTCGCGCACCGCCGTGGTGGCCATGCCCGCCGGATCGGAACCCGCTCCGGTTTCGGTGAGGGCGAAGGCCCCTGCCGGGTATTCCCCGGAACAGATTTTGGGAATGTAGCGGCGCCGCTGCTCTTCGGTGCCGACCGCCTGGATGACCTCGCAGACCATGTTGTTGACCGACACCGTCACGGCGGTGGCCGCGCAGGCGCGGGCGATCTCGGTCAAGGCGAGGCTGAAGGCCACCACCCCCGCCTCGGCGCCGCCGTACTCTTCCCGAATGTTGAGCCCCATGAAGCCCAGCTCGGCGAGTTTTCGCAGATTGTCGAAAAACACCTGGCGATCGCCGCCGCGATCCAGCTCAGCCGCCACCGGCGCCAGTTCGCTCAGGGCGAATTCCCGGGCGGTCTGCTGGATGAGCCGCTGCTCTTCGTTGAGATCCAGATTCATGCGTTCCTCCCGCTCCTTCAGCGTCCCCGGAAATGGGCCGGGCGTTTTTCGAGAAAGGCGGCCATGCCTTCCTTTTGATCGGCGGACGCGAAGCACAGGCCGAAGAGTTCCGCCTCATAGCGACCGGCGCGGTCCTGATCCATTTCCAGGCCGTTGTCCACCGCCTCCTTGCCCAGGCGCACCGCCACCGGCCCCTTGGCGGCGATTTTTTGCGCCATCCGACGGGCGCCGTCGAGCAGCGCCTCGGGGGCCAGCACCTGGTTGACCAGGCCGATGCGGTGCGCCTCGCGGGCGTCGATCATCTCCCCGGTCAGGATCAGCTCCTTGGCTCGGCCCTTGCCCACCAGCCGCGCCAGGCGCAGGGTGCCGCCGAAGCCGGGAATCACGCCGAGATTGACTTCCGGCTGACCGAAGCGGGCATTCTCGGCGGCGAGACGAATGTCGCAGGCCATGGCCAGCTCGCAGCCGCCGCCCAGGGCAAAACCGTTGACCGCGGCGATCACCGGCTGGGGCAGCTTTTCGATGAGGTTGAACACATCATGACCGAGGCGGGCGAATTCGCGGGCGGCCAGGGCATCGAAGCCCTGCATGGCGGCGATGTCGGCGCCGGCGACAAAGGCCTTCTCCCCCGCGCCGGTAAGGATCACCACCTTGATGGCCGGGTCGCCCTGGATGCCGGCGAAGCAGCACTGCAATTCCTTGAGGGTCGCTTCGTTGAGGGCGTTGAGGGCCTTGGGACGATTGACGGTGACAATGGCGACGCCCTCGCTTGCTTCAAACAGCAGGTTGCTGAATTCCATGTGGTTGACTCCCTGGCTCATGATCAGGCGTATTCGTAAAAACCCTTGCCGCTTTTCTTGCCCAGCCAGCCCGCCTTGACCATCTTGCGCAGCAGCGGACAGGGACGATACTTGCTGTCGCCGAGCCCCTCGTGGAGGATTTCCATGATGGACAGGCAGGTGTCGAGACCGATGAAGTCGGCCAGGGTCAGCGGCCCCATGGGATGGTTCATGCCGAGCTTCATCACCTGGTCGATGGCCTCGGGCTTGGCCACCCCCTCGTGGACGCAGTAGATGGCCTCGTTGATCATGGGCAGCAGCACCCGGTTGGAGACGAAGCCGGGAAAGTCGTTGACCTCGACGGGCGTCTTGCCCATGCGCCGCGCCAGTTCGTCGACGCAGGCATAGACCGCGTCGCTGGTGGCGAGACCGCGGATGACCTCCACCAGGGGCATGACCGGTACCGGATTCATGAAGTGCATGCCGATGACCTGGGCCGGCCGGCCGGTGACGGCGGCGATCTCGGTAATGGGCAAGGAGCTGGTGTTGGTGGCGAGAATCACCTCGGGACGCGCCACCCGATCGAGGGTCTGGAAAATGCGCGTCTTGATTTCAAGATTTTCCGTGGCCGCCTCGACGATGAAATCCGCCGCGGCGGCATCCTCCAGGGAGGTCGAGGGCCGGATGCGGGCCAGTACCGCCTCGCGCTCCTCGGCGCTCAACTTGCCCTTGGCGACGTTGCGCTCGAGAATCTTGCCGATGCTCGCCAAACCCCTGTTCGCGGCGTCCGTCGCGATGTCGTTGAGCAGCACCTGCATCCCCGCCTGCGCCGCCACCTGGGCGATGCCGCCGCCCATCTGCCCGGCGCCGATCACCATGAACGTCTTTATTGCCATGAATACAGTCTCCTTTTTGTCCGACTTGTCTGACTTGTCCGACAAGTCGAACAGAAGTTAAATTCGCTCGAAAATCGCCGCCACCGCCTCGCCGCCGCCGATGCACAGGGTCGCCAAGCCATAGCGCGCCTGGCGCCGCTGCAGTTCGGCGACCAGGGTCGCCACCAGTCGGCCGCCGCTGGCGCCCACGGGATGACCGATGGCCACCGCGCCGCCGTTGACGTTGACCCGCTCGGGATCGAGGCCCAGTTCCTTGATGGCGATCAGGGCCACCGCCGCGAAAGCCTCGTTGATTTCCCACAGGTCGATATCCGCCGGCTTGAGACCGGCCTTGGCGCAGGCTCGTTCAATGGCGCCGACGGGGGCGTCGGGAAATTGGTCGGGATGCAGGCTGTTGGTCGCATAGGCGACCAGCCGCGCCTTGGGCTTGAGGCCCAGGTCGCGCACCGCCGCTTCTCCGGCGAGCAGGGCGAAGGCGGCGCCGTCGTTGATGGTCGAGGCGTTGCCGGCGGTGATGCCGCCATCCTTGGCGAACACCGGCCGCAGGGCGCCGAGCTTGGCGATATCGCCGCGTCCCGGTTCCTCATCCGTGGCGACGATCACATCGCCCTTGCGCGAGGGCTTGGTGACGGGCACGGTCTCGGCCTTGAACAGGCCCTCGGCAAGGGCCTGCTGGGCGCGCCGGTAGGACTCGGCAGCGTAGGCGTCCTGCTCCTCGCGGCTCAGGCCGTGGGCGGCGACGCGCGCCTCGGCCACCTCGCCCATGTGCCGCCCGCTGTAGGGATCGGTAAGGGCGTCATGAATCATCAGATCGACCGCCTGCCCCGTACCCATGCGCAGGCCGAAACGCGCCGTCGGCAGGGCATAGGGCGCCAGGGACATGCTTTCCATGCCGCCCGCGATCACCACCCCCGCCTCAC
>NZ_JAUVWH010000089.1 GCF_030604225.1 Geoalkalibacter sp.
GCGCGGTGCTGGAAGGGGCGAGCCTTCACGAGAGTCTGGCGGCGGCCGTCGCCGATTGCTCCCTGGTGCTGGGCACCACGCGGCGCTTCGGCAAGTACCGTGAGGATTTTCTGCACCCCGATGAGGCTGCCGAACTCTTTTTGCCGTTGACGGCCGCGGGACGGGTGGCCCTGGTGTTCGGGCGCGAGGATCGCGGCCTGCTCACCGCCGAGCTCGATCTCTGCCAGCGCTTCATCACCATTCCCACAAGTGACGAACTGCCGTCCATGAACCTTGCCCAGGCGGTGGCCCTGTGTCTTTACGACACGGCGCGCGCGGCCCGACGCGATGTCACGGCCGGACGGGTGCCGGGGCGACGCAGGCTGGCCGACGGCGCGGTGCTCGAGAACATGTTCGGACACATGCGCCAGACCTTGCTCGACATCGAATTTCTCAATCCGGACAACCCCGACCACATCCTGCGGACATTTCGGCGCATCTTCGGCCGTGCCGGACTCAACGAGCGCGAGGTGCGCATTTTGCGCGGACTGTGGAATCGCATCGACTGGATCGAGGAACGCCGCCGTTTTCTGGAGCGGGGAAAGGACGGGTGCGGGGGAGAATGATGGAAGAGCGTCCGCTGTTTTTTCACGAGATATTGGAAAATGGCCTGATTGTCGAGGTGCGCGACCTCAGCCGCCGCTATTTCGGCGACTATCACCGGGTGGTGCTGGAGGTCCTGATCCGTCTGCCGCTCCGGATGGAACTGCTCGCCGCCGCGCCCGATGCCGAGACGCTGCTGGCGGCGGCGCGAACGGCCTGGGGAGAAGAGGCGCGCAATGACACGCGCCTTGAGCGCATGGGCGTGGCCGGTGCCGATGTCGATTCAGTGCGGGGCGAACTCTGGACGTCCTTCGTGGCCCATGGTTTCGGCTATATCCAGCATCCCGAATATCCCGCCCGTTTGCTGCGGCGCCTGTTGGCCCAGCGTAAGACCAGTCGTCCGCACCTCAGGGTGTTGTCCTGATGGAAGGGCAGGTGCGCATCGAGGCCCTGGCCTTTGGCGGCAGCGGCCTGGGGCGGGTCGATGGGAAGGTGGTTTTCGTCCCCGGCGCCGTCCCCGGCGACGAGGTCAGGTATCGCGTGGTGCGGGACAAGAAGCACTTCGTTGAAGCGGAGCTCCTCGCGGTGCTGCGGCCGTCCGCCGAGCGGCGCGAAGCGCCCTGCCCGGTTTTTGGTCAATGCGGTGGCTGTCAGTGGCAGCAGTTGCCCTACGCGCGGCAGGTTTTCTGGAAGGAACGCATTTTCGCCGATTTTTTCACTCGCCAACTCGGCCTGGCGCCGGATGTCCTCGCGCCGCTGCTTCCCGCACCCGCTGAGTGGGGCTATCGCAGTCGCGCGCAGTTCAAATGCCGGCAAACCGCGGATGGATTCGTGATGGGTTTTTATCGCGGCGGCAGTCACTTTGTCATCGACGTCGCTCAATGTCCCATCGCCGCGCCCGTCATCAATCAGGCCCTGGCGCTGTTCCGCCGTTGGCTGCCCGCCGCGCCTGGTCCGCGGGAGATTCCCCAGGTCGATCTGGCGGTGGATGACGAGGGACGGGTGGCGGCGATCGTTCATTGCCTGGCGCCGGACATCCGGCCCCTGGCGGACTATCTGGCGCCCCTGGTCGCCGCAGCCGGAATCTCCCTCTATGTGCAGAGTGGACGCAAAAGCACCCTGCGCGCCGTGCATGATCCCGGTGATCTGCACATCCAGCCCCTTGCCGACCGTTCCTTGCGCCTGGCCTATGCCGTCGGCGGCTTTGCCCAGGTCAATCTGGAGCAAAACCGGCGCCTGGTTGCCGAAGTGCTGTCCGCGGCCGGCCCCGTGGATGGTCTGCGCATTCTGGACCTGTATTGCGGCATGGGCAATTTTTCCCTGCCCCTGGCCCAGGGCGGCGCCCAGGTGGTCGGCGTGGAGGATTTTCCTCCCGCCATCGAGCGGGCGCGGGGCAATGCCCAAGCCAACGGCCTGGGGGCTGCTTTTTGGTGCCGGCCCGTCGCCCAGGCTCTGGCGAATGAGCTGGCCGGGGAGCACTTCGACCTGGTGGTTCTCGATCCGCCGCGCGAGGGCGCCAAGGATGCCATGACCGCCCTCTTGCACCAGCGGCCCCGGCGCATCCTTTATGTTTCCTGCGATCCCGCCACCCTGGTGCGCGATTTGAAGCCGCTCATCCATAAGGGGTATCGCGTCACCGGGGCCAGGGGGATCGATCTTTTTCCGCAGACCTTTCACCTGGAAAGCCTCACCTGTCTGGAAGCCCAATTCTGAGCCCCGCCGCCGTCGCTCCTCGCGGCCCGCGGGGTGGGCAAATCCCTTAATTTTTCCCTTGCAATTTCAGAATTGCCGTGTTAGTAAACAGCTTCAGATTTAACCGTTCACTACAAAGTGGGCTTTTAGCTCACTTTTTTTATTTGTCCGGAGTCATTTTTCGTGAGCGACGTGTCCGTTGCCGATCGGGTCAGGGAACTGGCCCGGCCGATCATCAACGACCTGGGATTTGAACTGGTCGATCTTGAGTATAAACGTGAAGGGCAGGGCTGGATCCTGCGCTTTTTCATCGACAAGCCCGGCGGTGTGACCCTGGATGACTGCGCGCTCTTCAGTCGCGAGGTCAGTCTGGTGCTCGATGTTGAAGATTTCATTCATCAGGCCTATCATCTTGAGGTGAGCTCTCCGGGCCTGGATCGTCCGCTCAAGGAACCAGCCGACTTCGAGCGTTTCAAGGGCGAGCGGATCAAGGTCAAGACCTTTGAAAGGTTGGATCCCGACGGTCGCAATCACCTGCGCAAGACCTTTACCGGTGAACTCCTCGGCCTGGAAGAGGGCCGGGTTGTGCTGCGGCAGTTCGACAAGAAGGGGGGAGATGTCGCCATTCCCCTGGAAGCCGTCGCCAAGGCTCATCTGGATCCGGAATTCGATTTCTAGCCGGCGGCGATTGCCCCGGCTTCAACGCTTTTTGAGAAACCATAACGCGAAACAGCGCTCCTTCGAGGCGCTCTTCAGCACGCAAGACAGGGGGATGAGTTGATCAATCTCAACCACATCATCGATCAGGTCGTTAAGGACAAGGGTATCGAGCGTTCCATCCTCGTGGAAGCTCTGGAATCGGCCGTATTGTCCGCCGCCAATAAAAAGTATCGCAACACACGCGATCTCGAAGCTCACTACAACTCCGAGCAGGGTGAGGTCGAGCTGTTCGAGTTCGTCACCGTGGTGGAGGAAGTGCAGGATTCCTACAAGGAAATCGACCTTGAGGAAGCACGCGAAATCGATCCGGATGTGGAAGTCGGCGACTCCCTCGGCATGAAGCTCGATTCGGGAACCTTCAGCCGAATTGCCGCCCAGACCGCTACGCAGGTGATCCTCCTGATGGTGCGCGTGGCCGCGCGCGAATGGGTCTATAATGAGTTCAAGGATCGCATGGGTGAGCTGGTCAACGGCATCGTGCGGCGCTACGAGCGCGGCGATCTGATCGTCGATCTGGGGCGCGCCGAGGCGCTTCTGCCCCATCGCGAGCAGGTGCCCCGCGAAAGCTACCGGCAGGGCGACCGCGTGCGCGCCTACATCGCCGACGTCAAGCTCTCGCCCAAGGGGCCGCAGGTCATTCTTTCGCGCACCCATCCCGGCCTGGTGATGGAGCTGTTCCGCGTCGAAGTGCCCGAAATCAGCGAGGGTCTGGTGGAAATCAAGGCCTGCGCGCGCGAACCCGGAAGTCGCGCCAAGATCGCCGTGGTTTCCCATGACCATGACATCGATCCGGTCGGCGCGTGCGTCGGCATGCGCGGTTCCCGCGTGCAGAACGTGGTGTCCGAGTTGCGCGGCGAAAAAATCGACATCATTCCCTGGACTCCCGATATCGGCCGCTTTGCCTGCGCCGCCATCGCGCCGGCGGAAGTGTCGCGCGTTTACGTGGACAGCGATGAGAAGGCCCTGGAAATCATCGTGCCGGACGATCAGCTGTCCCTCGCCATCGGCAAGAAAGGCCAGAACGTGCGTTTGGCCGCTCGTCTCACCGGCTGGAAAATCGATATCAAGAGCGAATCCCGTGCCGCCGAAGCCCAGGCTCAGGAATTCGCCGAGACGGAAGAGGATGAGAGCGCCGATGAGTCTTTCTCCGTCGATGAAGAGACTGTCCTGTCGCCGGTAGATGCCGATGAAGCGGCGGCGGAGGATGAAGACCAGGCGTGAAGCCGGAAAAGGATGGTCCTCAGCGCACCTGTCTGGGCTGCCGTAAGGCCTTGGATAAAAACGACCTGGTTCGCTATGTCCTGTCGGCCGCGGGCGACGTCGTTGTGGACTTTCGGCAAAAACTGCCCGGTCGTGGCGCTTACACCTGCGTCTGTCGCGCCTGCGTGACGGATGCCGTGCGCCGCGACCAGTTCAGCCGTGCCTATCGCGGCAAGAATCGTCGCCCCGAAAGCGACACGCTAATCGCCCAGATCCATCGTCAATTGGGCGAGCGCGTCGAGGGCCTGCTCGGCATGGCGCGCAAGGCCGGCATGACCGTCGGCGGGAGCAACCTGACTCTCGCATCCATGGATCGACCCGGAGAGCTCGGCCTGGTGATTGTCGCCGGCGACATGTCCGAGGGCATTCTGGAAAAGATCAGGCGCAAGTGTCAGGCCACGGGCGTGCCCCTGCACACCTGGGGCGAGAAGGCATCCCTCGGGCGGCTCATGGGGCGCGACGAGCGCAGCGTCATCGGGGTGAAACAGGGAAAACTGGCAGAGGCCCTCTCGCGGGGGCTGGAGCGATACAAGCAATTCGTAGGGGAGATTTGATGGGAAAGACACGGGTTTTCGAATTGGCCAAGCAGATGGGGCTGGAAAGCAAGGAGCTGCTTGAAAAGCTTGAAGCAGCCGGCATTTCGGCGGCCAACCACATGAGCGTCCTGGAAGAGGATGATCTCAAAAAATTTGAAGCGGCCAACGCTCCCGCTGTCGCCCAGGTCGAAGAGGAGCGCGTCAAGCCCGGCATCATTCGCCGGCGACGTCGGGAGGTTGCCGTCGAAGCTCCGGAAGCTCCCGCCGAAGTCGCGGAGCCGGTCAGCGAAGCCCCTGTGATTCCCGCGGAGAAGCCCGCGGTTGCTCCCGCGGCCGAGAGCGCGCCCAAGGCGCCAGTTGTTGCTGGAGAGCCGCAAGAGGAAGCTCCCGCCGCCAGAATCGAGAAAGCCGAGGAACCGCCGAAGGCCTCCGCGACTCCGCCGGCAAGCGTCGTCGAAACCAAGGAAGTCGTGCCCCCGGCTCCGGCCGCCGAAACCGTTGCTCCTGTGGCGCCCGCCCAAGCCGCCAAGCCGGCTGCGCGCCCCGAGCGGCGCGAGGAAAAACCTGTTCCCGGCCGCGCCAAGGTTTTGGGACGTGTTGATCTGTCCAAACTCTCAGGCCCCCCCGGCCGCAGCGGCGAAGCCGCCCGTTCCGAGGATCCGGCCCGCCGCGAGCGTCCGCCGGTTCGCCGGGAAGGCCCTCCGGGCCGGCCCACGGGCGGGCGACCGACCTCCGAAGGCCGTCCCGCCGGTGAGGGTCGTCCGTCCGGCGAAGGCAGACCCTTCAGCGAAGGTCGTCCCGCTCCGTCCGGCCGCCCTTCGCCCGCCGGCCGACCGGCACCCACGGGCCGTCCGGCCCCTGCCGGCAAGGGTCGCCCGGTGTTTACTCCCGCGCCCGACGAGGTCTTCACGCCCAAGGAAGTCCGCGGCGGCAAGAAAAATAAAAAGGGACGCGGCTACGAGCCGGCCGCTGCCGAGGAGGGCGGTGATCGCGCCACTCGCAAGGGTCGCAATCTTGAGGTCTTCGAGCCCGAGCGCAGCGGCAAGATGCGCAAGCCCAAGAAGGGCGCCAAGCAGGTCAAGAAGACCGAAATCACCATTTCCAAGGCCATCAAACGGGTGATTCGCATCAGTGACAGCATCACCGTCGGCGAACTGGCCAAGCGCATGGGCATCAAGGCCAACGAAATTATTCGCGAGCTCATGCGCCAGGGCAGCATGGTCACCATCAATCATCCCCTCGATTTCGAGACCGCGGCCTTGCTGGCCTCCGAGTACAGCTACGAAATCGAGAACGTGGCCTTTGACGAGGCGACCATTCTCGACGCCGTGACGCCGATCAAGGAGGGTGAAGAGACCGTTCCCGAGGAACTTGAGGGTCGCCCGCCGGTGGTCACGGTCATGGGCCACGTCGACCACGGCAAGACCAGTCTGCTCGATGCCATCCGCACCACCAACGTGACGGCCGGGGAAGCGGGCGGCATCACCCAGCACATCGGCGCCTACTATGTCGAGTTGGATGGGCGCAAAATTACCTTCCTCGATACGCCGGGTCACGAAGCGTTTACCGCCATGCGCGCCCGCGGTGCCAAGGCGACCGACATCGTCGTGCTGGTGGTGGCGGCCGACGACGGGGTCATGCCCCAAACCAAGGAAGCGATCAATCATGCCAAGGCGGCGGGCGTACCCATCGTCGTGGCGATCAACAAGATCGACAAGCCCGATGCCAACCCCGAGCGGGTCAAGCAGGAGCTGACCGAGTTTGCCCTGGTGCCCGAGGAGTGGGGGGGCGAAACCATTTTCGCCGAGGTATCGGCCAAGCAGCGGCTCAACATCGATACGCTCCTTGAAATGGTGCTGCTGCAGGCCGAGGTTCTCGAACTCAAGGCCAGTCCCCAGAAACGCGGGCGCGGCATCATCGTCGAGGCACGTCTCGACAAGGGCCGCGGTCCCGTGGCCACCGTGCTGGTTCAGGACGGTACCCTGCGCATCGGCGATCCCATCGTCAGCGGTGTTCATTTCGGCCGCGTGCGCAGCATGGTCGATGATCGCGGCAACCGCGTGGATGAAGCGGGACCGTCCATGCCGGTGGAAGTGACCGGTCTGAGCGGCGTGCCCGACGCCGGCGACCTGCTCTACGCCGTCGAGGACGAGAAAAAAGCCAAGGACGTCGCTCAGCACCGGCAGCAGAAGGTGCGGGAGACGGAACTGGCCAAGACCAGCAAGATCTCCCTGGAGCAATTGTTCGCCAAGATCCAGGAAGGCGATGTCAAGGAACTCAAGGTGGTTATCAAGGGCGACGTGCAGGGTTCGGTGGAAGCCGTCAAGGACGCCTTGGTCAAGCTTTCCACAGATGCCTGCCGCCTGGTGGTCATTCACACCGGCGTCGGCGGGATCATCGAGAGCGACATCAATCTGGCGTCGGCCTCCGATGCCGTGGTCCTCGGCTTCAACGTCCGTCCCGAGCCCAAGGCGGCAACCCTCGCCGAGAACGAAGGCGTCGACATTCGCCTCTACAACATCATTTACGACGCCGTGGCCGATATCAAGAACGCCATGGAGGGTCTGCTCGCGCCGACCCTGAAGGAAAAGGGCCTGGGGCGCGCCGAGGTGCGGGAAACCTTCTCCGTGCCCAAGGTCGGCCTCATCGCCGGCTGCTATGTGCTCGACGGCAAGATCGTGCGCAACGCCAAGGCGCGCCTGGTGCGCGATAGCGTGGTGGTGTGGGAAGGCAAGCTGTCCTCCCTGCGGCGCTTCAAGGACGATGTGCGCGAGGTTGCCGCGGGCTATGAGTGCGGCATCAGCCTCGAGAACTTCAACGACCTCAAGGTCGGCGACATCATCGAAGCCTACGAGGTGGAAGCGATCAAGACACTGCTCTAGGCAGGTGCTCCATGGTTGTCGGCATCGCAAGATTCGACCTGGTGCTGCACGCGCCGCAGAATCTCAAGGAAAAGCGCGGCATCGTGCGCAAGATTCTCGGGCGCTGCCGCGAGCGTTTTCCCATTTCCGCGGCCGAGGTCGGCCATCAGGATCTCTGGCAGCGCGCGCAGATCGGAGTGGCCCTGGTAGCCCAGGATGCCGAGATGGTCGAGTCGGTATTGAGCCGCATGGAAGAGGAAATCGAGCGAATCGGCCTGGCCGAGGTTTGCGACCGGGAAAGCGAAATCGTTCATTTCTAGGAGTACTTTGTATTGGATTCTCAACGTTCACATCGGGTCGGCGATCAGATCCAGAAGGAAATTTCCACCCTTCTGGTCAAGGGATTGAAGGATCCGCGCATCGGTTTTGTCACCATCACCGCCGTGGAAGTGACCCCCGACCTGCATCTGGCGCGGGTCTTCTTTACCGTGATGGGCGATGACAAGGCGCGGCGCGAATCGGAAGCCGGGCTGAAAAGTTCCATCCCCTTCATCCGCCGGGAACTCGGCAAGCGCTTGCGCATGCGCTACACCCCGGATTTGTTGTTCGAATACGATACCTCGGTTGATTACGGCAGTCGCATCGACCATCTGCTTCAGGAAATCCAGGGTGAACAGGCTGATGATTCAGGCAATTCTGGCAAAGATTGACCAGGCGCGGCGCATTCTCGTCACTTCCCACTCCAGTCCCGACGGCGACGCCATCGCCTCGACCCTTGCACTGGCCAACGGCTTGCGGGAAATGGGCAAGGAGGTGGTGGCTTTCAATGCCGATCCCGTGCCGCAGAACCTGCGGTTCCTGCCGGGTGCCGAATCCATGGTCCATGATCTGCGGGATGTCGCGCCCTTCGATCTGGGCTTCTTGCTCGACGCCGGCGAGCTACGGCGCGCCGAGGCGCCGTTGCGTGAACTTTGCCGAAGCCTGATCAACATCGATCATCATCCCTATTCGGAACCCTTCGGCGAAATCAATTACGTCGATGAGAAGGCCAGCGCCACGGGCGCGCTGATTTATCGCCTGCTCAAGGCCGGCGATCACCCCATTTCGCCCGCGGTCGCGCTCTGTGTCTACACGGCCATCCTGAGCGATACCGGTTCCTTTCGCTATTCCAATGCCGATCCCGAAGCCTTTCGCATTGCCGCCGAAATGGTGGAGCAGGGCAGCATCAATCCCTGGGACGTGGCCGGCGGCCTTTACGAGAGTCAGGATGAAAAGCGCCTGCGCTTGCTGGCTCTGTCCCTGGCGACTCTGCAGGTTTCCTCCTGCGGCGCATTCGCCGCTCTGACCCTGACGGATGATATGATGCGCCAGACCGGCGCAAGCCACGAACATACCGATGGTTTCGTCAATTATCCCCGCTCCATTCGCGGTGTCGAAGTCGCTCTTCTGTTTCGGCAGACCGGCGCCGCCTCCTGGAAAGTCGGTTTTCGCTCCAAGGGGCGCGTCGATGTGGGCGCGCTGGCCCGGCAACTTGGTGGGGGCGGGCATCATAATGCCGCCGGCGCCGAGGTTCAGGGCAGCCTTGACGAGGTCCGCGCCCTGGTCTTCTCCCGCCTCAATATCGGAGCCCCGGTTCAGTAGTCCATGGATGGTTTACTGCTGATCGACAAGCCGCGCGGGATGACCTCCCACGATGTGGTGGCGCGCGTGCGGCGGATTTTGCGCACGCGCAGGGTGGGGCACGCCGGCACCCTCGATCCCCTGGCTACCGGTGTGCTCCTCGTGGCGGTGGGGCAGGGCACGCGGTTGGTCGAATTTCTCATGGAAGGCAACAAGACCTATCGCGCGACCCTCAAGCTCGGCGAGTTGACCGATACTCTCGATGCCGATGGCGAGATCATCGAACGTCGCCCCGTTCCCCCTCTCAGTGAAGGGCAGGTCGAGGCCGCCTGTCGGTCTTTTCTCGGCGAGATTTCTCAAGTCCCCCCCATGTACTCGGCGATCAAGAAAGGTGGCGTGCCTCTTTACCGATTGGCTCGCCAAGGGGTCGAGGTGGAACGGGCGGCGCGCACCGTGCGTATCGAGCGCATTGCCCTGCGGGCCCTGAACCTGCCTTTCATCGATCTGGAAGTCGACTGTTCCAAGGGAACCTACATTCGCAGCCTGGCCCAGGATCTCGGCGCCACCCTGGGTCCCGGCGCCCATCTGACCGCCCTTTGTCGCACCCGCTCGGGCAGTTTCAGCCTGGATGAGTGCCTCGCCCTTGAGAACCTTCAAGACACTGCGCGGCCCGGCGATTCGCCCGGTTTTCTGCCCATGGTCGACGTCCTGCGCGATTTCGCGCGCATCGAGGTTGGTGATGCGGGTTGCGCGCGCCTGGCGCAAGGCATACCTCCTCTGGAAGAACAGGTTGATGGTTTTTCCGCCGAGGCCGGCCAGGCGGTGGTCTTGGCGCGCGCGGGACGGCTTTTGGCCGTTGCCCGTTACGCTCCCCACCGCGCGATGGAAAAACGTGGAGATTTTGAGTTGTTAAGAGTTTTCCCCGAGGCCGCTGCGGCGTGATTAGCGCTTTACAGTTCCGGGGAACTTGTGGTAGAAAACCCTCACCCTCAGGTTGTACGATCCTGATCCCCTCAGGATGATTACGTAAAGCACCATTGAAAGGAGGTGGCACAGTGCTGGCCACGGAACGCAAACAGGAAATCATTCAACAGTTCAAAACCCATGAGAAGGACACCGGCTCACCCGAAGTCCAGATCGCTCTGCTTTCGCAGCGCATTACCTATCTGACCGAACATTTCAAGACCCACAAGAAGGATCACCATTCCCGTCGGGGTCTGCTGAAAATTGTCGGACAGAGACGGCGCCTGCTCGACTATCTCAAAAGCAAGGACGTCGAGCGGTACCGCAAGATCATCTCGGAACTCGGTATCCGCCGTTAATCGCGGGCAGCATGCCTTCCCCTTTGCCGGGAAGGGTGCTGCCTTCGCTTTTCGGTGACAAGGCATGACTGAGGAGGCTGACCGGAGAGAGCACCCGCCTAGGGCGGGTTTTGTCTCGGGCCATCCTCCTTTGGTCATTTCCGTGCGTTTACGGAAAAATCAGACTCCACCCGGAGTCAACCCATGCAAGGAGAACATAAATGGCTTATCACAAAGTTGAAATTCAGTTCAATGGTCAGCCCCTGACCATCGAAACCGGCAAAATGGCGCGTCAGGCCGATGGCGCCGTGGTCGTGACCTACGGCGAAACCAAGGTGTTGTGCACGGTGGTTTCGGCCAAGAAAATGCGCGAAGGGCAGGATTTCTTTCCCCTGACCGTCAATTACCAGGAAAAATTCTACGCGGCCGGCAAGATCCCCGGATCCTTCTTTCGCCGCGAGCGCGGCGCTTCCGAGCGCGAAACCCTGATCTGCCGTCTCATCGACCGCCCCATGCGGCCGCTGTTTCCCAAGGGTTATCTGTTCGAAACCCAGATCATGCCGACGGTCATTTCCGCCGACCTGATCAACGACCCCGACACCCTGGCCATCGTTGCCGCGTCGGCAGCCGTCGAAGTCTCCGACATTCCCTTCAACGGTCCCATCGCCGGCGTGCGCGTCGGTCGGGTGGAGGGTCGCCTGGTGGCCAATCCGACCCTGCAGCAGATGGCGGAGAGTGACCTCGACATCACCGTGGCCGGTTCCCGCGATGCGGTCATCATGGTCGAGGGCGAGGCCCATTTTCTCTCCGAGGAAGAGATGCTGGAAGCCATCTTCTTCGGCCATCAATCTCTCCAGCCCCTCATCGATGCGCAGATCCAACTGCGCGAACTGGTCGGCATCGCCAAGCGCGAATTCGTCTCGCCCAGCGTTGATCCCGCGCTTGAGGCGCGCGTCAACGAGCTGGCGGCGGACAAGATTCTCGCCGCCATGAAAATCCGCACCAAGCAGGAGCGCTACGCCGCCGTGGCCGATGCCAAGACCGCCGTCAAGGAGGCCCTCGCCGCCGACTTCCCCGAGCGTGAGGATGAGATCGCCACGCTGCTCGGCAAGGTGGAAAAGCGCGTGGTGCGGCGCATGATCATCGACGACAAGGTGCGCATCGACGGCCGCGACATGGTCACCGTGCGCCCCATTGCCTGCGAAGCCGGTCTGCTGCCCCGCGCCCACGGCAGCGCCTTGTTCACCCGCGGCGAAACCCAGGCCCTGGTGGCCGTGGCTCTCGGCACCTCGGTTGACGAGCAGCGCATGGACAACGTGCAGGGCATGGAATTCAAGAAGTTCCTGCTGCATTACAACTTTCCGCCGTTCTGCGTCGGCGAGACCAGCATGCGTCTGTTCCCCGGGCGTCGCGAGATCGGCCATGGCTACCTCGCCGAGCGCTCCGTGGCGAAAATCCTGCCCAAGCATGAGGATTTCCCCTACACCATCCGCATCGTCTCCGACATCCTCGAATCCAATGGTTCGTCCTCCATGGCCTCGGTGTGCGGCTCCTCCCTGGCCCTGATGGATGCCGGCATTCCGGTGAAGGAGCCGGTGGCGGGCATCGCCATGGGCCTCATCAAGGAAGGCGAGGATGTTGCGGTCCTCAGCGACATTCTCGGTGACGAGGACCACCTCGGCGACATGGACTTCAAGGTGACCGGCACCGCCAATGGCGTGACGGCCCTGCAGATGGACATCAAGATCACCGGCGTGACCAAGGAGATCATGAAGGTTGCCCTCGAGCAGGCGCGCGCCGGGCGTATCCACATCCTCGGCGAGATGGCCAAGGAACTCGCCAAGCCGCGCGCCGATCTCTCGCCTTACGCGCCGCGCATCACCACCATTCAGGTCAAATCCGATCAGGTGCGCACCGTCATCGGTACCGGCGGCAAGAACGTGCGCGCCATCATCGAGGCGACGGGTTGCGCCATCGACATTCAGGACGACGGCCGCATCCATATTGCCTCCGCCGACGGCGAGGCGGCCAAGCAGGCCATCAAGATGATTCGCGACCTGACCCAGGAGGCCGAAGTCGGCAAGCTCTATCTGGGCACCGTGCGCAAGGTCATGGAGTTCGGCGCCTTTGTCGAGATCTTCCCCGGCACCGACGGCCTGGTGCATGTCTCGGAACTGGCCAAGGAGCGGGTGCAGAAGGTCACCGACGTTCTCAACGAAGGCGATCAGGTGCTGGTCAAGTGCATCGGCATCGACAAGTCGGGCAAGATCAAGCTCTCGCGCAAGGAAGCCCTCGGCCAGAGCTTGCCGGAATAAGGCCTTTTGCCGATGGCCGGGGGGGAGGGGACTTTTCGCTTCCCTCGACCGGCTTGTCCCTGATGAATCGCGCGGGCCTTTGCTCGGGATGTGTCCCGGCAAAGGCCCGTTTTTTATAAGGTCTAAATTTTATGGATCACATCAGTATCGCGGTCCAAGTGCTGCGCCCCGAGGCCGTCATGCCGCGTTACATGTCCGATCTGGCGGCCGGCATGGATCTGCATGCCGCGCTCAAATGGCCCCTGACCTTAAAGCCCGGTGAGCGCGCCCTGGTACCGACGGGCTTGGCCATGGCCATTCCTCCCGGCTATGAAGGGCAGGTGCGGCCGCGTTCCGGCCTGGCCTTGAAACATGGGGTGAGCCTGGTCAATGCGCCCGGCACCATCGATGCCGACTATCGCGGAGAAATCGGCATCATCCTCATCAATTACGGTCAGGACGATTTCACCATCAAGCCGGGCGACCGCATCGCGCAGATGGTGATCGGCCGCGTGCTTCAGGCCCGCTTCCGTCAGGTCGATTCCCTGGAAGAGACCAGGCGGGGTTCCGGCGGGTTCGGCCACACCGGGTTTCGGGAGGAACTCGACCATTCGTAAAAAACGCTCCAGACCGTCTCCGCTCTGTGGTAAGCTATTGCAATTTTGATCCTTGGGCTTTCTTTTATCTTGGAGTGCCTGTCATGGTTCTTGCGATTAACCCCCA
>NZ_JAUVWH010000072.1 GCF_030604225.1 Geoalkalibacter sp.
TAGGCCAGCACGGCATAGGCCCCGCCGAAGGTGACCACCGCCATCTTGCTGAAAAACACCCCCTGCGTGACAAAGAGATGGTCCGGCCCCAGCCACAGCGCCACCAGCAGCAAAGGCGCGAACCACAAGGGCAGCCAGAGACCGAGGGTTCCCAGGACATGGCGCCGGTTGGGCGCCGGGGAAGCCTGCTCATCCCCTGCCGCGTCCTCGCCGGCATCACGAGCCGGCAAAAACAGCTCGGGAACCCGGTGCACGCCCATCCAGCCCAGACCGGCCGCGGCCAAGAGGATCAGGGGAAAAGGAATTTGCAGGAAAAAAATCGCGACGAAGGCGCCCGCGGCCAAAAGCCCCAAAGCCCAATCGTGCAGGGTCTTGCGACAGATCCGCACCAGGGCCACGGCCACGATGGCAACCACCGCGGGTTTGAGTCCGTAGAACAGCGCCTGCACGGCAGGCTGATCCTGGTAGAGGGCGTAGAGGATGCTGAGCAGCAGAATCGAGACAAATCCCGGCAGGATGAACAAGATCCCGGCAACCAGCCCACCGCGCCGGCCATGCAGCATCCAGCCCAGGTAGGTGGCGAGCTGCTGGGCCTCGGGCCCGGGCAGCACCAGGGTGAAATTGAGGGCATGCAGGAAGCGGCGCTCGTCGATCCAGCGCTTTTCCTCCACCAGCAGCCGATGCATGACGGCGATCTGCCCCGCCGGCCCGCCAAAACTCAGCAACGCCACCTTGATCCAGACCCGCAGCGCCTCGCCGAAGGCTGGGCGGTGCGGAGGCGAAGTTGTCCCTTGAGGTTGGGTCATGGATAAGGTCCCCGGAATTTTCTTAACAATCCATCTTACCTATAACGCGCTCCCAAATGCCACGTTGTTGCGCATCATCACCGTACTGGAGCAACCCAAGAGCGGCGGCACCGGGCTGGCGATCTGCTAGAATGTCGAAACGTGCCGAGCAAAGGAGGAAACAACCCATGAGCGACTTGTTCGAGAGACCTGCCCACTGCGACAGCGGAACCTCCGCCCCCTGCGCGGCCCTGCGCGCCATTCTTGAACCCAAGGACCGGGATCTTGGCGGCTTCAGCGTGCGGCGCCTGATGCCTTCCGACCGTCTCAAATCCATCGGACCCTTCGTCTTTTTCGACCATCTGGGCCCGGCCCGTTTCGCCCCCGGCACGGGCATCGACGTGCGGCCCCATCCGCACATCGGCCTGGCGACCATCACCTATCTGTTCGACGGCGAAATTCTGCATCGCGACAGCCTCGGCCATGTCCAGCCCATCCGGCCCGGTGAAATCAACTGGATGACTGCGGGACGCGGCATCGTCCACTCGGAACGCACGCCCCCCGCCCTGCGCCAAGCGGGCCACGACCTGCATGCCCTGCAACTCTGGGTCGCGCTGCCGGTGGACCAGGAAGAAACGGATCCGGAGTTTCTGCACTACGACGCCGCCCAACTGCCGTCCGTCGAAAAAGCAGGCTTGAGCCTGCGCGTCATGATCGGCGAAGCCTTCGGCGTCCAATCGCCGGTCAAGACCTATTCGCCCACCCTCTACCTGGATGCCCGGCTCGCCAAGGGCTCCATCCTGCCCCTGCCCGACGGCGTGGAGGAACGCGCGGTCTATGTGGTCGCGGGTAGCCTCGCGGCCCGCGATCGCCTCATCCCCTCTCACCACCTGGCCGTTTTCGACGAAACGCCGGGAATCGAACTGATCGCCACCGAGGACAGCCGCCTGGTGGTCATCGGCGGCAAGCCCCTGGGCAAACGCACGGTGTGGTGGAATCTGGTCGCCTCGCGCAGGGAATTGATCGAACAGGCCAAGGCCGACTGGAAAAACGGCCGCTTCCCACAGGTTCCCGGCGAAACGGAATTCATCCCCCTGCCGGGCGATTGATCCTGGCCATTAGCCGCTGTCGGATTTGGGGCCTTCTTCGGGTCCCAAATTGTTGCTACGCCAAAAAATTGGCATCGCACTCCTGCCCTTTACCGCCTTCTTGCCTGCTTATCCCTGAAAATCGACAATTTTTCCACGGCTCATGATTTGGAATGGTTTTTGAACCTAAAGGGTCCTCCAGTTCTTGACAGGAAGGCTCATGAATTCGAATCTCAAATTGCTGACCGGAAGCATCCTCATCGCCATCGCGGGCATCGCCTTGACGGCGGCGATATGGCTTGGGCAGACCCATGCCCTGATCGCCACGGAATTGCGCAAGGATCAGGAGCAGCAACTGCGGGTCTTTCACGAGTTGTTGATGACGCGGGGCGACGAATTTCGCGCGGTCGACGGCCAATTGCTGGTCGGGGATTTTGTCCTCAACGGCCAGCACGACCTAGCGCGTGTCATGGAAAATATGTTTGGCGGCGTGGCAACAATTTTCCTGGGGGATATGCGCATCGCCACAAGCCTCAGAAATGAGGCCGGCAACGCCGCCACGGGCACCGCCCTCGCTCCCGAAATTCAAAATGCCCTGCGGCAGGCCAAAGCCTTTCGCGGCGAGAGCGAGATCCTGGGCCGGGACTATCTGGTCGCGCTCGATCCCCTGCACAACCGGCAGGGCGAGGTGATCGGCGCCCTCGGGGTGGGCATCGACAAGGAGGATTTCACCGCGAGCCTGCGCAAGGTGCATCTTGAGGCGGTCCTGGTCAGTTGCCTGCTGATCGGCATTTTCGCCACCCTGACCTGTCTGTTCCTGCGCAAGAATCTGCACATCCGTGCCGCCCTCGCGGAAAGTGAAGCGCAATTGCGGCTCACCCAGTTTTTTGTCGACAACGCTGAAACCTGCATCTATAGCATCAGCGAAAATGCCGACATTCTTTTCGCCAACCGCTGCGCCTCCCACACCCTGGGCTATTCGCGGGAGGAACTTCAGGGGATGAGGATTCCCGATTTAGACCCCTATTATTCCGCTGATTTATGGCCCCGGCATTGGAAGAATCTTCAGGAAAAGGGCGTGCTCAACTTTGAAACCGCCCACCGCCTGAAGGACGGCGGACTGCTGCCGGTGGAAGTGACCGCCCACTACATGAAATTCGGCAATGTCGAGTACAACTTTGCCTTCGCCCGAGACATTTCGGAGAAAAAGCGCACCGACCGCCTGCTGCAGACCGAAAAAACCATCCTTCAGGAAATCGCCGCCGGCTTGCCCCTGAAGCAAATTCTTGCCCTGCTCTGTGCCCAAATCGAAGAACTCTCCGGCGAGGGTCTTTGCTCCATCTTGCTGCGGGATTCGGACACTGGACATTTGCGTCACTTCGCCGGCCCCAGCCTGCCCAAGGCCTACGCCAAGGCCTTGCGGCGCGTCAATATCGGACCGGGCATCGGCTCCTGCGGAACGGCGGCTTTTCACAAAAGCCAGATCATCAGCGCCGATATCACCTCCGACCCGCATTGGGAGGGCTACCGGGACTTGCCCCTCGCCCATGGCTTGCGGGCCTGCTGGTCGACCCCCATTCTGTCCGCCGCGGGAGAGGTCTACGGCACCTTCGCCGTCTATTACCGGATGCCCAGAGAGCCTCAACCCTTTGAGATCCAGGCCATCTCCCATGCCGCGGACCTGGCCCGCATCGTTATCGAGCGCCATCGCGCCGCCGAAGCCCTGCGCCAAAGCGAGGAACGTTTCCGGCAGATCTTCGAGCAGAACGAAGACGCCGTCATCCTGCTCAACCTGCACACCCTGGAACTGATCGACGCCAACCGCGAGGCCGAACGGCTCTACGGCTGCTCGCGGGATGGGCTCTTTTCCTTGGTTCCCTGGGGCATGCTCGGCCCGGGAGATGCCCCCCAATTCATCCAGGCGATTTCCCAGTTGCCGCACAAGGGCGGTTTTCACATCGAGCGTTTGCAAAACACCCGGCCCGACGGATCAACCTTCACGGTTTCGGTGTGGGCGAAGGTCATCCACCTGCACGAGGACGAAGTGCTTTATTGCTCGATCCGCGACATCACGGAAAAGGTGCGCATCGAACAGGAGATGAAAACCACCCAGGCCCAGCTCATCCACGCCAACAAGATGGCCTCCCTTGGCATGCTCATCGCGAGCGTCGCCCACGAAATCAACAACCCCAACAACTGCATCGGGGTGAATGCCGCCGTGCTCGACGATATCTGGCGCGATGCCTGCCCCGTCCTGGCGCGCGAGTCTGGCGAACAGGGCGGGCTGGAGTTGGCCGGTGTCCCCTGGCCGGAGGCCGAGGAGACCATCACGCAACTGCTTGCGGGCATCGCGCGTGGGTCGCAGCGCATTGCCGCCATCATCAACAACATGCGCGAATTCGTGAGCAGCGACGGCAAGGGCCTGGATGGCGCCGTCGATCTGGGCAAGGTGGTTCAGGATGCGGTGCAGATCCTCACGCCCCAGATCCACAAGCACACCGACCACTTTGGGCTCAGCGTCGCGGAGAATCTGCCGGCGATGCGCGGCAATGCCCAGCAGATCGAGCAGGTCGTCATCAATCTGCTCGCCAACGCCTTGCAGTCGCTGCCCGACAAAAAAGCGGCCGTGCATGTCCAAGGGGAATTCGTGGGCGAGAGAGGGTCCTTGGTGCTACGCATCAGGGATGAAGGGCGCGGCATGGATCCCCTCACCTTGACGAGAGTTACCGAACCCTTCTTTTCCACGCGTCGGGACGCGGGCGGCACGGGCCTGGGCCTGTATATTTCCTCCTCCATCGTCGAGGCGCACGGCGGCACCCTGGAGTTCGATTCCCAGACGGGACGCGGCACCACCGCCACGCTTTGGCTTCCCACGCAACCTGGAGCATCCCAATAATGGAAGACCAATCCCTACCGCTGTTTCTCGTGGACGACGAAGAGGATATCCTCTTTGGCCTGCGGACCCTGTTTCGCGGCGCCGGTTTTCGCGACATCACCACGATTCAGGACAGCCGCGAGGTCATGGGCCGGCTGAGCCAAGTCTCCGAAGCCGTGGTTGTGCTGGATCTGAACATGCCCTTCATGGACGGTTTTGCGCTGCTCAAGGCCATTCGCCGCGATCATCCGCAAACGCAAGTGATTATCGTCACCGCCGCCAACGAAGTGGACATGGCCGTTGAATGCATGAAGGAAGGGGCCGTCGATTATGTGGTCAAACCCGTGGAGAAAAGCCGTCTTCTGGGCAGCGTGCGCCGCGCGGTGGACAAGCTTTGCCTGACCCGCCAGGTCACCGAACTCAAGCGCCATCTCCTCGACGATCGCCTGAACCACGAAGCCGCCTTCGCGCCCATCGTCACGGTCAACACGCGCATGCGAAAAATTTTCCATTATCTCGAAGCGGTGGCGGGCACCGGGCAGCCGGTCCTGATTCAAGGCGCGACGGGAACGGGCAAGGAACTTTTCGCCCGGGCGCTGCACGAGGCGTCGGGCCGACGAGGCGAGTTCGTCGCGGTCAATGTCGCGGGACTCGACGACCAGATGTTTTCCGATACCCTGTTCGGCCATGTGCGCGGCGCCTTCACCGGCGCCGAAAGCCCGCGCGCGGGACTGATCGCCCGAGCCGCCGACGGCACCCTGTTTCTCGATGAAATCGGCGAGCTGGCCGAGGCCACCCAGGTGCGCCTGCTGCGCCTGCTTCAAGATGGCGACTATTATCCCCTCGGCAGCGACCGCCCCTGCCGTTCCCAGGCGCGCATCGTCGTCGCCACCAACCGTGATCTCAAGACGCGGGCTCGTGCCCGGCAATTTCGCCAGGATCTGTATTACCGGCTCTGCGGTCACGCGGTGGACATCCCGCCCCTGGCCGAACGCCCCGAGGATCTGCCCCTGCTCCTCGACCATTTCCTGCAGGAAGCCGCCGCCACCATGGGACGGCCGGCCCCGACCCCGCCACCCGAACTGGTCAATTACCTGGCCGCCTATGCGTTTCCCGGCAACGTGCGCGAACTCAAGGCCATGGTCTTTGATGCCGTGGTGCGCCATCGCCAGGGCATTCTTTCCATGGCCAGCTTTCTGGAAAAAATGGGCCGAACACCCTCGCCCTTGCTTAGCGAGGGCGAGGGAACGGATCTCCTTGCCCTGCGCCTTCCCCATCGGATTCCGTCCCTCAAGCATGCCGAGGACTTTCTCGTCGCCAAGGCCCTGGAACTTTCCGGCGGCAATCAGGGGTTGGCCGCCACCTGGTTGGGTCTTACCCGGCAAGGACTCAACAAAAAACTCCAGAAGAAAAAAAGCGACGAATCGGCATCAGAACCCCTGTAAACCCTGTTGCTCTACAATTTTTTTTCTTCATGGGTTTTTCCGAAGAATTTCAGCTATTTAATCAATTCATTCGCGATGTCTCGCAACGGAGTTGACACCCTTTTCCTTTTGCCTTCCCCCGGTAAACACCTTAAACAATTAGGTTTTTTACATTGGCATTCTCTGTGTATAGACGGAACCCAACAGTTCCGCCATCGGGAGAAAACGCCATGTCTCAGGAATCACGCCAGGAACCATTAAAAATCGAGGGCGACTGGAGCATCTCCGGCATTGCCCTGCAACACCAGCGGCTTGAGGAAGAGTTCACCCTGTGGACCGTGCGGGGCGAGGGAGCGACGGAGTTTCGGGAGCCGGTCTTTTGCCTTGAATCCGTGGAGGATATCGACCTGAGCGGCTGGCAGGTGCTGGCTTGCGCCTTTCGCGGCCTGCGCGCCCGCGGGCTGTCGCCAAGGCTGGTCAATATCCGCGCGGACTTGCGCCGCAACCTGGACCTTCTCGGCTATTCCCGAGAACTTCCCATCGCCGGGGAGCAGGCATGTCCGTGATGGAGCATAAACCAGGCGGCCTCGCCGAGGTCGGGCGTTTCAATGCGGTCTTTTTCGAGGAGAGCGCCGAACACCTCGCCGACATGGAACGCCTGCTTCTCAGCCTCGACCCGTCCAGTCCGGACCAGGAAAGCCTCAACGCCATCTTCCGCGCCGCCCATTCCATCAAGGGCGGTGCCGGCGTCTTCGGTTTTGACGACATGGCGCGGGTCACCCACCACCTGGAATCGCTTCTCGATCACCTGCGCAACCGCGAACTCTCGCCCACCGCGGACCTGGTCGATCTGGTTTTGCAGTCCGGCGACGTGCTGGCCATGCAGCTTGCCGGACATCGCGACGGAGCGCCGGTGGACGGCCAGGCGGTGCAGGACATCTTCACCCGCCTGGAAGCGGCTCTCAGCGCCTGCGAGCCGGAGCATCCCACCGCGCAGCCCACGGCATTGCGCGTCGAGACCTCAACTCCCCTCGCACGGCGCGGCTATCACATCGATTTTCATCCCTCCGGGAATATTCTCCAGCGCGGCATCCGTCTCGAAAACCTGTTTCGCGAACTGGCCGAGCTTGGCGAGCTCAGCGTGACCGCCGAACTTGGCGCCGCGGCCGAGCTTCGCACCCTGGACCCCGAGCTCTGCCATACCCGCTGGCAGTTGCGGCTGGTCAGCGCGGCGGCGGAACAGGAGATCCGCGAGATTTTCGAGTTCGTCGCCCTGGATTCGGAACTGGACATTCGCGTCGAGGAAGCCCAAACCGCGCCTCAACCAGCCGTAACGACCAGCGTGGAGGCGCCCCCCGACCTGCTCGGCCGACGCGCCTATGACCGCGATGAAAGCGCGCCCGGCGCCTTCGGCCGGCGCGGCGCGGAAGCCACCGAGGCGTCCCTGCGGGTCGGCGTGGCCAAGGTCGATCAACTGGTCAACCAGGTCGGCGAACTGGTCATCACCCAGTCGATGCTCGCGCAGTTCGCCGAACAGCTCGACCCCGTGCAGTTCGAGGTTCTGCACCGCGGCCTGGTGCAACTCGAGCGCAACACCCGCGACCTGCAGGCGAGCATCATGTCGATTCGCCTGGTGCCCATCGGCGGGATTTTCAGCCGTTTTCCCCGCCTGGTGCGCGATCTGGCGGCCAAGCTGGGCAAGGATGTCGAGCTGCGCACCATCGGCGAAGGCACCGAACTCGACAAGGGCCTCATCGAAAAAATCATCGATCCCCTGACACACCTGGTGCGCAACAGCCTCGATCACGGTATCGAAGCGCCGCGAGAACGCGCCGCGACCGGCAAAAACCCGGTGGGGACCATCACCCTCAAGGCCTCCCAGGTCGGCGGGCGCATCCTCATCGAAGTGGGCGACGACGGCGCCGGTCTCAACCGCGAGAAGATTCTGCGCAAGGCCGCCGAACGTGGGCTGGCGTCAAGCGACAATCTCAGCGATGAGGAGGTCTGGCAGCTTATTTTCGCCCCCGGCTTTTCCACCGCCGAGGCGGTCACCGATCTTTCGGGGCGCGGGGTGGGCATGGACGTGGTGCTGAAGAACGTCCAGGCCATCGGTGGACGAGTTCAGGTCGCGTCACGGCCGGGAGCGGGCACGGTCTTTTCCCTGAGCCTGCCCCTGACCCTGGCCATCCTCGACGGGCTTTCGGTGCAGGTCGGCGCCGAAAAGTTCATCATTCCCCTCAACGTGATTCTCGAATCCTTCCAGCCTTCTTGCGCCGATCTCAAGCAGATCAAGGGCGAAACCCAGGTGGTTCAGGTGCGCGGCGATTATCTGCCCGTCCTGCCCCTGCATCGTTTTTTCGGCATCGAGAAAGCCCGGACGCAGGCGAAGGAAGGCATTCTGGTGCTGGTCGACACCGAGGGCGAAAAGGCCGCGCTGCTGGTGGATGAACTCCTCGGACAGCACCAGGTGGTGATCAAGAGCCTCGAAACCAACTACCGCAAAGTCGAGGGAACGGCAGGGGCCACGATCCTCGGCGACGGCAAGGTGGCGCTGATTCTCGATGTCGGGGCGGTGGTTCACCTGGACAAAAACAGATCGCTCCAACACTGAGGTTTTGAAGCGAAACCAGCTTCATCAAGAAAGGACGGACAACCTGATGCAATCCGCGCACGCACTTCAACCGGCTTTCTCGGCGGGCAAGGAGTATCTCACCTTCACCCTGGGCGAAGAAAGCTACGGCATGGACATTCTCAAGGTGCAGGAGATTCGCGGCTACGACGCCGTCACCCGCATCGCCAATGCCCCCGATTTTCTCAAGGGCGTGATCAATCTGCGCGGGGTCATCGTGCCCATCGTCGATCTGCGCATCAAATTCGGCTTGGGGCGGGTGGTCTACGATGAATTCACCGTCGTCATCATCCTCAACGTCCTGGGGCGGGTCGTCGGCATCGTGGTCGACGGCGTGTCCGACGTCATCGCCCTGACGCCCGAACAGATTCGCCCCGCCCCCGAATTCGGCGCCGCCCTCGATACCCGTCACATCACCGGGCTTGGCACCGCCGGGGAGCAGATGATCATTCTCATCGAAATCGAGCAGCTCATGGGCAGCGCCGACATGCAGCTCATGGAAGCCGCCGCCAACTAAGACCGCATTCAGCAACCAACCATGGAGGGTTTCGCACCATGAAAGTCAGCAGTTTCAAGAACTGGAAAATTCTCAACAAGATCCTGTCCATTTCCATCGTCACCCTGGTGTCCCTGTCCGCCGGCATCCTGTTCTACCTGCTGCCCCTCATCGAGGAGCGCCTGATGGATGAAAAAATGGAAGCCGTCGGCAACGTGGTGAGCGCCGCGTCCTCCCTGGTGCAGGACTATCAGGCGCGGGTACAGGCCGGCGCCCTGTCGCTTGAGGAGGCGCAGGCCGCGGCCCTGCGCCAGATCCGCCCCATGCGCTACGCGGGCAATGAGTACCTGTGGGTCAACACCCTCGATCCGATTATGGTCATGCACCCCATCCGCCCGGAACTTGACGGCACCCGCCTCGACGACATCAAGGACCCCACGGGCAAGGCGATCTTCATCGAATTCGCCAAGGTCGCCCGCGACCAGGGAACGGGATTCGTCGATTACCAGTGGCCCAAGCCCGGTTCCACGGTACCGGAACCAAAACTCTCCCAGGTCAACCTGATTCGCGAATGGGACTGGGTGATCGGCAGCGGCATCTACGTCGATGACGTGGAAGCGCAGATGGCGCTGCTCCGGCGCAATGTCATCGGCGCGACGATCATCTTTTCGGCGCTGATCGCGGTCTTTGCCTGGGTTGTCGCGCGACGCATCAAGGACGCCCTCAACGAGGCGATCTCCGCTTCGCAGCAGATCGCCTCGGGCGACCTGACCCGCGTGATCGAAGTGAAAAGCGCGGACGAAACGGGCCAGTTGCTCAAGGCCCTGCGAGACATGAACGAGGGGCTGGTAAGGATCGTCGGCGAGGTGCGCACCGGCGCCGATTCCATCGCCAGCGCCACGGAGCAGATTTCGGCGGGCAACGCCGATCTCTCCCAGCGCACCGAGGAGCAGGCGTCCTCCCTGGAAGAAACCGCTTCCAGCATGGAGGAGCTGACCTCCACGGTCAAACAGAACGCTGAAAACGCCCAGCAAGCCAACCAGCTTGCCGTCAGCGCCAGCGAGGTGGCCGCCCGCGGCGGCGAAGTCATCGGCCGGGTGGTGGAAACCATGGAGTCGATCACCGAAAGCTCGCGGCGCATTGCCGACATCATCGGCGTGATTGACGGCATCGCCTTTCAGACCAACATCCTGGCGCTGAACGCCGCCGTGGAAGCCGCCCGCGCCGGCGAACAGGGTCGCGGGTTTGCCGTGGTGGCCGGCGAGGTGCGCAGTCTCGCTCAGCGCAGCGCGGGAGCAGCCAAGGAAATCAAGGCCCTGATTCAGGATTCCACCGACAAGGTGGAAGGTGGCAGCCGCTTGGTCATGGAAGCCGGGGAGACCACCCGCGAGATCGTCACCAGCATCAAGCGGGTGACGGATCTCATGGGCGAGATTTCCGCGGCGTCCGCAGAACAGTCGAGCGGCATCGAGCAGGTCAACACCGCCATCACCCAGATGGACGACGTCACCCAGCAGAATGCCGCGCTGGTCGAGGAAGCCGCCGCCGCGGCCGAAGCCCTCGCCGAGCAGGCGCAAAGCATGGTTGCGGTGGTCAGTCGCTTCAAACTCACCGAGGAAACCGCACCGCCGGCACGCGCCAAGGAGCGCAAGGAAGCCGCGCCCGCACTTGCCGCGAAAGCCCTGGCGGCCAAAAGCCGGCCCGCGACCCGGCCAAGCTTCAAGGCCGGCGCGAAGAAGGCGGCGCCCGCAGCCCTGGAAACATCCGCCCTCGCGGCCGTGGCCGACGATGAGGATTGGAAGGAATTCTGATGCCCGAATTTCTCTTCACCGCCGCCGATTTCCAGCGCGTCCGCGACCTGATCCATCAGCGGGCGGGGATTTCCCTGGGGGAGAGCAAGCGGGAGATGGTCTACAGTCGCCTGACCCGGCTGGTTCGCGCCAGGCGACTGACCAGTTTCGCCGAATACCTGGAGCTGCTCGAACAAGGACCGGCGGGGGAGTGGGAAGCGTTCACCAACGCCCTGACCACCAACCTCACCGCCTTTTTCCGCGAGCCGCACCATTTTCCGATTCTGGCGGAGCGGCTCCGCAAGACGGCGGGCAAGCGGCCCATCCGCCTCTGGAGCTGCGCCGCCTCGACGGGCGAGGAACCCTATTCCATGGCCATGACGGTGGTGGAAACCTTGGGCCGTTTCGATGCGCCGGTGCGCATCCTTGCCAGCGACATTGACACCGCCGTGCTGGAGAAGGCCGAAAGGGGCGTCTATCCCCTGGAGCGCGTGGTGCGCCTGGAAAAAGATCGCCTCAAGCGCTTCTTTCTCCAGGGTGTCAACAAAAATGCCGGGCTGGTGCGGGTGCGGCCCGAGTTACGCAAACTGATCAGCTTCCAGCCCCTCAACCTGCTTGAGGAGCGCTGGCCGCTGCGTGACCCCTTCGACGCCATCTTCTGCCGCAACGTGATGATCTATTTCGACAAGCCGACCCAATACCGGATTCTGGAAAAATTCGCACCCTTGCTGCGGCCCGACGGCTTGCTCTTCGCCGGGCACTCGGAGAGCTTCACCCATGCCGGCGGCATGTTTCGCTGTCTCGGCAAAACCGTTTACCGTCGAGCCCAGGAAAGTTCGGGAAGGATGGCCTCATGATTCTGGCATCCGCCCTTTATTTCGACCGGACGTTTCAGCGTCCGGCGGTCAAAATCCAGCAAGGCCAACTGCTCGTCACCGCCGAGGATCTGCTCATCACCACCGTGCTCGGTTCCTGCGTCTCGGTTTGCGTGCGCGACCGGGTGCGCGGCCTGGGCGGCATGAACCATTTCATGCTGCCCGGCGAAAAGACCGGCGATCATTCGCCGCGTTACGGCGAACCGGCCATGGATCAGCTTCTGGATCGCTACCTTGAAGCGGGTGGCAGGGTGGAGCACCTTGAGGTGAAGGTCTTCGGCGCCGGGCGCATCAACCGCAGCCTGCCCGATGTGGGAAAAAAGAACGTGGAATTCGCCCTCGCCTATCTGAAGCGGCACAAACTGGCCCTGGCCGCCCTGGACGTGGGTGACACCTTTCCCCGCAAGGTCTGTTTTTCTCCCCGCTGCGGGCGGGTGTTCGTCAAGACCCTGCGCAACATCCATCAGGAAGGATTCGGGCCATGAGCGCCAAGTCGATCAAGGTCCTCATTGTCGACGATTCCGCCCTCATCCGCAAAATCCTCACGGAAATCATCGACAACCAGGCGGATATGCAGGTGGTGGGCGCCGCCGCCGATCCGCTCATCGCCCGGCAGAAAATCAAGGAACTCAATCCCGATGTGCTGACCCTCGATGTGGAAATGCCGCGCATGGACGGGCTGGTTTTTCTGGAAAAACTCATGCGCCTGCGGCCCATGCCGGTGGTGATGGTGTCCTCGCTGACCGAGCGCAATTCCTTGCTGACCTTGCATGCCCTGGAACTCGGCGCCGTGGATTTCGTCACCAAACCCAAGCTCGACATCGCCCAGGGCATCCATGACTACGCGGAGGAAATCACCGCGAAAATCCGTGCCGCGGCGGTGTCCCGCCATGCCCGGGGCGGAGTTGCTCCTCTGCCCGTCCCAGGGGAGCGACGGGTGTGCGGGGGAGCGGATCGCCCGCGCACCCGGATGCTCAATTCCACCGAAAAGGTCATCCTCATGGGTGCCTCCACCGGCGGCACCGAAGCCATCCGCGAAGTCCTGACCCGGATGCCGCCGGATGCGCCGGCCATTCTCGTCACCCAGCACATGCCCGAAGGCTTTACCCGCACCTTTGCCAAACGGCTTGATCAGCTTTGCCGCATACGCGTCAAGGAAGCCGAGGATGGCGAGCGGGTTCTGCCCGGTCACGCCTACATCGCGCCGGGCAACCGCCATCTGCTGCTACAGCGCAGCGGCGCCAATTACCTAGCGCGTCTCAGCGACGCGCCCCCGGTCAACCGCCATCGACCTTCGGTGGATGTCTTGTTCCAATCGGCGGCCCAACACGCGGGCAACAACGCCGTGGGCATCATCCTCACAGGCATGGGCAACGACGGCGCCGCGGGCCTGCGGCTGATGAAGGACGCCGGGGCTTACACCCTGGCCCAGGACGAGGAAAGTTGCGTGGTTTTCGGCATGCCCAAGGAAGCGATCGCTCTTGGCGCGGCGGAGCGTGTCCTGCCCCTACGCGAAATGGCCGACAAGGTTTTCGGTCATCTTCATCAGGCGGGCCGCGCCGTGCGCATTTAACGCGTTCCAACAAAAGCTATCTTTATACTCAAGTTTGCATGACCTGATATTTACGGCATTGATCTTTGTCTTTGTCTTGGGCTATAAAGACGAGAAAAATCTTTTTAATCGCAAAATCGGCAGGTTTAATAACCCGCCAAAAAATGGCAATCAGAGGACTTTTCCCGATCATGCTGATCGACTTGCCGAAAAACCAACGCTCCCGCTTGACGGAGCGCCGAACAGGCGCGGCCTCCTCCCTGGCAGAGACCGACGCGAATCTTGCCCTGCTGAGCCTTGTCTCGGAAAAACTCCAGGCACAGGCGCAGCTCAAGTTTCAGGGCGATTTTCTCCAGCACATTCTCGATGCGATTCCCGCCCCCATCTTTTATAAGGACGTCCAAGGCGTCTACCTGGGCTGCAACACGGCTTTTGAACGCTATCTGGGGCGCTCGCGCGACGAGATCCTCGGCCGCACGGCCTTCGACATCGCGCCCGCCGAACTGGCCAGGATCTATCACCAGGCCGATCAAAACCTGATGGACGCCGGCGGCGTTCAAGTATATGAAACCCGCGTCCTCGGGGCCGACGGCCAGGCGCGCGAGGTCATGTTTCACAAATCCGTGTTCAGCAGCGCCGAAGGCCAACCCGGCGGCCTGGTCGGGGTCATGCTGGACATCTCGGAGCGCAAGGAAGCCGAGAAGCGGCTGCGGCGCCTCGCCCAGTACGATCCCCTGACCGATCTGCCCAACCGGGTCCTGCTCGAAGAGCGCCTGGCGGAAGCCTTGGGCGGAAAAAACCGGCAAGGAGACCAGGGGGCCCTGCTGGTTCTCGACCTCGACCGGTTCAAGGAAATCAATGATTCCTTCGGCCGCGCCGCCGGCGATGAAATCCTGGTCGAGATGGGCAAGCGACTTACCGGATCGGCACTTGAGGGGGATACCGTCGCGCGTCTGTCGAGCGACGAGTTCGCCGTGCTGCTGTTGGATGGGCGGGGCAAACGGGACATGACCCTGGAGGCGAAAAAGATTTTGGCCCTCATGAACACCCCCCATTTTCTGGAAGATGGACAGGAAGTCCAGATCGGCGCGAGCCTCGGCATCACGTTTTTTCCCGAGGACGCCAGGGACGGCAAAACCCTGCTGTGCAACGCCGATCTGGCGGTGCACGAAGCCAAACTGCTGGGGCGCAACACCCTGCAGCGCTTCACGCCCGCCATGAGCGAAACTCTCTCCAGAAAACGCGAAGTGCTCGCGCAACTGCGCCGCGCCCTGCAGGAACAGCAGTTTTTCCTTCAGTACCAACCCCAGTTCGATGCCGCCACGGGACGGCTGGTGGGCGCCGAGGCGCTGCTGCGGTGGCGGCTTCCCGACGGCTCCCTTGTTTCACCTCAGGTGTTCATTCCCGTCGCGGAGGAAGCCGGGCTCATCGGCCCCCTGGGCGACTGGGTACTGCGGGCCGCCTGCCTTCAGGCCAAGGCGTGGCGCGATGCGGGTTTCCCGCCCCTGCGCCTGGCGGTGAACATTTCCGGGCATCAGTTCGTGCGCCCCGGCTTCATCGAAACCGTCGATCTGATCCTTGCCGAAACGGGTGTCGATCCGACGCACCTGGAGATGGAGGTCACCGAAAGCACCCTGATGAGAAGCGTGTCCTCGACCATCGAGGTGCTCACGGATCTTCGGGTGCGCGGCATCCACCTGGCCATCGACGATTTCGGCACCGGGTATTCGTCCCTGAGCTACCTCAAAAATTTCCCCATCGACCGCATTAAAATTGATCGCTCCTTTACCCGGGATATGACCACGAACCCGGACGACGCCGTCATCGTGCAGACGATCATCGCCATGGGCAAGAATCTCGGTCTGGAGGTCATTGCCGAAGGGGTGGAAAACGCCGAGCAGCGCGACTTTCTCCTGCGCCACGACTGCCGGTACATGCAGGGTTATTTCTTCGGCAAGCCCCTGGCCGCCGAGGAATTTGCTCGATTGGGCGCCGCTGCCGAAGCGCTCCCCTCCTAAGCTTTGGGTCCGGCGCGCCTCACCACGCCGCGGCTCATCCTCGTCCGCGACCATCCTTCGCGCTGGAGTGCCCGACCAACGCAATCACGTCGAGCCGCCCCTTCTTCTGGTCAAAATAACGACAGAGAATCTTGTAGCTGTCGAGATCAAAGGGCAAGGGCTCGGCTCCGCCCTCCAGGATCTCGGCCAGTTCGGCGTCGTCGCCGGCGCTGCCCAGGTGACACCACTGGTCGAACA
>NZ_JAUVWH010000049.1 GCF_030604225.1 Geoalkalibacter sp.
ATCTGACGGTTGCCTTTTATCAGCGTAATTTCCAGCGCGAGGAATGGCGCAAGGCCATTGATGACCACCAACTCGACGACTTTTTCGCCCGGGTGACCAAGGAACTGGCGCCCCTCGGCGTCAGGCTGCGCCGCGTCGAGGATGCCAGTACCGTCATGGACATCAAGGGCTATGGCGATCTGCTCAACAGCGTGCGCATCCGCTGCCCCCAGCATGGCGTGGGCAACACCTGCCTGGGGCACATCATCGGCCAAAGCGCCAACCTCAATCTGCTGGAAGACATCGAGCGCGGCATCAACCGCGTGGCCTTCGCCCCGGAAACCATCGAGCCCGAAGGCAGCGACAAGATCGTCTGCCACAACTGCGGTTGCGGCTGCTGATACCTACTCTTTTTTCTTCCGGCCCCATTGGTAGGGATGGGCCTGGCGGCTGACGATGAAGTCGGCGAAGATCTTGATCCAGATGGTCGAGCCGGCCAGGGCGCTCCAGGCATCAAAGGCGTGGAAGGGGCCGATGCGGACGCCGGTGGCGATGAACAAGGGCACGCCGATCAGGATCCAGAGGGCCATCAGGCCGGCGGTCAGATTCAGCATGCCGGTGATGGGCGCCCATTTCTTGGGATTCTCCGGCGGGACGCCGCGCTTGAGGGCGACTTCCGAGTAGTCGCGCTGCACGAATATTCTCCAGGCGCGGCGCAGCCAGAAAAACGCCATGGGGAAAAGCGCCAGAAACAAAATCCAGATCATGGCCGTACCTGCATCAAAAACCATTCCGAAACTCCCGCTTGAGATGTCTTCTTTTACCTGAGCCGCTCGGATCAATCAACCAAAATTCTTACCCATTCAGCCGGTGGGGATTGCGTCCCCATGCTGAAAAGTTCCAGCACTTCTTGGAAAAAAACCCCGCCGGCGAACCGGCGGGGTTGATGGGTCAAACAGCGTGCCTTATGCGGCACAATGGGTGCTTGTGATTAGTGGGCACCGCTGATCGCCTTGGAGCCGCGCGGAGTACGCACGTCTTCCACCAGCTTCTGGATGTGCTCGGGCGGCGCCGGGGTGAACTTGCTCACCACATAGGCGGTGCCGAAGTTGACCAGCGCGCCGATGGTGCCGAAGGCTTCCGGGGTGATGCCGAAGAAAGAGTTGGCGCCACCGATCAGGCCCAGGTACTCGGTGCCCTTGATGAAGAAGATGCCTTTGTGGGCGAACACGTAGAACAGGGTGATGCCCAGACCGCAGAGCATGCCGGCGATGGCGCCTTCCTTGTTCATGCGCTTGTTGAAGATGCCCATCATCAGAACCGGGAAGATGGAACTGGCGGCGATCCCGAAGGCCAGGGCGACGGTTCCCGCCGCGAAGCCCGGTGGATTGAGGCCGAGGTAACCGGCGACGACGATGGAGCCGGCCATGGCGACCTTGCCCGCCATGAGCTCGCCTTTTTCGCTCAGATCCGGCATCCAGATCTTCTTCAGCAGGTCATGGGAAATGGCCGAGGAGATGGCCAGCAACAGACCGGCTGCGGTGGAGAGCGCCGCGGCGACACCGCCGGCGGCCACCAGGGCGATGACCCAGTTGGGCAGCAAGGCGATTTCGGGGTTGGCAAGCACGATAATGTCGGCGTTGACCGAAAGCTCGTTACCGGCCCAGCCGGCGGCGGCGATGTTGGCCTGCGCGGTGGGATTGGTGGTCTTGTCGTTGTAGTACTGGATGCGGCCGTCGCCGTTCTTGTCTTCCCACTTGAGCAGGCCGGTGACTTCCCAACGCTTCATCCACGCCGGACGGTCCTCATGCTTCAAGCTGCTCTCCGCTGCGAACATGTCGCCGCCGCTCATGACCGCGGTGTTGACGGTGGCATGCAGGTTGAGGCGCGCCATGGCGGCAACCGCGGGAGCGGTGGTGTAGAGAATGGCGATGAAGACCAGCGCCCAGCCGGCCGAGGAGCGGGCCGCGGCGACCGTGGGCACGGTGAAGAAGCGGATGATGACGTGGGGCAGACCGGCGGTGCCGATCATCAGCGAAATGGTGTAGACGAACATGTTGAGCTTGCTGCCCGGCAGGGCGGTGGTGTACTGGCTGAAGCCGAGGTCGGTGACCACCTGGTCGAGCTTGGCCAGCAGGGACACGTCGGTGCCCACCATGGTGCCGCCGAGGCCAAATTGCGGGATAGGAATGCCGGTCAGCTGGAAGGAGATGAAGATCGCCGGGATGGTGTACGCGGAAATCAGAACGCAGTACTGAGCCACCTGGGTGTAGGTGATGCCCTTCATGCCGCCGAACACCGCGTAGCAGAAGACGATACCCATGCCGAGGTAGATCCCCATCTCGTTGGAGACACCGAGGAAGCGCGAGAAGGTCACGCCGACGCCGGTCATCTGGCCGATGATGTAGGTGATGGACATCGTCAACAGGCAGATAACGGCAACCGCGGCGGCGGTTTTCGAATAGTAGCGATCCGCGACGAATGCCGGCACGGTGAACTTGCCGAATTTGCGCAGATAGGGCGCCAGCAAGCAGGCCATGAGCACGTAGCCGCCGGTCCAGCCCATGAGGAACAGGCCGCCGCCGTAGCCCATGTTGGAGATGAGGCCTGCCATGGAGATGAAGGAGGCCGCCGACATCCAGTCCGCAGCGGTGGCCATGCCGTTGGTGACGGGATGAACGCCGCCGCCGGCCACGTAGAAGTCACTGGTGCTGCCCGCGCGGGCCCAAACGGCGATGCCGATGTAGAGCGCAAAGGTTGCACCGACGACGAGGTAGGTAAGAATTTGCAGATCCATTTAGGTCGCCTCCCTTATTGCTCGTGAACGTCGAATTTTTTGTCGAGCTGCCCCATCAGTTTTGCGTAGATGAAGATCAGGGCAATGAAAATATACATGGAGCCCTGGTGAGCGAACCAGAAGCCCAGGGGATAGCCACCTACATGAATGTTGTTGAGGGCCGAGGCGAAGATGATGCCCAAACCGTAAGCCACGAAAAACCAGATGCCGAGAATGATGGCCAACAGCTTCAACACCGCAAACCAGTAAGCTTGTCCACTTTTGTCCATGAATGCCTCCTCTCTTTGTTACCTGAAAAATGACTTGTGCCAGCGGAACCTGGACGTGAATTGAAACAAAATCGGTTTACTCAGTTTTTCAATGTCGGTCACGAAATGTTTTCTTCCCCTTTCTCCTGAATGACGCTTCACGTTGACAGATTCACCGATTACCTTGAGCCCCCGAGCATCCAGGCGAGGCCGGACCCGGACCTGCGTCTGCCCCTGGGGCGCGAAATAAAATGCTATTTCAAAAAATAGCATATAAATTTCATTGCGCATCGCGAACTGGAAAAAAATGAAACCCTATTTCCCGCGTTTTCCAAAAAAGTAGAACACCATTTTGGAAAAACCTTGACGAAACATATTCTAAATCCAGGATATCGTCAACAAAAAAATAAAACCATGTTTTTATTTTTTGAAAAAATGTTTCAAGTAATCGAAAAACAACGACAAATTTATAGATTTTTTACGAGTGCCAGAATGTCCTGAGCGAGAAAACCGGCGTTTGTTTGGGCTGCCGACGCCATCCTGTCGCGCGGTTTGGCAGTGAACTCCATTGCGCCCAACGAAAAAACAGGGAAGAATAGGCCGTCTTGCGGCCGAAGTTTTTTTCTCCCCGAGGTTGCCCATGCCCAATCCCGTCATGGGGGAAGATGGATTTTTCTTCCTCAAGGTCGATAACCTGTGCAAAAGCCCCGCGGTGACCTGCGCGCCTGAAACGAGTGTTGTCGAGGCGGCCAGGACAATGCGCGAAAACCAGATCTCGGGATTGGTGGTGGTCAGGGACGGCATGCCCGTGGGAATCATTTCGGCGCGCGATCTCTGCGATCTGATCGCCGTTTCCGCGGGGAGCATCGAGGGGCGCCGGGTGGCGGATGTCATGAAGGGCGATCTGGTGGCCATCGGTCGCAATCAGTACGTTTATGACGCCATTTTCAAAATGGCCAAATACAACATTCACCGCATTGTGGTGACGGATGAAAGTGGCAATCTCCACGGCGTCGTCACCGACACGGACTTTCTCAGCCTGCAGACCCGCAGTCCTCTTTATCTGACGCGGGAGATCGAGTTTGCCAAAACCATCCCGCAGTTGCGCGCCATCAATGAGCAGATTACCGAAACCATCAGCCGGGCCTCGCGCGCCATTGCCGATACGCCCAGCCTGGTCAAGCTTATTTCCCATTTCAACGATGCCTTTACCCTGCGGATCATCGCCTTGCTGGAGAGCGAGGAGGGCATTGTCCTTCCGCCGGGTGCGGCCTATCTGGCCTTGGGCAGCGAGGGGCGCGGCGAGCAGACCCTGCGCACCGACCAGGACAGCGCCGTGGTCTATGCGGATGACCTCGACGCAACGGCCCTGGGGTCCCTGGAGCGCTTTACCCATCGCTTGGTCGATGCCCTGGAAGAGGTTGGCGTTCCGCGCTGCCCCGGCAACACGCTGGCGAGCAATCCCGAGTGGCGCCGCAGCCTGTCCGCGTGGAAGGAGCGCCTGAGCCTCTGGCTTTCGGTGCCCAAGCCCGAACATCTGGTCAATTTCAGCATGTTTCAGGATTTTCGCACTCTTTGCGGCACTGACTCTCTGGAGCGGGAGCTTCACGAGCATGTGCAGTCCTGTATTAAACGCAACGCTCTTTATTTGCCTTACATGGCCCGTCATGTCGAAGGCTTCCGCGCCCGGGTCGGCATGTTCGGACGGATTCTGGTTGAGCGGCGCGGCGAGGGCCGCGGCAAGGTCGACATCAAGAAAAACGGGATTTTCGCCCTGACTCAGGGAATTAGCCTGCTGGCGCTGGAGCAGGGCGTTCACAGCGGCACGACCTGGGACAAGATCGAGCAGCTTCACCGGCAGGGAATCCTGTCGCCCGACGACGTCGAGACCCTCGAGGAATCCTTTTCCTATCTGATGCGGTTGAGAATTTCCATGCAACTTCATGCGCTCGCCGCCGGTACCAAACCCACCAACTACATTGATCCCCTGTTGCTGACCAACAAGGAACGCGAGCGCCTGCGCGCTGCTCTCAAGGGGGTCAACAGTCTCATGAAAATACTCCGCATCCGCTACAAGCTCGATTCCATCGCGCGCTGATCAGTGCGTTTTCTTCAGGGAATAGCCCAGATAGCCAAGCTGTGAGGAGATGACCTCGCCGGCGGTCCTGAGGTTGGGCAACAGTTCCAACTCAATGCGTTCGGGCGGCATGCGGAAGTCGGGACCGACAAACGCCAGGACTCCCGCCAGATCCGAGCGCGCGCCGAACAGGGGAACGGCGATGCCGGCGCTGCCTTCTCCCGCGCCCCCGCGATCGCAGGCGGCCCCCTCGCGGCGAATGCGCTCGAGGTCCTCGGGCGAGAGGCCGGCACGATTTTTCCCTTCCCCCTGCGAAAAAGCCAGAAAAACCCGGCCGGCGGCACATTGGGCAAGGGGCAGGCGACGACCGACCAGGGAGACGACCTTGACCTGCTGGGCATTGTCGACCATGTCCAGAAAAAGGGCGTCTTCATCGCGGCGAACCACCAGGTAGGCTGCTTCGTCGCATTGACGCACCAGCTTTTCCATCACCGGTCGGGCCTTGCCCAGCAATTCCATGCGCGAAAGCAGCTTTTGCCCCATCTCATAGGCCGAGGGTCCCAGTTGGTAGTCGCGTGAACCCTGGCGGCGTTCCACGTAGCCGCGCCGCTCGAAGGTTGCCAGCAAACGGAAAACGCTCGCCTTGTTCATGCCCATGCGTTCGCTCAGGCGCGTGAGGCTCAAGTCCTCGACTTCCTCGCTGAGGGCTTCAAGCAAGGCCAGAGCGTTCTCCACCGACCGGATGCTGTAGGACTCTTTTTCTCGGGTCGGCGCCCTGTGGTCCTTTGAAGAAACTTTCATGGGAACTTCCTTGCTTTTATTCCTGGTTCTATATCGGCGATGAAAAAAAGTTTGATGGAAAAATTGGATGAAAAATAATACGACGTTTTATTTTGGTCAAGTCTTTTATTTGGGCCATGTTTTTTTGGTTCATCAAAAAAACAATCTAAAAAACAGCCTGTTGCAATATTATTTTTTAAAAAAAGATATTAATTAACCGATGTGAGACGCAAAAATAGTGATTTTTTGAAAAAAAATAGTGTTTTGGGAACAATGTTTAAAAAAATGAAAAAATAGGTGTGAAATCTGGGAGAGCCGAAATGCGCCCGCTGCTGGAAACTTGCCGAAACCTCGCCATAATGTTGTTTGAGGCTACAGGTGTTATTTTTCCGCCAGGGGAGGTCGGACATGAGCAGTTATCGTCGCGGCAGCAAGGGAGAGGAGGTCCGGCGCATCCAGGACCGACTCAAGGCGCAGGGGTACTACGATGGCGAACGGGACGGAATTTTTGGGGGAGGAACCGAGAGCGCGGTCAAAAGGTTTCAGAAAGCCCAGGGATTGGAGCCCGATGGGGTGGTCGGCCCCCTGACCTGGGCCGCCCTGTTCGACCAGGAGGAGATTCGCGAACCGACGATTCTCAAGGAGGGCCTGGCCTATCGCTGCCTGGCTCTGACCGGGTCTTTTGAAACAGGCCGGCCGCCGCCCGAGTGTTTTTGCGGGATTACGGGGGATTTTGACGGACAGGGGTTGAGTTTTGGCGTGCTGCAATGGAATCTTGGCCAGCAGTCCTTGCAGCCCTTGTTTCGCGAGATGGCGCAAAAGCATCCCAGCCTGCTTGAGGATATCTGTCAGGATAATTATCCCGAACTCCACGCGGTTTTTACCTCCAGCGCGGAGGAACAACTGGCCTGGGTGCGCTCGGTGCAGGATCAGCGCAGATTTACGCTGTTCGAGCCTTGGCGGGGATTGCTCAAAACCCTCGGCCGTCAGGAGGAATTTCAACAGATTCAGGTCAAGCATGCCGAGAAGCTCCACCGGCAGGCGCGGACTCTGTGTAAGGATTATGGATTGTGGTCGCAACGTGCCGTGGCCCTGATGTTTGACATCAAGGTGCAGAACGGCAGCATCTCGTCCTTGGTCAAAGCCCAGATCGAGGCAGATTTTGCCCGCCTGGATCAGGGCTTGACGCGGGAGCAGGCCGAGCAGGCGCGGCTGCTCATCGTCGCCAACCGGCGCGCCGAAGCGTCCAACCCGCGCTGGATCGAGGACGTGCGCCGCCGCAAGGTGACCATTGCCGCCGGCGAGGGCCGGGTGCACGGCCATCAGTATCATCTGGCCGATGATTACGGCATCAGGCTGGAACCTTTTTAGGGGCGCGTGAAGCTCGGAACCTAGGCAAGCTTGGCGAGAGCCTGTTCCAGAACCTGGCGGGTCGCGGGATCGGTTTCCCGGCCCAGGGCCTGGTTGAGCGCCTTGCGGGTCCGCCAAGGCGACGTTTGCGCGGTTTCGCCCAAGGCCCAGGCGGCCAGTCGGCGCGATTCCCGGCAATTGTCCCTCAGGGCGCCGCGCAGGCGGGCGGCCTGGGCTGCGACGTCCTCGCCCTGGCGTATCGAGGCATAGGCCGCGGCCAGGCGCACCTGGGTGTCGCCGTCGCGGCACAGGTGGGCGAGACGCACCCGCGCCTGCTCGTCGGGATGGGGCAGTTCGCCCAGGGCCAAGGCCAGATTGCGCCGCACATCGGGGCTCTCGTCCCCGGCCAGGGGCAGCAGGCGGTCGAGGGCCGGCGCGATTTCCCGGCGACGTCGGCCCAAGGCGGCCACGGCCTCGGCGCGGGTGCTTTCACAGGGGTCGTGCAAGGCCTCCAGCCGGGCCAGGAAAGGGCTGTCGGCCTCCGGCGCGATTTGGCCCACCACGGCGGCAAAATGCCGCGCCAGACCTTCGGGGGCGCGCTCCCAGAGTTCGGCGAGGCGCACCAGCGCGGCGTGCGCTTGGGGGCCGTAATTGCCCAAGGCGAGGGCGGCGTAGGCCTGAACATCCAGGTCCTCGGCGGACAGGGCGTCCTTCAACGCCGGCACGGCTCTTTGAATCAGGGGGTGGGCCAGGTTGGTGAAGCGGCCCAGCGCGCCGCAGGCCATGCGCGCCCAATCATGTTGCCCGAGGCGTAACGCTGCGGCGAGGGTGGCCAGCAGCACCGGCACGGCTTGCGTCTCGGCGCGGGCGTGGCAGGCCAGGGATTCGGCGGCGAAAATGCGAGCCCAGCCCTCGCCTTGATGGATCAGGTGGCACAAGGCGCTTTCCCAGCCGCTGAGGTGCGGGCCGAGTTCGCGGATTTCTTCCCAGGCCTCCAGTTGTCCGGCCCAATCGCCCGCATTGCCGAGGCGTTCAATCAGGGGTTCAATCCGGGGATCCATGTGCAGGCGCGCGATGTCGGCCGCGCCGCGACGGATGAGCTCCGAGGCGGGAGGCACGGTGCGCGGCGCCTGGGCTTCCACGATTTGCGCCAGTTCATGCAGGCGTGTTTCCATGTCTTGGTCCTTTCAGCCCAGTTCAGCGCGACAGGCCAGAATCCGCGCCCTGAGTTCCTCGGCGAGTTCGGCCAGCAGGTCGCGGCCTTCGCCCGCCGCCTCTTCCACCTGGCGCATCAGCAGAAACATGTCGGAAAATTCCAGGCGCCGCCGTTGCGCCCTAAGGGCCGCAAGCTGCTCCGCCGCGCGGCGCAGGGCCTGTTCGAGGCGCGCAAGCTCGGCGGCCAGGGCTGATTGTCGGCGCCGGGCGGCATGTTTTTTCCAACTCTCCAGGATGTCCTCCATGCGCCGGCGCTCGCCCAGGGCAAAAGCCTCGTTGAGTTCGGCCATGAGTTGGGTTTGATAGGCGCGGGAGGCTTCATCCCGCGCCCTGTCGGGATGGATCTGCGCGGCGATGCCGCGGTAGAGCTTGCGCAGGCCCGTCGCGACCAGAGGTTTCTCTCCGGGCGGGGCAGGTGCGCGCTGATGCTTTGCATAATCGCCGGCGCTTGTTTCGGCACGCATGCGGCTGCGCCGCGCGGCGGCCTGGCGTTGCGGGTCGCGGGGTTGCTGGCGAGCGCTTTTTTCCGCCAGCCGGGCACGCAATTCATCGAGTTCGACGTAGAGTCGCCCGACTTCGGCGAAAAAACGCCGCTCGAACCTGGCGATCCGTACCCGCAGGGCCGAAACCTCCCGTTGGGTGTCGGCCAGTTGGGCGCACAAACCCGCCAGTTCCGCGCGACGGGCGTGCAACTCCTCGGCGCCCTGGTCGTGGAGTGTGACCTCAAAATTCATGATTTGTCTTTCCCGGCCCCGGACACGTCTTTATTCTAGCAGTCCGGCGCCGTTCTTGACAGGCAGGCGCCAAGCCCCGAGAATGGGACCACAGGAGCGAATCATGACCCTTTGGCAAGTGACGCGGGAACTCGCGAAGCATCTCGATCGCCTGACTTTCCAAGCGCCGGTGTCCCATGTGTACAACCCCCTGCGCTATGCCGCGGAACCTCATCGCAGCTATCTCGAACGCTACGGTCAAGGCCCCAAGCAGGTGGTGTTTCTCGGCATGAATCCCGGCCCCTGGGGCATGGCGCAAACCGGCGTGCCCTTTGGCGAGGTGAGTGCCGTGCGCGACTGGCTGGGTATCGAAGAAGAAGTGAGCCGGCCTTCCCGGGAGCATCCGAAAAAACCCGTCACCGGCTTTGCCTGCCGCCGCAGCGAGGTCAGCGGACGCAGGCTCTGGGGGTTTTTCCGCGAGGTTTTCGGCTCACCGGATCTCTTCTTCCACCGGTTTTTCGTGGTCAATTACTGCCCCCTGCTGTTTGTCGAGGAAGGCGGGCGCAATCGCACGCCCGACCAGCTCGCCGTCGCCGAGCGCGAGCCGTTGTATGCCGCCTGCGACGCAGCGCTGCGCCGCACCATTCAGACGCTGGGCTGCTCGCGGGTCATCGGAGTCGGCGGCTTTGCCGAGCAACGTGCTCGGGAGGCCCTGGCGGGCATGGACGTGGCGGTGGGCCGCATCCTTCATCCAAGTCCCGCCAGCCCGGCGGCCAACCGCGACTGGGCAGGGCAGGTGCGCGCCCAGTTGTCCGCCCAGGGGATCGCCCTGAGGTCGGACGCGGCAGGCGGTTGAGGGCCCACAAGAGGCTCGGCGCGACCGCGAAACTGTATACAATATACTTGTTCCCTGCGTCTAACTGTGCTAAAAAAATTGAAATCCTGGTGGAGATGCAGGTATGGAAACCATCAAGACAGCCATGTTTGAATACCTGGTCGACAAGGCCGAAAAGCAGGACGACGGCAGCTATCTTTTCCGCCTCGACGGCAGTGAGTACCGCATTCAGGACGTTCTGGAAATTTCGCGGATCGCGGAAAAACACGGCTATATTGTCATCTATTGAGTGGAGGAAACGCCATGAGTCCCAGCAAAGCCAAGGCCTGTTATACCTACGAAGCCGCCCTGGAAAAGGCGGTCAAGATGGAAAACGAAGGGTTCCGTAACTATCTGGAAGCCATGCGCAAGCTCAAGAACAAGCAGGCGCGCATGATTCTCAAGGATGCCGCCCTCGACGAACTCGAGCACAAGCATGCCCTGGAGCGCGCCCTGGTCGAGGGCACCATCGAGGGTAGCCACGCCATGGACCGGCCGGTGCCCACCATGGATCTCGATTACGTGCTCCAGCAGCAGGAGCTCAGCCCCGATGCCGATGCCCGTCAGGCGCTGGCCTTCGCCATCCATCTGGAAAAAAACGCCATCGATTTCTACCAACGCATGATGCAGGGTTGCGAGGGCGCGCCCATGGCCAAGCTCTTCGAAAAACTGCTCAACGACGAATCACGCCACCTCCAGGAACTCGAGGACATGTACGAGCGCCACTTCCTGGCGGAGAACTGATTGGATGACCCGAGGGGACGCGGCATGCCGCGTCCCCTCGGTATTTCACGCCTGCCTTGTTTGACCTATTCTGTCACGACCTCCGCGATACTGACCCGGTAGATACCTTTCCGCAGTGCCCTTTTCTCCTCCGGGGAGCCGTCCATGAGCGGATTTCACCTGTTTCTCAGCAACCGGCTGGAACTGCTGTTCGATGAACTGGCCGGAGTGCTGCGCACCGGGCCCAACGATCCCCTGGCGCCGGAGATCATTCTGGTGCAGAGTCGCGGCATGCAGCGCTGGCTGTCCCTGCGGTTGGCCGAGGGTTTCGGCGCCTGGGCCAACGACGCGCAAAGCTTTCCGTTCCCCAACGCCTTTATCTGGGAGTGCATTCGCCAGGTGCTGCCGGGGCTCGAAGTCAGATCGTCCTTTGATCCCGGTCCCCTCACCTGGCGGATTCTCGGCCTCATCCCGCGCCTGCTCGAGCGTCCCGCTTTTGCTCCGGTGCGCGGCTATTTCGGGTCCGGCGCCGATCCCCTCAAGTCCTATCAGTTTGCCCGGCGTCTTGCCGATCTCTTCGATCAGTACGCCGTCTATCGTCCCGAACTGCTGCGCTCCTGGGACCAGGGCGCGGGGCAGGGCGAGGCGGCCTGGCAGGCCGAGCTGTGGCGGGAACTGGTCGCCGCTTCGCCAGGAGCGCACAAGGCGGCGGTCCTGCACGCCTTTCTGGACGCCGCGCGCTCACCCAACTTTGCCGCCCAGCTGCCGCGCCGCGTCGCGGTCTTCGGCATTCCCGCCATGCCGCCCCTGCACCTCGCGGTGTTCGAGGCCCTCGCGCGGCATCTGGACGTTCATCTGTTCCTGCTCAATCCCTCGCGGGAATACTGGGGCGATATCGTGTCCGCCCGCGAGGCGGCCAAGCGCAAGAAGCAACTCAGCTTCGACGATTATCTCGGTGAGGCGCTGCACCTCGGAGCGGGTCATCCGCTGCTCGCCTCCCTGGGCGGGCAGGGGCGGGACTTTTTTCGCCTGCTGCTGGAGCGCCTGGAATTCGAGGAGCACCTGTGTTTCAGCGAGCCCGCGGAAGACACGCTGCTGCATTGCCTGCAAAGCGACATCCTGCTGCTGCGCGACCGGCCCGAGGGCAACGCGCCGCAACTGACCCTCGATGAGGCGGACGGTTCGGTGCAGGTGCACTCCTGCCACGGGCCGCTGCGCGAGATGGAAGTTCTCCACGATCAGCTGGTGGAGCTGTTCGCGCGGCATCCCGACCTGACGCCCAATGATGTCTTGGTGATGATTCCCGACATCGAGGCCTATGCGCCCTACATCACCGCCGTCTTCGCGGGCGAGGCGCAGGGCATGGCGCGCATTCCCTTCCGCATCGCTGATCGTGGGGTGCGCGCGCAAAGTCCCCTCGCCGAGGCCTTCCTCAAGCTGCTCGCCCTGCCGGGCAGCCGCTTCGGCGCCGCCCAGATCCTCGATATTCTTGAGATTCCCTGGGTGCGCACGCGGTTCGAGCTGGCGGAAGCCGATCTCGACCAGATCCGCGAGTGGGTGCGCGAAACGCGCATTCGCTGGGGCATCGACGCCGCCCATCGCGCCCGCCAGGGGGTGCCGGCCTATGCCGAGAACAGCTGGCGGGCCGGGCTGGAGCGGCTGCTGCTCGGTCATGCCTTGCCCGAGGACGGCGGGCTGTTCGGCGGGATCCTGCCCCGATCCGCGGTGCGCGGAGGCAACGCCCGCGTTCTCGGCTGTTTTCTCGATTTCATCGAGGCGCTCTTCGCCCTGGCCGACGACCTGGCAAGGCCGCGTTCCCCCCAGGATTGGGCCGCCCTATGTTTGCAAATGCTGGAGCAGTTCCTGGCCTCGGATGCGGAGAGCGAAGTTGAAATCGACAGCCTTCGCCGGGCCCTGCGCGAACTGCGCGAGAGTGCCGAGCAGGCGGGATACGCCGAGGATCTGTCCCTGGACGTCCTGCGCGCCCATCTGACCGGATGCCTGGAGCAAAGCGCCGCCGCCCAGGGGTTTCTCGCCGGCGGGGTGACCTTCTGCGCCCTGCTGCCCATGCGCAGCATTCCCTTTCGCGTGATCGTGCTCTCGGGCATGAACGACGGCGCCTTTCCCCGGGCCGAGCGGCCACAGGGCTTCGACCTCATGGCGCGCCATCCCCAGCCCGGCGACCGCAGCCTGCGCCGCGAGGACCGTTACCTGTTTCTTGAGGCCCTGGTGTCGGCGCGCGATTATTTCATCCTCACCTATGTGGGCCAGAACGCCCGCGACGCCGGGGATGTGCCGCCCTCGGTGCTGGTGTGCGAATTGCTCGACTGCATCGCGCGCGGCTTTCGCCTGAGCGAGGGCGAGATCCTGCCCTGGCTGGTGCGCAAGCACCATCTGCAGGCCTTTCACCCCGCCTATTTCAGCGAAAATGCCCGCCTGTTCAGTTACTCCCGCGCCAATTGCGAGGCGCTGGCGGCGCGCGCCGCGGGGGTGCGCGCCGCCGTGCCCCTGGCGCCGGTGGCGCTGCCGCCGCCCGCCGAGGATTTTCAGGAACTCGATATCCACCGGCTGTTGCGGTTCGTGCGCCATCCCCAGCGTTTTTTTCTGGAAGAACGCCTCGGCCTGCGCCTGGCGGCGGTCGAGGATGCCCTCGCCGAGCGGGAAACCCTGGAGGTCGGCGGCCTGGAGAAATATCAGCTGATGGCCGATCTCATCGACGAGCACCTGCGGGGAGCAGGCGATGACGCGCGGCACCAGCGGTTTCGCGCGCGCGGCCTGCTGCCGCCGGGCGTGGCCGGGCAGGTGGCCTTTGCCGAGCTCGACGGCGCCGCGCGCGGCTTCGTCGAGGTGCTGCGCCCCTTGCGCGAGGAGCCGCCCCGGCACCTCGATCTTGATCTGCCCCTGCCCGGCGCGCGTCTCACCGGACGCCTGATGCTGGGGGGCCGCGGCGGGCCCTTGCGCTATCGCTACGCCAAGCTCAAGGCCAGGGATCGCCTCGATGCCTGGCTCGCCCACCTGGCGTTCTGCGCCCAGCAGGAGGGTGGGGGGGAAACCCTGCTGGTGGGCAGCGAGGGTCTGTGCCGCTTCGCCCCCCTGGCGCCGGACCGGGCCCGGGAACTGCTCGCCGAACTGCTGGAGCTGTTTCGTCAGGGGCTGTGCCGGACGCTGCCTCTGTACCCCGAGACCAGCGCCGCCTGGGCGCAAAAACTGCTCGCGGGCAAGGGGCCGGAGGCGGCCCTGGAGGCGGCGCGCAAGGTCTGGGACGGCAGCGATTTCGCCCGGGGGGAGAGCGAGGATGCCTGGCTGCGCTACAGCCTGCGCGGCGTCGAGCCTTTCGGTGGGGAATTCGAGGCTCTGGCCCTGCACGTCTTCGGGCCGCTGTTCGCCGCTTGCGAGGAGGTGCGCCCGTGAGCCTTGCGCCCGTGGAATTCAATCTGCTGACGAGTCCCCTGCGCGGCCGCAACCTCATCGAGGCCAGCGCCGGCACCGGCAAAACCTTCACCATCGCCGCCATCTACCTGCGTCTGGTGGTCGAGCAGGGGCTGAGCGTCGATCAGATCCTGGTGGTGACTTTCACCGAGGCGGCCACCCGGGAACTGCGCGACCGCCTGCGCCAGCGCCTGCGCGGCGCTTTCGAGGTGTTCCGCGGCGGCCCCACCACGGACCCGTTGCTGACGGGCCTGCTCACGGCCAGCCCCGATGCCGCCCGCGACCGCGAGCGTCTGCGCACCGCCCTGGCCTGTTTCGACGAGGCGGCGATCTTCACCATTCACGGCTTCTGCCAGCGCGTCTTGGTGGAGAAGGCCTTTGAGAGCGGCGGGTTGTTCGACACCGAACTGGTCACCGACCAGGAGCAGCTGCTCGGTGAAATCATCGATGATTTCTGGCGGCAGCGCTTCATCGAGAGCGAGCCGCATTGGCTGCGCTGGTCCCAGGCCAAGGGAGCGAGCCCCGCCAAACTGCACGGCTTCGCGCGCAAGCACGCCAAGGCCGCCGACCTGCGGGTGATCCCCCGGGAGGCGCCGCCGGAGGATGAGGGCCGGACCCTGTGCCGCGTCCTTGACGCCTATGCCGCCGCCGCGGCGCTCTGGGCGGAGGAAGGCGCGCAGGTGATGAGCCTGCTACAGGATTCGCCCGCCCTTAATCGCAAGAGCTATGCGCTCAATTCCCTGCCCCGCTGGGAGGCGGAACTGACGCTGTGGTTTGCCGCCGACGATCCGCTCTTTCCCCCGAAGAATTTCGAGCGCTTCACCCATGAGCGCCTGGCCGCCGCCGTCAAAAAAGGGCATAGTCCCCTTCAACATCCCTTCTTTGACAGCTGCGATGATCTGGCCGCCGCCCTTGAAGAGTTGTTCGAACTCTGGCGGCTGAGGCTAATCGCTCTCAAGGCCGAGCTCCTCGACTGGCTGAGCGCCGAGCTGCCGCGCCGCAAGCGCCGGCAGAACCTGCGCGCTTTCGACGATCTGCTCCTCGACCTGCGCGCCGCCTTGCTGCGCCCTGAGGGCGCGCCGCTGGCGGCGGAGTTGCGGCGGCGTTTTCCGGCGGCGCTCATCGATGAGTTTCAGGATACGGATCCCGTGCAGTACGCGATTTTTCGCGCCATCTATCCGCACGCCGAGCAGACGCTGTTTCTCATCGGCGATCCCAAGCAGGCCATCTACAGCTTTCGCGGCGCGGACATCTTCGCCTATCTGGCCGCCGCCCGGGACGTCGACCGACGCTATACCCTGAACACCAACTGGCGCTCCGACGGTCCCCTGGTGCGCGCCGTCAATCAGGTCTTCGCGCGCGCGCAGCGGCCCTTTTTGTTCGACGCCATCCCCTTTGTCGAGGTGCATCCCGCCCCCGAGCGCGAGGACTGCGCCCTGGTGCGCGACGGCCAAAGAGAGACCGCGCCCCTGCACCTGTGGTTTCTGCCGCGCGGCGAGGAACCGCGCATCACCATCGAGCATGCCGAGTCCCACCTGGCCCAAGCCGTCGCCGGCGAAATCCTGCGCCTGCTCGAAGCCGCGGACGCCGGGCAACTGCGCCTCGACGACCGGCCCCTCGCGCCCGGGGATCTGGCCGTGCTGGTGCGCACCAACGCCCAGGCGCGGCTCATGCAGCAGGCCCTGCGCGCGCGGCGCGTGCCCAGCGTGCTCTACAGCAGCGAAAGTCTCTTCGACGCGCGGGAGATGGAGGAGTTGCGCCTGGTGCTGACGGCCATCGCCGATCCGGCCGACGACGGCGCCCTGCGCGCCGCCCTGGCCACGGAAATGCTCGGCTTCGATGCTTGCGCCCTGGAAGAGGCGGCTGCCGACGAGGGGCGCTGGGAAAGTCTGGTCGAGGGGATGGCCGCCTATCAGGATCTTTGGGCGCGGCGCGGTTTCATGGCCATGGCCGCCACCCTGCTCGGTCGCGAGGAGGTGCGCGCCCGGCTGCTCGCCTACGAGGACGGCGAGCGGCGCCTCACCAACCTGCTGCACGGCATCGAGGTGCTCCACCAGGCGGCCCTGGAAAATCGCCTGGGGATGGAGGGGCTGCTCGCCTGGCTGGCGGCGCGCCTCGTCGAGAAGCCCCTGCATGACGAATACCAGATGCGCCTGGAAACCGACGAGAACGCCGTCAAGCTGGTGACCATCCATCGCAGCAAGGGCCTGGAATATCCCGTGGTGTTCTGCCCCTTCACCTGGAACGGCGCGCGCCTCAAGGGGCCGGAAGTGTCCTTTCATGATCCCGCCCAGGCCCTCGACCTGACCCTCGATCTGGGCTCCCCGCACCACGCGGCGCACAAGGCGCTGGCCGAGGACGAAGCCCTCGCGGAAAACCTGCGCCTGCTCTACGTGGCCCTGACCCGCGCCCGCCACCGCTGCATTCTCGTTTGGGGCGGCATCAACCAGAGCGAGACCTCGGCGCCGGCCTATCTGCTTCACGGCTCCGCGTCGGAGTCCCAGGATGCCGGGGTGGTGGACAGTCTGGCGGCGAGGGTCAAGGACCTCGACGACGCGCAGCTGCGCGCCCGCCTCGCGGATCTGGCGGAGCGCGGCGCCGGCTGTATCCACGTGCAGGATGTTCCTCCCGTGGAGGAGCGGGTTTGGGCGCCGCGCCTGAGCCTGCCCGCCGCGCCCCGCTGTCGTGCCTTCAGCGGACGGATCGCCGCCGACTGGCGTATCGCCAGCTTTTCCTCCCTTGCCGCCGGCCATTCCGCGGCCCTCGATCTGCCCGACCACGATTTTCTGCAACCCGCCGCGTCTTTGCCTCCCGCGCCGGCGCCGCGTCCCGAGATGTCCGACATCCTCGATTTTCCCCGTGGCGCCCGGGCCGGCTCCTGCCTGCACGCCATCTTCGAGGATTTGGACTTCGGCGGCGTCGCAACACCCCAGGCGCGCGAGCTGGTCGCCCGCAAGCTGCGCGCCCACGGCTTCGACGAGGATTGGACGGCGGCGGTGCAGGCCATGGCCGCGCGCGTCGTCGCGACCCCTCTGGCGGGCGCTTTCGGCAGCCTGCGCCTGGCCGAGGTGGGCCGCGCCGAGCGACTGGCGGAGATGGAGTTTCACTTTCCCGTGGCGCGGCTCACCGCGCCGGATCTGCGGGCGCTCTTCGCCCGCCAGGGGCTGCCCGCCTATCCCCTGGAGGCCGAGCAGCTTTTGTCCCACCTGGATTTCACGCCCCTGAGCGGCTTCGTCAAGGGTTACATCGACCTGGTGTTTCGCCGGGACGGGCGCTATTACCTGCTGGACTGGAAGTCCAATCACCTCGGCGGACAGCGCGGCGATTATCACCAGGCGGCCCTGGCGCTGGCCATGGCGAGCGAAGCCTATGTGCTTCAATACCACCTCTACGGCCTGGCCCTGCATCGCTGGCTGCGCGCGCGCCTGCCCGGCTACGCCTACGAGGAACATTTCGGCGGCGTTTTCTATCTGTTCCTGCGCGGCATCGGCCCCGAGGCCGCACCCGGCAGCGGCATTTTTTACGACCGGCCGACCCCGCGCCTGATGAACGAACTCGATGCCCTGCTGGGGGAGAAATCCTGATGGATACCGCCACTCTTCTGGACCAATGGGACCTCTCTTCCATGAGCCGCCATTTCGCCCGCTTCCTGGGCAAGCTCGCCGGCGGCGGCGCCCCGGAGCTGGAACTCGCGGCGGCGCTGGTCAGCCAGGCGGCGGAGCAGGGCCATGTGTGCCTCGACCTGCGCGCTCCCGGGTTGGGAGGGCCGCCCCCGGGCGATTCACCGGCCCCGCCGTTGCCCGAACCCGCGGCCTGGGCGGCCGCCTTGCGCCAGAGTTCCGTGGTCGGCGCCCCCGGCGATTACCGCCCGCTGATTCTCGATGCCCAGGGGCGCCTGTACCTCTACCGTTTCTGGCGGCATGAACGCTTCCTCGCCGAGGAGCTGCGCCGCCGCGCCGCCCTGCGTACCCCGCCCGCGGATGCCGCCCTGCTGCGCGAGGGCCTCGGGCGGCTGTTCGGGCACGGCGACGGCCAGGGCTGCGACTGGCAACGGGTGGCGGCCCTAGCGGCGCTGCTGCATCCGCTGTGCGTCATTTCCGGCGGCCCCGGCACCGGCAAGACCTCCACGGTGGTGAGGATTCTCGCCCTGCTGGTCGAGCAGGCCGCGACCCGGCCCTTGCGCCTGGTTCTGGCCGCGCCCACCGGCAAGGCGGCGGCGCGCCTGGCCGAAGCCATCCGCCTGGCCCGCGACGGGCTTCCGGTGGACGCGGCGGTGCGCGCCCGCATCCCCGGCGAAGCCCTCACCCTGCATCGCCTGCTCGGAAGCGGACGGGGCGGCGCCTTTCGCCATCATCGCGGCAACCCCCTGGCCTGCGAGGTGCTCATCGTCGATGAGGCCTCCATGGTCGATCTGCCGCTCATGGCGGCCCTGCTCGACGCCCTGCCCGCCACGGCGCGCCTGATCCTGCTCGGCGACCGCGATCAGCTCGCCTCCGTGGAAGCCGGCGCGGTGCTCGGCGATCTGTGCGGGGCGGGCGGCGCGGCGGGACACAGCCCGGCCTTCGCGGCGGCCGTCGCCGAATTCTGCGGCGACCGCCTGCCCCTGATCGCCCCGGCTCCGGCGCCCCTCGCCGACAATCTCATCCTGTTGCAGCGCAGCTATCGCTTCGCCGCCGACAGCGGCATCGGCCGGCTGGCTCGCTGCGTCAATGAGGGCGACGGCCCCGCTACCCTGGCCGCCCTGCGCGCGCCGGAGCACGAGGATGTCCACTGGCGCCCCCTGCCGCCGGCCAACCAACTGGAGGGAGAACTGGAGCCGCTGCTCCTCGCGGCCCTGCGTCCCACCCTCCAGGCGCACAGCGCCGTCGAGGCCCTGGCCGCCTTCGAGGGCTTTCGCCTGCTCACCGCCTTGCGCCACGGTCCCTGGGGGGTGGAGCAGCTCAACCGCCTAGCCGAGAAAATCCTGGCGCGGCGCGGACTGATTCATCCCGCGACGCCCTTTTATGCCGGGCGACCCATCCTCGTCACGGGCAACGACTATCGCCTCGGCCTGTTCAACGGCGATGTCGGCCTGATCTGGCCCGATCCTGAGAGCAACGGCGCCCTGCGCGCCTTTTTTCAGCAGGCCGGCGGCGAACTGCGCAAGATCGCGCCGCCGCGCCTGCCCGCCCACGAAACGGTCTACGCCATGACCGTGCACAAGAGCCAGGGCAGCGAGTTCGACGAGGTGCTGCTGATCCTGCCCGAAAGTCCCGGCGAGCTCCTCAGCCGCGAACTGCTCTATACCGGCGTGACCCGTGCCCGGCGCAAGGTCGCGGTCTGGGGAGAGGAAGACCTGCTCCATCGCGTCGTCGGGCGCCGCGTGCAGCGGCGCTCCGGCCTACGGGAGGCGCTCTGGGGGTGAATGTTATCTTGCCGGGTTGAATGTGGACAGGGGCGGGGGGATAATAAGTACGAAAAGATGATTAAAAGCCTTTTCGTCGGAAAAGTTGATTTGTTATCATAAAAAATATTTTTTCCTTGACCGGTTCCGGCGTCACGCCGAAGAGCCTGTCAAATGCGAAGGATTCTCATCATGAGCGTCGATTTCCAAACCGTGGTCAATACCGTGGGCGATCTTCCGCCCATGCCCGCCGTGGCGGTCAAGGTCATCGAGCAGTTGCAGAATCCCACGACCTCGGCGGCGGGACTGGCGGAGACCGTGGCCCATGATCCCGCCCTGTCCGCCCGGGTGCTCAAGATCGCCAATTCGAGCTTTTATTCCATGAAGCGCCAGGTCAAGACCCTGGAGAACGCCATCGTCCTGCTCGGCGAGCGCACCCTGCGCAGTCTGGTCCTGGCCGCCAGCCTCAAGGGGATGAACAAGAGCTTCGGACTGTTGGAAAAAATGCTCTGGGAGGATTCCATCGGCTGCGCCATCGGCGCCAAGATCCTGGCGCGGCGCTTCGAGACCGCCGACGTCGAGGAAGCTTTTCTCAGCGGCCTGTTCCGCCACATCGGCAAGGTGGTGCTCAACTACAGCCAGCCCCAGGTTTTTCAGGAACTCATGCAGGCGGTCTACAACGGCGAGGGCAGCATCCAGCAACTCGAAGGACGCTACTTTCCCTACAGCCATGCGCTGGTCGGCGCGGCAGTGCTCAAGAAATGGAACTTCTCCGAGGGCCTCATCCAGAGCACCCTGCACCACGCCGATCTGGACATCGACGCTGAGGATGAGCCGACCCTGTTTCGCCTCACCGCCACGGTGCATGTGGCCGGTGCCCTGTGCGCCAAGCTCGGCATCGGCCAGCGCCTGCCCGACGCCCAACTTGATCTCGCGACCCTGCCCAGCGTGCGCGCCCTGGAGCTCAATGCCCTGGAACTTCCCGAACTCCTGGATCATATCCGGGTGGTGTTCAACGAAAACCGCGATTATTTCCTGGGGTGAGACCGGCGGGGTTCAGAGGCGAAACAACTTGATGAAATGTTCAAAGAGGTCCTGGTCCATGTCGGCCAGGACCTTTTCTTTCATCAGCTTGAGGGCCTGGTAGGTCGAGTGGCGGGTGTGGTAGGCCCGATCCGAGGTCAGGGCCTCATAGACGTCGGCCAGGC
>NZ_JAUVWH010000154.1 GCF_030604225.1 Geoalkalibacter sp.
CCGACAAGGAGATCATCCTGCAGGCCCTGCAGGCCGCCGCCGACGATTTCATCAGCAAACCCATCAACCTGCTGCAACTGCGCACCACCATCAACCGCGTCCTGGAAAAAAAGGCCCTGCGCGCCGAGCTTTTGTCCCTCAAGCGCATGGACCGGCTCAAGACCGAATTTCTCGGCCTCATCTCGCACAAGCTCAAGACGCCGACCACCGCCATTTCCCTGTTCATGCAGAATCTCGCGCAGGGCATCGGCGACGCGAGCGACCCAAGCTTTCAGACAACCCTGCGGATGATTCTCGAGGAGTCGGCCTACCTGGAAAGCCTGATTCAGGACCTGCTCGCCTTCAGCCAAGTGATCCTGCGCGAGGGACCGCCGCGCCTCGCCGAGGTCGACACGGCCGCCCTGTGCCGCGAGCTCATCGGCAGTCTGCGCCCGCGCGCCCAGGCCAAGAACATCGACCTGGTCCTGGACCTCGACCCGGCCCTGGGTCCAATTCATACCGACCGCGAGCAGCTGAGCTTCGCCCTGTTCGCGCTGCTCGACAACGCGATCAAGTTCACCAACAGCGGTGGCAGCGTCAGCCTCCAGGCAACCCTCGGGGAACCCGGCCTGCGCCTGGAGGTGCGCGACACCGGCGTGGGCATCGCCGCCGAGGAACTGCCGCGGGTTTTCGAGAAGTTCTACCAGATCGACCCTGCCCGCACCGGCCAGGTACGCGGCTTCGGCCTTGGCCTGTTCTATGCCCGCAGCTTCGTGCACAATCTGGGCGGCAGCCTGAGCCTCGAAAGTGAGCCCGGCCGCGGCACCACCGCCGTCCTGACCCTGCCCCGCTGATTTTTTTCCCGCCGGATTTTGCCCGAATTTTGCCTTTGTAGGATCGGGGCGCTGTGTTATATTCTCGATATTTTTCCGCGGCCGGGCCGCTTTTTTTTATCCGGGAGGATTCATGTTTCACGCAACCACCATCCTCTGCGTGCGCAAGGACGGCGTCGTGGCCCTGGCCGGTGACGGTCAGGTGACCTTCGGCAACACGGTGATGAAGCATTCGGCGCGCAAGATCCGCACCATGAACGACGGTCGGGTGCTCGCCGGGTTCGCCGGCAGCGCCGCCGACGCCTTTACCCTGTTTGAGAAATTCGAGGGCAAATTGCAGGAATTTCGCGGCAACCTGACCCGCGCCGCCGTGTCCCTGGCCAAGGACTGGCGCACCGACCGCGTGCTGCGCCGCCTCGAGGCCCTGCTGGTGGTGGCCGACCGCGAATCGACCCTGGTGATCAGCGGCGCGGGCGACGTCATCGAGCCTGACGACGGCATCGCCGCCATCGGCTCGGGTGGCCCCTTTGCCCTGGCCGCGGCGCGCGCCCTGGCGGAGCACTCACCCCTGGGTGCGGGAGAAATCGCCGAGCAGGCCATGCGCATCGCCGCCGGCATCTGCATTTACACCAACGACCAGATCAAGCTGGAGACCCTGTCGTGAACAACTTCACCCCAAGGGAGATCGTATCCGAGCTCGACCGCTACATCGTCGGGCAGAACGCCGCCAAGCGCGCCGTGGCCATCGCCCTGCGCAACCGCTGGCGTCGCCAGCAGGTTCCCGCCGAGCTGCGCGACGAAATCGCCCCGAAAAACATCATCATGATCGGCCCCACCGGCGTGGGCAAGACCGAGATCGCGCGGCGCCTGGCCAAGCTGGCCCAGGCGCCCTTCATCAAGGTCGAGGCGAGCAAGTTCACCGAGGTCGGCTACGTCGGCCGCGACGTGGAGAGCATGGTGCGCGACCTGGTGGATCTGGCCATCATCATGGTGCGCGAGGAGGAAGCGGAAAAAGTGCGACTCAAGGCCGAGGATCTGGCCGAGGAGCGCCTTCTCGACCTGCTGCTGCCCGGCGAGAGCGCGGCCCTGCAAATCAGCGAGAGCGAGGGTCGCGAGACCACCCGCGACAAGCTGCGGCGCAAGCTGCGCATGGGCGAGCTCGACGACCGCCTGGTGGAAATCGACATTCAGGTGAGCAAGACGCCCTCCCTTGAGGTCTTTACCCCTCAGGGCATGGAGGAGTTGGGATCGAGCTTCAAGGAGATGTTCGGCAATCTCTTTCCGAAGAAGAACAAGCGCCGCCGGGTGCGCGTCAGCGAGGCACGCGAACTGCTCATCGAGCATGAGGCCGAGCGCCTGGTGGACATGGACAAGGTCAAGGCCCTGGCCAAGGAACGCGTCGAGCAGAGCGGCATCATCTTCATCGACGAGATCGACAAGATCGCCGGCTCCGAGCATGGCCGCGGCCCCGACGTCTCGCGTGAGGGGGTGCAGCGCGACATCCTGCCCATCGTCGAGGGCAGCACGGTCAACACCAAGTGCGGACCGGTGCGCACCGATCACGTGCTGTTCATCGCCGCCGGCGCCTTTCACATCAGCAAGCCCTCGGACCTGATTCCAGAGCTTCAGGGCCGCTTTCCCATCCGCGTCGAACTGGAGAGCCTCGGCGAGGCGGAATTCGTGCGCATCCTCAGTGAACCGAAAAACGCCTTGACGCGTCAGTATCGGGCGCTTTTGGCCACCGAGGGGGTGGATCTGGTGTTCACCGAGGATGCGGTGGGCGAAATCGCCCGCACCGCGCAACTGGTCAACGAGCGCACCGAGAACATCGGCGCGCGGCGCCTGCATACGATTCTGGAGAAGATGCTCGAGGAGCTCTCCTTTCGCGCCCCGGAGCTGGGAGCCAAGCAGATGACCATCGACGCCGCCTACGTGCGCGACAAACTGGCGGACATCGTCAAGGACGAGGATCTGTCCCGGTATATCCTGTAGGGGCGGATTGCATCCGCCCTGGGCGCACATCAGTGCGCCCCTACACCCACAACCGCCAACCACGGATTGCCGACATGCAGGAAATCATCGCCAAAGCCAACGTTCTGCTCGAAGCCCTGCCCTGGCTCAAGCGCTTCTCCGGCGCCACCATCGTCATCAAGTACGGCGGCAACGCCATGGTGGAGGATCGCCTCAAGGAGAGCTTCGCCCAGGACATCATCCTGATGAAATTCATCGGCCTCAATCCGGTGGTGGTGCACGGCGGCGGGCCGCAGATCGGCAAGCTGCTCAAGGCCCTGGGCAAGGAGTCGCGCTTTGTGCAGGGCATGCGCGTCACCGACCGCGAGACCATGGACGTGGTGGAAATGGTGCTCGGCGCTCAGGTCAACAAGGAGATCGTCAACAACATTAACCGCCACGGCGGCAAGGCAGTGGGGCTCACGGGCAAGGACGGGCGACTGCTCATCGCGCGCAAGATGGAGATGACCCAGATCAACCCCGACACCCTGACCCCGGAAATCATCGACATCGGTCATGTGGGCGAGGTGGAAAGCGTCAATCCGGCGATCATCGAAGCGCTGGAAAAAAGCCATTTCATCCCCGTGATCGCACCCATCGGCGTCGGCCTCAACGGCGAAACCTACAACATCAACGCCGACCTGGTGGCGGGCCGCATCGCCGGCGCCCTGCGCGCCGAAAAATTGATCCTGCTCACCGACGTGGAAGGGGTCAAGGACAAGGAGGGGCGGCTGATTTCGACCATCGACGTGGAGCGCGTGCCCGACCTGATCAACGACGGCACCATCACCGGCGGCATGATCCCCAAGGTCAACTGCTGCGTGGATGCGGTGGAGGAGGGCGTGCACAAGACCCACATCATCGACGGGCGCATGGAGCATGCCTGCCTGCTGGAAATCTTCACCGACAAGGGCGTCGGCACTGCCGTGGCGAGGTTCAAGAAATGAGCAACTCCGCACAATGGATCGAGAGGGCCGAGCGGCATATCGCCAGAACCTACGGCCGCTATCCCCTGGTGGCGGCGCGGGGCGAGGGCTGCCGGCTGTGGGACGTGGACGGCAAGGAGTATCTCGACTTTCTCGCCGGGGTGGCGGTGAACAACCTCGGCCATTGCCATCCCAAGGTGGTCAAGGCCTTGCAGGAACAGGCCGCGACCCTGCTGCACGTCTCCAACTATTTCCACATCCCCGCCCAGATTGAGTTGGCCGAGCTTCTCTGCCGCCACTCCTTCGGCGACCGGGTGTTTTTCTGCAACTCGGGCGCCGAGGCCAACGAGGCGGCCATGAAGCTGGTGCGCAAGCATAGCCGCGAAGCCCATGGCGAAAATCGCTTCGAGGTGATCACCGCCCTGGCCTCCTTTCACGGACGCACCATCGGCACCATCGCCGCCACCGGCCAGGACAAGGTCCGGGTCGGCTTCGAGCCGGTGGTGCCGGGCTTCAAGTACGTGGCCTTCGGCGACATCGAAGCCCTGCGCGCCGCCGTGTCGCCCAACATCTGCGCCGTGATGCTCGAACCCGTACAGGGCGAAGGGGGCGTCAACGTGCCGCCGCCCGGCTACCTGCGGGCGGTGCGCGAGCTGTGCGACGCCAAGGACCTGCTGCTGGTCTTCGACGAGGTGCAGGTGGGCTGCGGCCGCACCGGAACGCTCTTCGCCTACGAGCAGGAAGGGGTGGAGCCCGACATCATGACCCTGGCCAAGGCCCTGGCCGGCGGCCCGCCCATCGGCGCCATGGTCTATCGGGAAAAATACGTCGAGACCCTGGGTCCCGGCACCCACGGCTCGACCTTCGGCGGGAATCCCCTGATGACCGCCGCCGGTGTCTCCGCCCTGCGCACCCTGCTGGAGGACGGCGTGCTCGACAACTGCCGGGCCATGGGCACCTATCTGCGGCAGCGTCTGGAAGAATTCAAGCAGCGCTACGCTTTTATCGTCGAGGTGCGCGGCCGCGGTCTGATATATGGGATGGAACTGTCCATCGAGGGCGGCGACATCGTCAAGAAATGCCTGAGCCGCGGCCTGCTGCTCAACTGCACCATGGGCAAGGTGCTGCGTTTTCTGCCGCCGCTTATCGTCACCCGGGAAGAGATCGACGAGGCGCTGGCGATACTTGAGAGCGTGTTGCAAGACATCTAAAAAAACCTTTCACCGCAAAGACCGCGGAGAGCGCCGAGGGAAAAAAACCTTTTCTGATTTTCTCAGCGATCTTGGCGACCTCCGCGGTGCAAAAGAGTTTGAGGAGTTTGATTTTGAAAAAAGACTTTTTGTGTTTGACTGATTGGCGCCGCGAGGAGTTGGAAGCGATTTTCGACCTGACCCGCGAGCTCAAGGCCAAGCAGAAGCGCGGCGAGGAGCATCATCTGCTCAAGGGCAAGACCCTCGGCATGATTTTCGAGAAAAGCTCGACGCGCACCCGCGTATCCTTCGAGGTCGGCATGTTTCAGTTGGGCGGCCACGCCCTGTTTCTCTCCTCGGGCAACACCCAGATGGGGCGCGGCGAGCCCATCAAGGACACGGCGCGCTGCATGGCGCGCTACGTCGACGGGGTGATGATCCGCACCTTTTCCCAGGCGGCGGTGGAAGAATTCGCCGCGTGCAGCAGCGTGCCGGTGGTCAACGGCCTCACCGATCTCTACCATCCCTGCCAGGTGATGGCCGACCTGTTCACCGTCAGCGAGCAGCGCCCCAACTGGCGCGAACTCGTCTACTGCTGGATCGGCGACGGCAACAACATGGCCAATTCCTGGATCAACGCGGCCGCCGTGTTCGGCTTCGAGCTGCGCGTCGCCACGCCCGACGCCTACCGGCCCGATGCCGCCGTCATGGAGCGGGCGCGCCAACGGGGCGCGCGCGTCAGCTACACCGCCAGCCCCGCCGAAGCGGCGCGCGGCGCCCACGTCCTCAATACCGACGTGTGGGCGAGCATGGGCCAGGAAGCCGAGCAGAAGGAACGCGAAATCGCCTTCCAGGGCTACCAGATCAATGCCGGCCTGCTGAAAAGCGCCGCCGCCGATTGCCTGGTCATGCACTGCCTTCCCGCCCATCGCGGCGAGGAGATTACCGACGAGGTCATCGAGGGTCCGCACTCCATCGTCTTTGACGAGGCGGAAAACCGCCTGCATGTGCAAAAGGCCATTCTCGCGACGCTCATGGCATGACCCTGACCTGCCCCGCCTGCGGCTTCAGCCGCGAGATCGCGCCGGAGCGCCTGCCCGAGGGTCCGGCACGGGTCACCTGCCCGCGCTGCGCGGAGGTGTTTCGCTATCCGGCCGCTGCTCGGGCGCCCAGGGAACAGGGGAACATTGGCGCGCCGCCGCAATCCGAGGCGGAATATGCTAAGGTTAGGGTGGCGCCGGAGCAGGGGCCTGAAGCACCGGCGACGAGCCTGCCCGCCGGCTTCTGGCTGCGGGTGACGGCGGCCCTCATCGACGGTCTACTGGTGAGCCTGGTGCAGATGGTGCTCGGCGGCCTGCTCGGCTGGGCCGGACGCACCGCCCTGGGGCCGGGTCCGGAAACCACCCACCTCATGGTCCTGACCCTGGGTCTGTTTAATTTCGCCCTGTGGCAGACCTACAAGGTGTTTTTCACCGGCTATTGCGGCCAGACCCCGGGCAAGATGGCCCTGCGCATCCAGGTGGTGCGGGAGGATGGTCGGCCCGTCGGTTACGCGCGGGCCTTCGTGCGCGAGGTGATCGGCAAGTTCATTTCCGGGGCGCTGTTCGGCATCGGCTTTCTCATGGTCGCCTTCGACCGTCGCAAACAGGGTCTGCACGACCGACTGGCGGCCACCCTGGTGGTCAAACTCTAAGGAAGGCTCTGGTTTTCACCCTTCCCATTTCAACCTCAGGAGACACGTTCATGTCCAAGAAGGGAAGCGTCAACAAAGTCGTTCTGGCCTACTCGGGGGGCCTTGACACCTCGATCATCCTCAAGTGGCTGGTGGAAGAGTACGGCTGCGAGGTCATCGCCTATTCCGCCGACC
>NZ_JAUVWH010000148.1 GCF_030604225.1 Geoalkalibacter sp.
TCATCCTCTCGGCCCCCGAACGCGCGGAACTGGGCATCGCCTTCATCGGCTATCTCGCCGCCGGAGCCATGGCGGCGGGCATTTCCACCGTGGCCGGGCTGCTGGTGGCGGGCGCCTCGGCGGTGGCTCACGACTGGTACGCGACGGTGTTTCGGCCCAACAGCACCGACAGTCAGCAATTGCTGGTCGGGCGCCTGTTCACCGCGGCGCTCTGCGCCATCGTGGTGCTCATCGCCCTCAACCCGCCGGCGCTCATCGCCCAGATCGTCGCCATGGCCTTCGCCATCGCCGGCAATACGATATTTCCCGCCTGCGTGCTGGCGGTCTGGTATTCGCGGGCCAACAAATACGGGGCGCTGGCCGGCATGACCTTCGGCCTGGCCCTAACCCTGCTGGCCATGACGGGCTGGATTCTCAACGTGCCGGCCTTCACCGCCACGGGCCTGCTACCCGCGACCTCCTCGGCCCTCATCGTCTGTCCCCTGGCTTTTCTCATCAACATCGTCGTTTCCAACCTGACGGCGGACAGGATCAGCGAAACATCCCTGCGACGCAGCGATCAGGTGCTGCGCAAACTGCACAATGTCCCGGCCGGCCTCGATGAGTCGCCACGACCGAAGGGCTCCTCGGCGAGTTGAGGAACCTCAGGGCCAACGCACCTCGCTGGAAAAAACCCTCTTGTCGGCAACGACCCAGGAGGAAGGGATTTTTTCAAAAACCTGCCGTGGCGGGGAGAATGATCTTTGTGAAATGGGAGCTGTGACGCAGATACGGTCACAGCTCCCACAAGAGGCAGGGATCAGATGTCGTGTTTCAGATCGAAACGATCGAGTTGCATCACTTTGGTCCAGACCTTGACGAAGTCCTTCACAAAACGTTCCTTTGAGTTGTCGAAGGCATACACCTCGGCAACGGCCCGCAGCTCCGCATTCGCGCCGAAGATGAGATCGACCGATGTCGCGGTGTACTTGACGGCGCCGGTCTTGCGATCGACACCCTCATACACGTCATCGGCCTGGGCTTTGCGCCAGCTGGTGGACATATCCAGCAAATTCACAAAGAAATCATTGGTCAGCGTCCCCGGCCGATCGGTAAAAACGCCGTGCTTGCTGCCGCCGGCATTGGCATCGAGGGCGCGCATGCCGCCAATGAGCACCATCATTTCCGGCACGGTCAGATTCAGTTGATCCGCCCTGTCGACCAGCATTGCCGTCGCTGAGCGGTAGCTTTTTTCCTTGTTGAAGTAATTGCGGAAGGCATCGGCCTGAAGCTCAAGAACCGCCATGGACTCGACATCCGTTTGTGCCTGCGTCGCATCGGCGCGCCCCGGCGTAAACGGCACCTCCACGGCAACCTCCGCCTCCTTGGCCGCTTTCTCGATCGCCGCGGCGCCGGCGAGCACAATCAGATCCGCCATGGACACCTTCTTGCCCGCGGCGGCCGCGTCATTGAAGTCCTTCTGAATGGCTTCGAGTCTCTCCAGAACCTTGGTCAGCTCGGCCGGGTCATTGACCGCCCAGTCCTTTTGCGGCGCAAGCCGGATGCGCGCGCCGTTCGCCCCGCCGCGCATGTCCGAGGCGCGGAAGCTCGCGGCGGACGCCCAGGCGACGCGCACCAGTTCGGGGACGGCGAGGCCGGATTGGAGAATGGTATTCTTGAGCTGTGCCGCATCCTCCGCGCTGATGAGTTTGTAATCAATCGCCGGAATCGGGTCTTGCCAGAGAAGCTCCTCGGTGGGTACATTCGCGCCCAGGTAGCGGGCGCGCGGTCCCATGTCGCGATGGGTCAGCTTGTACCAGGCCCGGGCAAAGGCTTGCTTGAATTCCTCCGGATTGGCGAGGAATCGCTCGGCAATCTTTTTATACTCCGGATCAAACTTCAACGCGAGATCAGCCGTGGTCATGACGGGCGGGTGACGCTTGCCCTCGACATGCGCATCGGGCACCGTCGTGTGCAGGCTTTGCTCCTTGGGCATCCACTGGATGGCACCGCCCGGGCTGCGGGTCTGTTCCCATTCGTTGTTGAGCAGATTGGACAGATAAAGGGTGGTGAACTGGGTCGGGGCCTGAGTCCAGGCGCCTTCCAGGCCGCTGGTGATGGTGTCTTCCGAATGACCCCGGCCGCATTTGTTCTTCCAGCCCAAGCCTTGCTCTTCAAGCGAAGCCGCCGCCGGCTCGGGTTCCAGGCAATCACCCGGCTTGTGCGCGCCGTGCATCTTGCCAACGGTGTGACCGCCGGCGATCAGGGCCACCGTCTCTTCATCGTTCATGGCCATGCGCCCAAAAGTCACCCGAATGTCTTTCGCCGAACCGACCGGATCGGGCTGGCCCAGGGGCCCTTCGGGATTGACGTAGATCAGCCCCATGTGGGTCGCACCCAGGGGGGCTTGCAAAAGGCCGTCTTCTTCATGACGTTCGCTGGCCAGCATGGTCACCTCGGGACCCCAGTAGACCAGGTCCGGTTCCCAATCGTCGATGCGACCACCGGCAAAGCCATAGGTTTCAAACCCCATATTTTCCAAGGCGACGTTGCCGGTCAGGATCATCAGATCCGCCCAGGACAGAGCCGCGCCGTATTTTTGCTTCACCGGCCACAGCAAGCGGCGCGCCTTGTCCAGATTGGCATTGTCCGGCCAGCTGTTGAGGGGATCAAAGCGCATCTGCCCGCCGTCGCCCCCGCCGCGGCCATCCAGGGTGCGGTAGGTGCCCGCGCTGTGCCAGGCCATGCGAATGAAAAGCGGGCCATAGTTGCCGAAATCCGCCGGCCACCAGTCCTGCGAGGTGGTCAGCAGCGCATCGATATCTTTCTTGACCGCGTCCAGATCAAGGGTCTTAAAGGCTTCGGCATAGGTGAAATCCGCTCCGAAGGGATTTGAACGCGCATTCTGGGTGCGCAGCGGCGAAAGATCGAGTTGCTCCGGCCACCAGAACTGATTGGAGCGCGGCTGGCCGACGCCGACCGTGCCCATGCCGGCGGCACCCGTGGGTTTGCTGATGTTGGTGGAAACCTCGCTCGCGGCGACCGGTGGCGCCAGGGACAAAGCCAGGACACCCGCCAATGCTGCTGTCAGGAACATACGATTCTTCATCATGCTCGCCTCGTTGATGGTCGGCTGCAACCGCAGCGTTGTTAATGGGGTTTCTCATCGGGACTGATGAGACGTAAATCACCCCTTAAAGAAGTACCGAGCAAACCAACAGAGACAAGTAAAGCTCAGTTCGAGAGGAACGCAAGGCCGTGGGCGGCGCAAAGGCCGCCTGCCGTCCGTCTTCGACATTTTATCAGCGGCGCAGGAATTGGCCGGACGCTTCGATTCCATGGGGGGCGAAAAGCAGGGCTGTCACTTCGGGGATGAAAAAATCCGTTGCTCTTTGTGCGCTCCATGATAAAATAAGAGCGTTTTCATCGTTCGGCTCTCCGCAGACCCTGGAGAGCCGTTTCATCGTAGGCACGCACACTTTTGGGAAACGATCCCCCGCTCATGGGCCTCAGCCAGCAGCTCAAGGAAGCCGAACCCTTCAATCACCTGCCCGCGGCACTCTTCGAGGATCTGCAACGCGTGGCTCAGCTGCGCAGCTTTCCGCCCAACACCTATGTGTTCCACCAGAGCGAACCGCCCACGGGCTATCTCTACGTCATCCGCGAGGGGCTGGTGGAGATCACCCTGATGAATCCCGGCGGCGTGGAAATGGTTGTCGATTACCGCCAGGAAGGCCAGTTTTTCGGCGCCACCCCGATCTTCTCCGACGACCCCTACAGTGCCGGGGCGCGCACGGTGCGCAAGACCGATTGCTACCTGATTCCCGCCGAAAGCATCCGTACGCTGGCCCGCGAATTTCCGCAGATCAGCGCCTATTTCACGCGCATCGTGCTGTCGCGGGTGCGCAACCTGTACGGGGAGATCGTGGCGGATCATTCCCAGAAGGCCCTCACCCAGATGGAGGCCTATCCCTTCAAGAAGCGCCTCTCCGAGATCATGTCCTCGCCCGCCGTCACCTGTCGTCCCGAGGACAGCGCCCGCGACGTGGCGCGACGCCTGACCGAAGCCGGGATCAGCGCGATCCTGGTGCTGGACGCCGAGGGCCGGCTGCAGGGCATCATCACCGAGCGCGACCTGGTGGCCAAGGCCCTGGCGCCCCGGGACAGCGATCCCGACAGCCTCACCGCCGGCGCGGTGATGACGCCCCAGGTGCATGGCTTGTCGCCCGATACCTATATGTTCGAGGCCATGGCCTTCATGACCGCGCACCGCCTACGGCACCTCCCGGTGCTCGATCGCGGCGAGGTGGTGGGCATCGTCACCCTGCGCGACCTCATGCGTTTTCGCAGCCAGAAAGCCATGCTCCTGGTGGGCAACGCGCGCCAGGCCCAGGACTTTGCCGCCCTGGCCGCGGTACGGCGCGAAATCGCCACCGTGGCGCGCACCCTGCTCTCCGAGACCCGCGCGACGCCCGATGTCATGGAGATTCTCTCCTACATTCACCACACCATCATTCGCCGCGCCTTCGATTTGTGCCTGGAGCAGATGTTGGCCGAAGGCATGGCCCAGCCCGACGTCCGCTACTGCTTTCTCATCATGGGCAGCGGCGGACGACGCGAGATGCTGCTCCATCCCGATCAGGACAACGGCTTTATTTTCGAGGATTTTCCCGATGAGCGCCTGGCCGAGGTGGAGGCCTTTTTCGTGCCCCTGGCCGCAAGGCTGGTCAAGGCGTTGGATGAGGTGGGCTATCCGCTGTGCACCGGCAAGGTGATGGTCGACAATCCCCTGTGGCGCGGGCGGCTGCGCGACTGGCGGGCGCGCATTCACGACTGGGTCAATGAGCCCGAGCCGCAGAAGGTGCGCTATTCCTCCATCTTCTTCGACTTCGTGCCCATGGCGGGGGACGGCACCCTGGCCCAGGATCTGCGCGAGATCGTGCATCAGCAGATCCGCTCCTTCCAGGGCTTTCTCTATCACATGATGTCGCTCGATCTGCGCTACCGCGTGCCCGTCGGCCTGCTGGGACGCTTTCTGACGGAAAAGAGCGGACCCCACAAGGGCGAGTTGTCCCTCAAGCACGGGGGAACAGTGTACATCGTCGACTGCGTGCGCATGTTCGCCCTGGAGCGCGAGCTCACGGAAATCACCACCCTTGAGCGCCTCGATGCGCTGGTCAAACGCAACGTCTTTTCCGCGGAAACCGCCGAGCACATCCGCGCCGCCTTCGAGGCCCTGAGCTTTCTGCGGCTGCGCAACGAACTGATCATGCTCGACCAGGGCCAGCCCCCAAGCCACCATCTCAATCCCCACAACCTGTCGAAGACCGAGCAGGACTTGCTGCGCGAATCCTTCAACGCGGTGAGCAAGCTGCAGGACGCCACCAAGCGCCACTTCGCCCGCACGCCGTTTTAGGCGATCACCTCCGCAGCACGTGCACCGCGCAGCTGATGCAGGGGTCATAGGCCCGCACGATGCGCTCGGCCGCGCTCGACAGCGCCGCCTCGTCCTGGACGTCCGCCAGATCCGCCAACAGTTGCGCCTCCATGGCCGCCTGATTGATCGCCGTCGGGGTGAGAATATCGACCGCGGCGATGCGTCCCAGGTCATCCACGCCGTAATGATGGATCAGCAGCCCCCGCGGCGCCTCCACCAGACCGGTGCCGGTGCCGGGACCGACGCGCACCGCCGCGCGCAAGGAGACCTCCCGAGGTTCCGCCGACAGGTGCTCGGCCAGGGTGCGCACCTGCGCCAACGCCTGACCAAGCTCTCGGGCCTGACACCAGTTGTTGGCATGGATGCCCGTCGGCCCCGCCGCATCGGGCGCAGGAGGATGAAAACCGTTGTTGGCGCGGGCCAGGGCGCCGGCAAGCAAGGGGGCGCCCTGGCACAGGGAGCGGCGCGCATGGGAATAGGACAGGGTCTGCTCCTGGATGAACCGCCCGTAGTGAGCCGCATCGGCGTCGCCGAGCCCGGCCACGCGCAGCCGCTCGCCGCTCAGGCTCAGGGCGCCGGAGAACGCGAGGGAAAGACTGCGGCCGACGGGCGCGGCCGCGGTGGGGAAGCGCTGTGCCTCGCCGAACACCGCCAGCAACTCCGGCAGCTCGTCCTGCCAGCGCGCGGCCGCCTCGGCCAGGCGGGCCAACGCGGTGGGTTCAGGAAAGAACAAGACGCCGCCCGGCTCCACATTGATGGGATGAATCACCCGGCCCCCGGCCAGTTCCTGCACCTGGTTGCCGAAGGCCTTGAGCGCCAGCCCGCGGCGGGCAATCCGCTGGTCTTGCCGCAGCAGGGCGAGGATGCTGTCCGCGGCATGGAGATCGGGCAGGATCAGGCAGAACAGATGCAGGGCATGACTCTCGATGAGGCCGCCGAGGAGCAGCAGTTCGCGAATCCGCGCGGCGACCGGCGGAACGTCCACCTGCCAGGCCTGCTCCAAAGCGCGAACCGCGGCCACGCGATGAGCACCGGAGCAGATGGCGCAAATGCGGCAGACCAGGGACGGCACCTCTAGGGCGGGGCGCCCCGGCAGAAAGCCTTCAAAAAAGCGTGGGGATTCGGTCAGGGCGACGCGCGCGGCACTCAGTCGCCCGTTTTCCAGCTCCAGTTCGATCCGTCCGTGGCCCTCGACGCGGGTCAGGGGTTCAAGACACAGACGTTTCATGATCCCCTCCGGCAAAACGGGTCATGCGCCGGCGAATTTCGCCCTCGCCCAGGCCCAGGTCCAGGAGCAAGCGAAATTCCTCGCCGCGGTTGGCCTCCGCCGCCCAGCCCCGACAGCCTTCACACGCCACCCCGACGCTCGGACAGCGCGCCTGGCAGCCGGCGCGGGTCACCGGCCCCAGACAGGGCAGTTGCCGTTCCTTGAGCAGGCAGAGGTTTTCCCGCAGGCGGCACTCCATGCACACCGGATAGTCGGGCAGCGCCGGCAATCCACCCCGCAGCAGGGCCCCCAAGGCACCCAGCAGTTCTCCTGCCTCGGGCGGGCAGCCGGGAACGTGAAGATCCAGGGTCACGAAGCGCTGCAGGGGCTGGGGCGGAAACACCTCAAGGCAGGGGCCCCCCTCGCCATGGACTCGCGCGCACAAAATGCCGCGATCCACGCTGCCAAGGGCGTTGATCCCGCCGCTCAGGGCACAGGCGCCGACCGCCACCAACCAGGTCGCGCGCCGGCGCAAGGCCATGAGACGGCGAATTTCCTCGGGCGCCGACACCGAGCCTTCGATCAGGGCGACATCGAGAGCTTTGCCATCGTCAGGCGCTGAAGAGGCCATGGGAAAGGCCACCTGTTCCACGCCCTCCGCCAGCGCCGCCAGTTCCTCCTCGCAGTTGAGCAGACTCAGCTGACAGCCGCAGCAGGAGGTAAAGCGCTCATAAAGCACTCGCAGCTTCGCCACCTCAGATCGCTCCTTCCA
>NZ_JAUVWH010000179.1 GCF_030604225.1 Geoalkalibacter sp.
AGCACGGCCGTCAGGGCCAGCACCGCCATGAATCCCAAACCAATCTTCATTCCCAGTTTCATGCAAATCCCTCTCTGTTGTGTGGATTGTCGAAATGAATGACCCAATTAGGCCGTTGCCGCAAGAAGTTCCTCGCCGCCTGAAACCTGCGCCAGATCGCTTTCCGAAAACACCCTGTCGATATCAAGAACGATGATGAAGCGCTCATCGCGCTTACCCATGCCCTTGATGAAATCGGTGCGCAGGCGCGTGCCGATTTTGGGCGCCGGCTCGATGTGCGCGGCGTCCAGATCGAGGACTTCCTCGACCTTGTCGGCCAGCACTCCAAGAATGATGGACTCCGTTTCCAGAGCGATTTCGACGATGATGATGCAGGTATTGACTGTCTGCGGCGTCGGCTCCATGCCGAACTTGACCCGCAGATCGACCACCGGCACCACGCCGCCGCGCACGTTGATGACGCCGCGCATGAAATCAGGGGTTTTAGGGACGCGGGTGATAGGGGTGAAGTCAAGAACTTCCCGGACCTTTTCGATCCCCAAGGCAAAAATTTCCCGGTCGAGCATGAACGTCAGATACTGTTCGGCATCGCTGGATTTGTCCGTCATCAGGCTTTGACCTCCTCTTGAACTGGTTGATGGCAGGTTGCCGCGAAGGCATTGGATTCTTTCCAATAAATGGGGCAAGCGCGATAATCCCCCGCGCAATAATCAACGATCAGGGGAATCCGCAGGCTGGTCAGTTGCGCGCAATGGCAATCCGCGCGCGGATTGCTGACCAGGGGGCAGATGTCCGGTGGCTTTTCAGGGGCCGGGTATTTCAAGGATGGGTGGTATTGGGATGCCATGGTCATTGGTCCTTTCTCCTTAGCTCCCTGTCCTATCAATGAATATGCCAAAATGAACAATTATTCATCCTGTGGGAGAATTATTGAGAAATGTGGCATTAGGCTGGTCTAAAACTTGGTTATTGAGGGAGTTTCGGCAGGAAATGGTAAAGCGAAAGAAGGCTGGCGCAAGAAGGGTGAAACTCTCAGGCGTGGCCGAAGTGTGTCATGGCACACCTGTGTAACGACACACAAGTGCGCCATGGCACACATGGGTGACATCAATCCAGGGCGATTTTGAAATCCTCAAGCTTGCGATACAGGGTTCTCCGGCTGATGCCGAGCAGGCGCGCCGCCTTGGCCTTGTTGCCGCCCGCGCTTTCCAGGGCGCGGCGCAGGGTCTGCGCGAAATCCGCGTCGGCCCTGCCCTCCTGTCGCGTGCCCCTCGGCGTGGCACAAAGCAGTTCCGGCGGCAGATCGGCGGCGGTCACCAAGGGTCCGTCGCAGAGGATAAAGGCATGTTCCAGCACATGTTCGAGTTCACGCACGTTGCCCGGCCAGTCGTAGGCCAGAAACATTCGCTCGACGTCCCGGCTCAGTCCGCCCACGTCGCGCCCGAACTTGCGATTGAACGCCTTGATGAAATGCGCGACCAGCATGGGGATGTCGGCGCGCCGCTCGCGCAGGGGCGGAAGGGCGACGGTCACGACCTTGAGGCGATAGAAAAGATCCTCGCGAAATTCGCCGCGTCGAATTTTGGCGGGCAAATCCTGATGCGTCGCGGCGATGACGCGCACATCCACGGGGACGGGGGTGGAATCGCCGACCCGCTCGATGGTCTTTTCCTGCAGCACACGCAGCAAGCGCACCTGCATGCGCGGCGAAATATCCCCGATCTCATCAAGAAAAATCGTGCCGCCCTGGGCTTTTTCAAAACGCCCCGGCACATCGCGAACGGCGCCGGTGAAGGCGCCCTTGACATGGCCGAAGAGCTCGGTTTCCAGAAGGCTTTCCGAAAGGGCCGCGCAGTTGACCTTGACCAGGGGGCCATCTCGCCTGGGGCTTTTTGCGTGCAGGGCATCGGCGACCAGTTCCTTGCCGGTGCCGCTTTCGCCCGTGATCAGAACGGCGGTCGAAACGGGCGCGAGTTTTTCAAGCAGGCCGTAAAGGGACTGCATGACCGGCGTCGCGCCGATCAGCCCTTGATAGCGCGACGATTCGTGCAGACGGCGCTCCAGGGCGACAAGGCGGGTTTCGTCGCGCACCACCAGCACCGCCCCGGAAAAGCGTCCGCGGCCATCCGTGAGAGACGCCGTGTTGAGGGTCAAAACGCGCGCCTGTCCCTCAGGCGAGCGGCATTCGAAACGCTCCGTCGTCTGATGCTGGTGTTCGTCAAGGGTTTTGCGCAAGGCAAGCCGGCAGGCACCCCGGCAGCCGCGCTCCTCCAGGTCGAAGGGCCGGCCCAGGTCCTCGGGTGAGAGAGCGCAGAGAGTCCGAGCTGCCGGGTTGAAGGACAGCAGGCGCAGTTCCTTGTCCACCGTGAGGATGGCATCCCTGACGCCGCGAAAGACCGCTTCGAGATGCGCCTGGGAACCGCGCTTTTCCTCCTCGGCCTGCTTGAGGCGCAGGGCGGTGCGCGTCACACGCAGCAGGGCCTGTTGATTGACCGGCTTGGGGAGATAGTCGAAGGCCCCGAGACGCAGAGCCTCAGCCGCCGTATCCACGGTGGGAAAGCCGGTCATCAGCACCACCGGGCATTGACAATGACGCTCGCGCAGGCCCCGCAGAAGATCAACACCGCAGTCGCCGCCAAGCAGGATATCGAGAAAAATCAGATCGTAGTCTTCACGCAGGACCAGGTCCAGGGCCTCATCGGCGCTTTTGGCCGTCGCCACGACATGGCCTTCGTCCGACAGAAACGAGGCAAAGGTAAAACGGATGCTCTCCTCGTCATCCACCACCAGAATCCGCGCGCTCATTCCCGGATAGCCTCCGCGTCGCGCAAGGGCAGCTCGATGCTCAGGGTGGTGAAGGAGCCCTCCTCGCTGTCCAGCAGCAGGCGGCCACCGTGATCCTTGATGATGCCGTAACTGATGCTCAGGCCCAGCCCCGTGCCGCGATCCGCCGGCTTGGTGGTGAAGAAGGGATTGAACACCTTGTCGCGCAGATGCCGCGGAACGCCGACGCCGTGATCGTGGAAGCTGATTCGCACAAAACCCTTGCTTGTCTCAATCATATCAACACGAATCTCAAGTACTTTATCAGGGTTTTTGCCGGGGTATTTTTCATTGAGGGCATAGCGGGCGTTGCTGATCAGGTTGAGGAATACCTGCTGCAAATGCTGCTTGCGGGCGGCAATGGCGGGCACATCCACGGCGACCTCGATGCCGAAGACAATCCCCTCCTTGCGCAGTTGGGCGCCGACCAGCAGCAGGCAATCCTTGAGAAGCTCCCCGAGATCCACCGGCCTTTTCGCTTCCGCCTGAGGACGAGCAAAAGCCAACAGGCTGCCGACGATGGCGGCGATGCGATCGCCCTCACGCAGGATGCCCTCGGCGAGTTGTCGATTGACCTCATCGCCTCCCAGGCGGTTGACCAGCATCTGGGCGTAATTGATGACGCCGTTGACGGGGTTGTTGATCTCGTGGGCGACACCGGCGGCCAGTTCGCCGATGGAAGCCAGTTGCGAGGCGCGCAGAACCTCGGCCTGGGCCTGTTTTTCGCGCACGCAGAGATTCCATTCACGCAGGGCGCGCCCCACGGTCCGCGGCAGTTCGGCAAATGCGCCAGGGGATTTGACGATGTAATCGAGGGCGCCGGCCTTCATGGCCGCGACGGCGATTTTTTCATCGGCCTGGGCGGTGAGAATGAGCACCGGAAAGGGACGCTCCTCGCCGGCATGGCTCAGCAGGTCGACAGCCCGCCCATCGGGCAGGTTCAGATCCATCAGCACGATCTGGGGCACCTGCTCCGCCACCCGCAAGCGATAGTCCCTCAGGCTGCCCGCGACGGCGATGTCCACCCAGGAGTCCGGCGCCTTGAAGGCGCGGGTAATGGCCAGAACGTGGGCGGGATCATCCTCGACCACAAGAATTCGCAAGGGCGTCTCGCTCAAGCGGCTACCCCCAAGCGGTTCCGGGGCATTCAAGCCGCGGATTGCGCCGCAGCAACCGGGCGAATTCATCGGCGGGCAGCGGCCGGCTGAACAGATAGCCCTGCATCATGTCACAGCCGTTGTCCACGAGAAAATCGAGCTGCTCGCCGGTTTCGACGCCCTCGGCAATGGCCGAAAGTCCCAGGTTGTGGGCAATGGAAATAACGCTGGTCACGACGGAGGCTTCGCTGGAATCCGTCGCCAAATCAGCAATGAAGGAGCGGTCGATCTTGAGACTGTCCACGGGGAAGGACCGCAGGTAATTAAGACTCGAATAGCCGGTGCCGAAATCGTCCAGACTCAGACTGACACCCAGTTCCTTCAACTGGTGCATGGTTTGTCCGGCGCCGAGGGGATCATGCATGATCATGCTTTCGGTCAGTTCAAGTTCCAGCAGCTGCGGATCCAGGCCCGTTTGTTTCAGAACCTTTTCCACCACCTGCAGCAGATTGCCCTTGCGAAACTGGCGCGCGGACAGGTTGACGGCCACGTTCAGGGGAGGCAGCCCCAGCGCCTGCCATTCAACGGCCTGCCGACAGGCTTCCCGAAGAGTCCACTCACCAATGGACACGATCAACCCCGTCTCTTCCGCCAAAGGGATGAACTCGGCCGGCGCAACCATGCCCCGCTGGGGATGCTGCCAGCGAATCAAGGCTTCGCAGCCGAGAATGCAGCCACTCATCAGGCCGACCTTGGGCTGGTAATAAAGACGGAACTGATCCCGGTCGAGAGCCTGGCGCAAGGCGCTTTCCAGTTCGAGGGTTTCCAGAAAGTGAACATTCATCTCCTTGGCGTAAAAGGAAAATTCG
>NZ_JAUVWH010000012.1 GCF_030604225.1 Geoalkalibacter sp.
CCCAGCTCCATCATCGCCACCTTCGCCTGCATGCATGCCATGGGCTTTACCATGAACAACATGAGCATGCTCGCCCTGGTGCTGGCGGTGGGCCTGGTCATCGACGACGCCATCGTCATGGTGGAGAACATCTACCGCCACCGCACGGCCCTGGACAAGGGACCGATGCTCGCCGCCTTCGAGGGTTCGCGCGAAATCGGCTTCGCCATCATCTCCACGACCCTGGCCATGGCCGGGGTCTTCCTGCCGGTGGCCTTCATGGGCGGCATGATCGGGCGCTTCTTCTTCGAGTTCGCCGTCACCGTGGCCTTCGCCATCGCCTGCTCGACCTTCGTCGCGCTCACCGTGGTGCCCATGCTCTGCTCGCGATTTCTCAAGCGCGGCTCGCCCAACCTGCAGGTATTTCGCGTCTTCGACCGGGTCATGGCCTGGGCGTCCGATTTCTACCGGCGCTGGATGCACCGCTTTCTCGCCCACCGCGTGCCGGTGCTGCTCCTCGCCCTGGCCGCCCTGGTGGCCGGCGGCTGGCTCTATCAGATCCTCGGCAAGGAATTCATCACCGAGGAGGATCAGAGCCGCTTCGTGGTACGTCTGCAAACACCCCTGAGCTACGCCGTGGACAAGACCGACGAGGTGCTGCGCCGGGTGGAGGAGGAACTGCGGCAGATTCCCGAGGTCAGCCATTTCTTCAGCTTCACCGGCTGGGGCGGCGCCAACCGCGCCAGCGCCTTCGTCACCCTGGTGCCCAAGAGCGAGCGCAGCCGCAGCCAGCGCGAGATTCAGACCGAGGTGCGCCAGATCCTGCGGCGCATGCCCGACGTGCGTGGCAGCGCCACGCCCATCTCGCCCCTGGGCGGCGGCCAGCGCAACGAGGACATCCAGTTCGTCATCCAGGGGCCGGATCTCGCGGAGATCGACCGCATCTCCCGCGAGGTGATGAACCGCCTGGAGGATACACCGGGCTACTCGGGCATCACCCGCGACCTGGAGATCGGCAAGCCCGAGGTGCGCGTGCACATCGACCGCGAAAAGGCCGCCGACGCCGGCATCAACGTGCGCGAGATCGCCGCGGCGGTCGGCGCCTTGCTCGGCGGCATCGAGGTCGCCACCTTCCGCGAGGGCGGGCGCAGCTACGACGTGCGCCTGCGCCTGCAGGCCGAGCAGCGCCTGCTGCCCACGGACATCAAGCGCATTTACCTGCGCGGCGGCGACGGCCAACTGCGCGACATCAGCAACTTCGCGAGCATCGAGGAAGGTGTCGGCCCGAGCGTCATCAACCGCCTCGACCGCCAGCGCTCGGCCACGGTGTACGCCAACCTCGAAGGCGGCAAGCTGCTCGGCGACGCCATGCCCGAGGTGCAACGCCTCGCCGCCGAGTTCCTGCCGGAAGGCTACACCACCAAATTCACCGGCAGCGCCGAAACCTTCCAGGAAACCGACCAGTACGTGATTTTCGCCTTTCTCCTGGCGACCCTGCTCACCTACATGGTGCTCGCCGCCCAGTTCGAGAGCTTCTCCCAGCCCTTCGCCATCATGATGGGCCTGCCCATGGCGTTTCTCGGCGCCTTCGGCCTGCTCTGGCTGCTGGGCAACACCTTCAACCTGTTTTCCATGATCGGTCTGGTGCTGCTCATCGGCCTGGTCACGAAAAACGGCATCCTGCTCATCGACTACACCAACCAGCTGCGCCGCAAGGGCCTGGCCCTCAACGACGCCCTGGTCGAGGCCGGCGCCACGCGCCTGCGGCCGATTCTCATGACCGCAATTTCCACCATCGCCGGGGTGCTGCCCGTCGCCATCGGCTTCGGCGAGGGCAGCGAAAGCCGCCAGCCCATGGCGGTGGCCATCAGCGGCGGGCTGCTCTCCTCGACCTTCCTCACCCTGGCGGTGCTGCCGGTGATGTATTCCTATCTCGATCAGTTGGGGCGTTGGCGGGCCATGGAAAGATTCAAGAACTGGATCATGGCGCGGGAGGACGGAGCGGGGGACGAGAAACGAGAAACAAGAGACGAGAAACGCGGGACACGGGACGCGTAATTTTTTGTAGGGGTTCACCAGCCCCAGTCGTTAGCGCCGCAGGGCATGGCGGTTGAGTGCGGCGGCAAATGTTTGAGCCGCAGGCGAGTTTTTGCCGCAAGCGAGACTGGCATGCCCTGCGGTGCATGCTGCGCCGTGACGATTTTTTCCTGCGCAGCGATGGGTGATGGCGCTATAATTCCGCCGGTTGTCCATTTTGCGTCGGGGGTCGCGTCGTGTCAGAACAGCCGGCAAGTCTTGCAACAACCTCAACATCCTCCAACCGCGCCAATCTGCTCAAAGCCCTGGGACCGGGGATTCTCGTCGCCTGCGCGGCGGTGGGCGGCTCGCACCTGGTCTGGTCGACGCGCGCCGGGGCCGAATTCGGCTGGAGCCTGCTCGGCCTGATCCTGCTCGCCAACCTGCTGAAATATCCCTTTTTCCTCTACGGACAGCGCTACACCGCGGCCACCGGCGAAAGCCTGCTCGCCGGCTACCACCGCCAGGGGGTGGCCTACGTGTGGACCTTTCTGCTCATCAACATTCTCACCGGCACCATCAACATCGCCGGGGTGGCCATGCTCAGCGGCGCCCTGCTCGCGGGCTACGGCATCACCGGCCTGAGCGTGCCGCAGCTCACCCTGCTTCTCCTATGTGTCTGCGCCCTGCTCCTGCTGCTCGGGCATTACAAAATTCTCGACGGCCTGGCCAAGATCATCGTCACCATCCTTGCCCTGAGCACCCTGGCGGCGGTGCTCCTGGCCATTCCCAAGGCCGCCGTGCCGCCCGCCGGCTTCATCGCCCCGAGCCCCTGGACCCTGGCCTCCTTCGCCTTTCTCATCAGCCTGCTCGGCTGGATGCCCGCGCCCGTGGACCTCTCGGCCTGGTCGTCGCTGTGGATGTTCAGCCGCGAGGAGCAGACCGGGCATTTCGCCACGCCGCGCGAGACCTCCATCGACTTCTACCTGGGCTATGTGGCGACGGTGGTGCTCGCCGTGCTGTTTCTCGCCCTGGGCGCCCTGGTCATGCACGGCACCGGCGCGGCCTTCTCGGCGAGCGGCATCGCCTTCTCCCAGCAGCTCGTCAATCTCTACGCCGAAACCATCGGCGGCTGGTCGCGACCCCTGATTCTCACCGCCGCCTTCGTCACCATGTTCAGCACCACCCTCACCTGCGTCGACGGCTACCCGCGCTCCCTCGCCGCCTGCTGCACCCTCATCGGCGATTTGCCGCGCCGGCGCTTCGCGCAGCTGCACAACCTGTGGATTCTCATCGCCGTGGGCGGCGCGGCCCTGGTGGTGCTGTTCTTCGTCAAGAACCTGGTGCAGATGCTGACCTTTGCCGCCGTCGTCTCCTTTCTCACCTCGCCCATCCTCGCCTACATCAACCTGCGCGTCATGAACGGCGCCAACGTCCCCCCCGCCCAGCGCCCCGGCCCCTTCCTCAGCCTCCTGAGCCGGCTCGGCCTGGCCTTTTTCGCGGTGATGGCGGCGGGTTACGTGTATGCGGAGTTTTTTGCCCAAACCTGAGCCTAGTGCCCCGTGCGGCTAGTCCTGTCTTCTAATTCCGGCTATTTTTGGCGCCGCCTGCGTTGCGCCAACTTGACTTAGCGCACGGCTAGGCCTGCGTTGGCGACGCCTTGACCGCACCAAAAATATCTCAAAATTATTTGACATGACTAACCACACGGGACACTAGCCCGGCAGGATCGTAATGCACAGGCAATCGGCTTCGGCGTAGAGGTTGCCTGTGTCATCGCACAGCCGGCCGCGCACCAGAACCTTTCGGCCCTTCACCGAGACGATCTCGGTTTCCACCCGCGCCACCAGTTTGAGCGGCAGCAACCGGCGGAAATGCACGTTGAGATTGCCCACCACGATGGGGTGGCCGGCCGCCCAGGCCGCGAGACCCAGCACCTCGTCGAGCACCGCCGCCATGCTGCCGCCGTGGGCATGGCCGGGCGGCCCTTCCGTTTCCTCGCCGAACCAGACCAGCGCCACCAGCGCATTGCTCGCATCGCGATAGTAGCGCAGGCGAAAGCGGTTGCCCTGAGGATCGCCGCTGACGAAGCGCAGGGATTTGCCCACCAGCGAAGGAGCATCGAAGGGGGTCCAGGTAGGCAATTGCAGACGATCAAAATCCGGCGCTGTTTCCATGGGGCCCAAGATCCTTTCCTGATTATTCTTCTGTCGATAAAGGTTGGCGTTCGCGACCGGCGTACTGCCGATCTCGCTTGAATCCGTCCCGCGCCCTGGGGTAAAGTTCCTGAAAAATCAAGCTTTCGCCTCGGCGAACCCTAGCATCGTCTCACCGATTTCAGGAGCAGAATCCTTGTCCGTGAACCATTCTCATCCACCCGCGACCGATCACAACAACGACCAGCCTCTGTTCGAGGATCCCCGCCACCGGAAATTTTCCCTGGTGTGGCTTCTCACCTTGCTGGGGCCCTTCGTCCTGTCCGTCGGTCTGTTGATCCTGCTCTATATGACCCATGGCTGGGCCACGGTCAAGGCCCTGCTGCTGACCGCCCTGGCGGTGTTTTTCTTTTTCGGCCGTTTCGTGATACTCGGCGGCCAGGCGGGCGGCATGGAGGAAGCCACGCGCTTTTTCACCTCGGGGGAACTGGCCCTGCTGGTATTCTACATGGACACCATGGTGGCCTGCCTGCTCGCCTTCCACATCGGCTTTGTCTTTCGCCTGCCCTACCTCGGCACCAAGCTGCGCCTGCTCATGGACGACGGCAAATTCATCCTCGCCGCCAACCCCTGGATGAAGCGCGCCACCTTCGCCGGCATCGTGCTCTTCGTCACCTCCCCGCTGGCCGCCACGGGCAGCGTCGGCGGCTCCATCTTCGGCCGCCTGCTCGGCATGTCGCGCCTGGGCACCTTTCTCGGCGCGGTGACAGGCAGCGCCATCGGCTGCGGGATCATGTACTTCGGCGCGGCGCTCATCAACCGCTACCTCGACCGCGACAACCCCTGGCTGACCATCTGCGGTATCCTGTTCGTCGCCCTGGTGATCTTTCTGCTCAACCACCGCTACCGCGGCATGAAGGCCGAGTGGTACGCCAACCAGGCAAAGGATCAAAAAAACGATCCGAGTTAAAGCCCGAAGCGCCGGTGCCAGACATCAAATACCGCGACCTTGGCGGCACCGTGGCGCCCCAGGGACTTGCGCACCTGCTCGGGAGTCTTGGGGCCGGGCGCCTTGCGCGGATTCTTGCTGAAGAACAGGTCGGCGTAGGTAACGATCTGCTCCTCCAGGGAGAGGGGCAGCATATCACGTTGGGGCAGGGGCAGGCCCTGCGCGCGGATTTCAGCGGCGCTCAGGCCCACGCCGATGTGGCGCTCGCAGACCAGGGCGTGGCGCGGCAGACCTTCAGCATCGAGCAGCTTGCGCCCTTCGACGCCATGGCAGATATAGGGCAGATCGCCCGTGCAGCCGATGTCGGGCGCGCGCGTGGCACGGATGCCGATATCATGGAGCAGCGCCGCCTCCTCGACAAAGGCGAGATCGACGCTCTCGGGCAGGCGCCGGGCGATGCGCGCGGCCAGTTCGGCGACGGCCAGGCTGTGCGCCAGCAGAATGCCGTGGGCCGGCGTCTCCCGCGGATAGTACTTTTCCAGCAAAGCAAGCATGTCCGTCAATCCTCACCTCATGCAAAGGGTCGAAACCATGATCGTTGAGCGCGAAGTCAAACCCATCCTGCACCGCAAGAAATGCCCCGCCTGCGGCTATTATACCGTCTACCAAGCCGTCCCCGCCGGCACCCAGGCCACGGACACCTGCACCCACTGCCGGCATCAGATCACCCTGCCCTGGGATAACGAAGTCAAGTCAACCATCAAGAACACCGAGAAGATGCTCAGGGATCTCGAAGACGTCTACCCGGAGCTCAAGGCGCTGAAAAACCCCGGGGACCATACGCTGCTGGAATAGCGGTGCGACCCATTTTTTTAAGAAATAATTTATGAACAAAACGGTTGACATCCTGCCCTGATCATATTATCTGTCGGCAGTCTTGATTGTGATTGCCATTGCATTTATATCCAGGGGGAACGCGGGCATGGAGGGTGCCTTCAACCACAAGATGTCTCAGGTTTATGCCCAGGGGTTCGCCAAGGCGCGCTTCTGGGCTTTTTTGTGTTTACGAGCCCAGGGCTCCTCGCGGCACGGCAACGGGAAACGGCCGGCGCCGCACCTTTAATCCCAACCTTAGGAGGAAACAAACGATGACGAAAGAGGTCTGTAGCATCGCGCGACGCAAATTCATCCGCAACGTCGGGGCGGGTCTGGCCGTCGCCACCCTCACCACCCCCGGCCTGGCGCAGGCCGGGAAAAAAGCGGCGAAAATGCCGTCCATTGATTTCGAGTTCGCCATACTCGACCCCATTCCCCTCATCCCACGGGAGAGAATCTACGAGCATAACCGCAACAGCGTGCGCCTCTTCAAAAACGCCGAGGCGAAGGAGGCGGGAACCGGCCTGGAGTTGAACAGCATGGCCGCCATGATCGCGCAGATGTGTGACGGTACCCGCAACGTCGACATGATCATCGAGGCAACCGCCGATATTTTTTACCTGGACGAGGCCGGCTTGCGGCCCCGCGTCGCGGCGTTTCTCCAACAGTTGTTCGAGGACGGATATCTGGTCTTTGCCTCCCCGGCGACCATTCCGCAAGAAAAACGAGTACGCGGCATGACGCTGCTGACGCGCAAGGACAGCTCGATCAAAATCCTCGCCGACAGCCGCGAGATCAAATTCTAAATACCCCCATTTCGCCTGGAGACAGAACCATATGAGCTATTGGTCTTTTTACCACATCACCGATGATTGCACCGCCTGCGGGGCGTGCGAAATCATTTGTCCCATCGATGCCATCGTTTGGAATCGTAACCGAACCGTCTATGCCATCGATAACGACCTATGCTCCGGCTGTGGAGCCTGCGAAACCATCTGCCCCTACGCGGCCATCGAACCTACCTGATCGACAACCCCATCCAGGGAACAGGGCGTGGCCCGGGCACCCCACAGAGGGTAGTCGGGCCACGCGGGCAAGCCCAAGACCAACCAAAATTCGGAGGTGAAGGCGGGCCTTGCGCCATTATGCCCCTAAATGGACAAACATTGCAGAGAAGGGAAATGGTAATGAGATCCTATCTCAAGCTCCGATCGATTCTTGCCCTGGCCCTTGGGCTCGGCATCTTCTTCTGTTTTGGCGCGAATCCAAGCTACGGTGAGCTTGTCAAATGGCCTGGCTGTGAAGGTCCCGGTTGTTTGCGCACCGCCCAAACAACCGCGTGGCCCCCGCCGTTGCAGGAACCTGCCTTTACAATAGAGCTGCATCGCCTTGCGATCGGACTCCCGTCCCCGCCCAAACGTGTCATGCGGCAATGGGGCGGGGATATAATCCTAGCTTGCCAGGACGGAAGTTGGTTCAGTTTCAGCCTTGAGACCAAATACACCAGCGCGGAGGGGGTAGAAATGCCTGCAAGGAGCAACCTCACGGTTGCGGACTCGGGACAATTCACCTTCACCAAAACCGCCAAGGACCCCGCGCCTGATGATCCCAACGACCTTTGGGTCTGGCGTCGTGCAATTCATTTCAAATCACAGGTGTTCGGGCTCGACAACCCGGTCTACGCTGCCACAAAAGGGCCTCTAGCCATTTATTTCTGGGAAGATTTCCAGATAGACAAAGCGCTGCTCGCCTTTATTTTCGACGCTTCCGATACCAGCAATTACGTTCGGGTCTATGCCCAAAACGTCTCATTTGAGGATTTTAAAAAGATAATCGGTACCACAAATCATAAATGATCAAATTTTTGTCGGAGGGGATTAATGGGACTTACAGAAAGCGAACAATCGGATTTGCGTGCCATTCTTGTGAATATATTCGGGCAAGAGGCCAATAACTGGAAGATGAATGCGGGGACGCTTGGAGCAACGGCGGCAATGCTCTCAGGAATCAAGGTTTGTTCGCAGGCAGTAAATTATGTTCCACGCCCTGGCGGAGTCATTGATAAAGCCTACTTCCGTCGGCAACTGCGTGACATGGCGCGGCGGGCCGCCAATCACGACAGATCTACCAGATTTGTCGTGAGACAGGGACCTTAAAATGGAAATCAACAATAATCCTGGCAGGTGAAAATCATTAATTTAACTTTCGCAGCGAATCCCAGGCGACCGGAATCTTCGCAGAAAACCACCAGGGACAAGGCGACCTCAGCCTTCGAGGTCGCCTTGTCCCTGAACAGATCGTCCTCCAGCCACAGGGCTCCACAGGCCGAAACACTGCTGAAACATGACAGGGTGCCCCACGCGTTTTGCCTAAGTCCACTCCGCAATCTTCCCTAAGAACTAATGCTCAATATTATACTGTTTGATATCATTGAAATCACCCGTCGCCGGCGGTCCTGAGTGATTTTTCCGGGTCGACATGTCTCCCGCGCATGCTATCTTATTAAGCCATGGCCCATTCCGCCATCCCCCTTTTCTCCCAGAACCCGCCGCCCCGCAAGGGTCGGCCCCGACCATTGAAGTGAGCCGATGAATCTCGCCGAACGTTTCAAGGATGCCTGCGGCTTCGGGCTGCTGGCGCAGATCAGGAACCAGCCCAGCCATGCCCTGGTGGAGGACGCCATCAAGGCCCTGGCGCGCATGATGCACCGCGGCGCGGTGGCCGCCGACGGCAAGACCGGCGACGGCAGCGGCCTGCTTTGCTCCATGCCGGTGCGCTTCATGCGCCGCGTCGCCGAGGAGCAGGGCGTCTCCCTGCCCGAGCAGTTCGCCGTGGCCATGCTGTTTCTCACCGACGAGGAACGCCAGGTGGCCGCCTTTCGCGAGGAGTGCGAGAAGAACGACCTGCAGGTGCTGTTGGTGCGCGAGGTGCCGGTCAACACCGAAGCCTTGGGCGAATACGCCCTGCGCCTGATGCCCGCCATCCGCCAGGTTTTCGTGGTACCGGCGGCGCTGGTCGCCACGCGGCGCTTCGACGCTCTGCTCTATCTCACGCGCAAGCAGATCGAAAAGCGCCTTGCCGACAGCCCCGAGTTCTATATCGCCTCGTTTTCGCGGCGCACCCTGTCCTATAAGGGGCTGGTGATGCCCCGCTACATCGGCACTCTCTACCCCGACCTGCGACAGCCCGACTTCGAATGCGCCTTCGTGCTGTTTCACCAGCGCTTCTCCACCAACACCCTGCCCAAGTGGCGCCTTGCCCAACCCTTGCGCACCCTGGCCCACAACGGCGAGATCAACAGCCTGGAAGCCAACCGCTTCAACGTGCGCCACAAGTTCAACGACGCGCGCAGTCCGGTGTTTTCCGACGAGGAACTGGCACAGCTGTTTCCTATACTGGAGGAAGGCGGCAGCGACAGCGCCAGCCTCGACAACGTGTTCGAGTTCCTGCTGGCCAACGGCATGGATTTTTTCAAGGCGGTGCGCTGCCTGATCCCGCCGCCGCGCCACAACGTGGCGCACATGCCGGCGCGGTTGCGCTCGTTTTACGAATACATCTCGGCGGCTTACGAGCCCTGGGACGGCCCGGCGGCGGTGAGCCTCACCGACGGGCGCTACATCGGCTGCATTCTCGACCGCAACGGCCTGCGCCCGGCCAAGTATGTCATCACCCGCGATGATCGGCTGCTCATCGCCAGCGAGTACGGCGTGCTCGACCTGCCGCCGGAAATGATCCGCGAGCGCGGCCGCCTGCAAAGCGGGCAAATGATGGCCGTCGACCTGGAGCAGGGGCAGATCTTCTCCACCCGCGACATCGACCGCTATCTGATGGAATCCCAGCCCTATAGCGACTGGCTGACGGCACACACCTACTATCTGCAGGAGTTCATCGAGCATCAGTTCGACGATCTCTCCGACTGCGAGGTGCCCGATCTGGCCCTGCGCCAGCGCGCCTTCAATTTCACCCACGAAACCCTCGACATCCTCATCCGGCCCATGCTCGAAGGGGGCAAGGAACCCACCGGGTCCATGGGTGACGACACGCCCATGGCGGCGTTTTCGGCGGAAAGGCGCAATTTCAGCGATTTCTTTCGCCAGAAATTCGCCCAGGTGACCAATCCGCCCATCGATCCCTACCGCGAGAAGGCGGTGATGTCGACCACCATCGGCTTCGGCGAACTCGGCAATCCCCTGGTCGAAACGGCGGAGCGCGCCAAGCGCCTCAAAAGCATCTCGCCGATTCTCTCCCGCGACATCTTCGAGGCCCTGCTCGCCTTCGGCGATCCCAAGCGGCCGCGTTTCGAGGAAGGCTATCGTTACCGTATCTTCCCGACCACCTTCCGCGGCGACCTCAAGGCCAGCCTTCATGCCCTCGGCGAGACCGTGGTGACGGCGGTGCGCGAGGAGGGCGTGCACATCATCGTGCTCGATGATCGCGACGCCGACGCCGAGCGGATGGTGATCCCCATGGCCATGGCGGTGGGGCACGTCAATCAGAAGCTGCTGCGCGAGCGGCTGCGCAACCGGGTCAACCTGGTGGTGGTGAGCGGCGAGGTGGCCGACCCCCACGGCGCCTGCGTGCTGCTCGGCGTGGGCGCCCTGGCCATCTATCCCTGGCTGCTCTACGCCACGGGCTACGATCTGTGCCGGGAGAAGGGCCTTTCGCCGCGCGAAACCCGCCGCTCGCTGAAAAACATCTACGACGCCATGACCAAGGGCATTCTCAAGATCATGTCGAAGATGGGCATCAGCACGGTGTCGAGCTACCGCAACGCCGCTCTCTTCGACATCATCGGCCTGTCGCGCGAACTGGTGGCGGACTGCTTTCCCCACGCCGCCCTGCAACTGCCCGGGCTGGATTACGCCGCCATCGAGGAGCGCATCGCGCGCGCTCATCGCGACGTGTACCGCCGCGGGTGGATGACGCCCGTCTACCCCTTGCGCATCGGCAGCTTCTATCAGGACAACGCCGCCAGCGAGTATCACGATTTCAGCTCGCACAACGTGGTGGCCCTGCACAAATTCGCCGCGTCCCTGGAGCGCGGCGACTATCTGCAATTTCGCGAGCGGATCGAGGAGCGCGGCCTGCGCTTCGTGCGCGACTTCCTCACCTGGAATACGCCCCGGACGCCCATCCCCCTGGCCGACGTCGAGCCGGTGGAGGCCATCACCCGGCGTTTCGACTCGGCGGCCATGTCCCTGGGCTCCATCTCACCGGAATGCCACGAAGCCCTGGCCGAGGCCATGAACCAGTTGGGCGGCGCCTCCAACAGCGGCGAGGGCGGCGAGGATCCGGCGCGCTACGGCACCGCGCGCAACTCCAAGATCAAGCAGATCGCCTCGGGACGCTTCGGCGTGACCCCCGCCTATCTGCGCAGCGCCGGCCAGATCCAGATCAAGATTGCCCAGGGCGCCAAGCCCGGCGAAGGAGGTCAGTTGCCCGGCGACAAGGTGACCCCGCTCATCGCCACCCTGCGCTACACGGTTCCGGGCGTGACGCTGATCTCGCCGCCGCCCCATCACGACATCTACTCCATCGAGGATCTGGCGCAGCTGATTTTCGACCTCAAGCAAGTCAATCCCCAGGCGGAAATCAGCGTCAAGCTGGTCTCCAGCGACGGCGTGGGCACCATCGCCGCCGGGGTGGCCAAGTGCTATGCCGACCGCATCATCATTTCCGGCTGCGAGGGCGGCACCGGCGCCGCGCCCCAAACCTCCATCAAGCACGCCGGCAATCCCTGGGAGCTGGGACTGGCCGAGGCGCACAACACCCTCAAGGCCAACCATCTGCGCGAACTGGTGACCCTGCAGACCGACGGCGGCTTCAAGACCGGCGCCGACGTGGTCAAGGCGGCCCTGCTCGGCGCCGAATCCTATGGCTTCGGCACCGCCTTGCTGGTCATGCTCGGCTGCAAGATGCTGCGCGTCTGCCATCTCAACCGCTGCTCGGTGGGCGTGGCCACCCAGGACGCCAACCTGCGCGAACATTTCGTCGGCACCGTGGCCAAGGTGGTGGAATACCTGCGCAATGTGGCCGAGGACGTGCGCGAGATCCTGGCGCGGCTGGGCTTTCGCAGCCTCGATGAAATCATCGGCCGCAGTGACCTGCTGCGCCTGGTGGACGACCCGGCGGCGGCCCCCTTCGATTTCTCGGCGGTGCTGCGGCGGCTCGACGGCGTCGACGTCAAGCAGCGGCGCAACGACCCCTTTGACGACAATGCCTTTGAAAAGGCGGTGCTGCAGGAGGTGCTGCCCGCCATCCGCGACCCGCGCGCCGAAGTGGTCGTCGAGCGCGCCATTCGCAACACCAACCGCAGCTTCGGCGCCCTCATCAGCGGCGAGATCGCCCATTACTACGGCAACGAGGGCCTGGCGCGCGAAGCCATCACCCTCAATCTCACCGGCGTGGCGGGCCAGTCCCTCGGCGCCTTTCTCATCGACGGCGTCAATATCCAGCTCAACGGCGTGGCCAACGACTATGTCGGCAAGGGCATGCACGGAGGGCGCATCGTCATCATTCCCCGCCTCTATCAGGAAGGTGCCTCGGCCATCGGCAACACCTGCCTCTACGGCGCCACCGGCGGCAAGCTGTTCGTCGCCGGCACCGCCGGGGAACGCTTCGCGGTGCGCAACTCGGGCGCCCTGGCGGTGGTGGAGGGCACCGGCGATCATGCCTGCGAGTACATGACCGGCGGCACGGTGGTGATCCTCGGCGACACGGGCATCAACTTCGGCGCCGGCATGACCGGCGGCGCGGCCTTTGTCTACGACCGCCAGAAGAACTTCATCGACAAGATCAACCGCGAACTGGTCGAAGCACGGCGCATCGACATCGACGACGACAGCGACGGCAAGATCTACCTGAAAAAGATCATCCACAGCTTCCACAATCGCACCCGCAGCCCCAAGGCCGGTCGCATTCTGGAGGATTTCCGCGAGGAACTGGCTTATTTCTGGATGGTCACGCCCAAGGATATGAAGGCGCCCCTCAACCCCAAAGAGGGTGATTGACAGCGATGCAACCACGCGGCTCCTTCGCACCCTGGGCCGGGGCGGTTGAGCGCGGCGGCGAATGTCCGAGCCAAGGGCGAGTTTTTGCCGCAAGGGATGCCGCGCCGGCCCAGGGTGCGCGTTGAACCGTTACTGGACATTGGAAGGAATGCCACTCCATGCAGAATTTTATCCATACCAACCGCCAGGAACCCGCCAAGCAGCCGGCGCCCGCGCGGATCCTCAATTTTGATGAAATCTACCGTTTTTTCAGCATCTCGCAGGCCGCCGCCCAGGCGGAGCGCTGCATCCAGTGCGGCGATCCCTTCTGCACGGCACTCGGCTGCCCCCTGGGCAACTGCATCCCCCAGTGGCTGGGCGCCATCGCCGAACGTGACTTAAAGAAGGCCTTTCTCATCTCCAACGAAACCTCGCCCTTCCCCGAGGTCCTGGGGCGCATCTGCCCGCACTCGCACGTGTGCGAGGGCGCCTGCACCCTCAACGACGGCTACGGCGCGGTAAGCATCGGCGCCATCGAGGCGTCCATCAGTGATCTGGGATTCGCCGCGGGCCTGGAGCTGCCCTTTCCCGGAGTGTTTCGCCCGCAGAAAGTCGCGGTGGTCGGCTCGGGTCCCGCCGGCATGTCCTGCGCCCACTTCCTGCTGCGCGCCGGCATCGGCGTCGAGATGTTCGAGCGCGCCCTCGAACCCGGCGGGCTGTTGACCCTGGGGATTCCCAACTTCAAGCTTGACAAGAGCATCGTCGCGCGGCGTTTCGACATCTTGCGTAAAGCCGGGCTCAAGCTGCACCTCAACTGCGAGATCGGCCGCGACAAGAACTTCGTGGAACTGACGGAAAACTTCGACGCGGTGTTTCTCGGCGTCGGCGCCACCGGCGGACGCCTGCCGAAGCTCGCCCACGAGCGCCACGGCAGCGTGTTCCTGGCCATGGAGTTTCTCGGCGAAATCCAGGGCCGTCTGCTCGGGCGCAAGATGCACCGGCGTTTTGATGTGCGCGGCAAGCGCGTGGTGGTGCTGGGCGGCGGCGACACGGCCATGGACTGCGTGCGTACCGCCATTCGCGAGGGCGCCGAGACCGTCACCTGCGTCTATCGCCGCGACGAGGCCAACATGCCCGGCAGCGTCAAGGAGTACCACAACGCCATCGATGAGGGCGTGAACTTCTTCTTTCACCGCGCGCCGACCAAGATCATCGTTGACAACGACGGCAAGCTCACCGGTGTCGAGGTGCTGCAGACCTGCCTCGCCGAAGCCGGTCCCGACGGCCGCCGCTCCGTCAAGGAGGTGCCCTGCTCGGAACACTGCATCCTCGCCGATGTGCTGATTCTCGCCCTGGGCTTCGATGTCGAGGAATTTCCCTTTTTGCAGAAGGTCGGCATCCACACCCGCCACCGGCGCCTGGTGGTGGAGCACGACAGCGGCCGCACGTCCCATCCCAAGGTATTTGCCGGGGGCGACTGTCATCGCGGCGCCGATCTTGCCGTCACCGCCGCCGCCGAGGGGCGCCGCGCCGCCTTGGCCATCATGGAGCAACTCCTCGGGGGATGACTTCCAGAACAGTCTGCACCCAGCCCTTCTCCTGGTGCGAGGTGCATGAGGACGGCAGCGTCTTTCTTTGCTGCCCGGCCTGGCTCAAGGCTCCGGCGGGCAACCTGTTGCGGCAGTCCCTGGCAGACATCTGGAACGGCCCCCTGGCGCGCGAAGTGCGCAAGGGGGTGCTTAACGGCACTTTTCATCGCTGCGGGAAACGCTGCCCGCGCCTGGCGACCGGCAGCTCGCCGGTGATGGATCTCGCGGACGTCGAAGATGTCGAGGAGCGCCGAGCCCTGGAAAAGGGGCTGGCCGTCCTGCCCTACGGGCCGAAAATCCTTAACCTTTGCTTCGATCCGCGCTGCAATCTTGCCTGCCCGAGCTGTCGCGCAACCCCGGTGGGCAATCTGTCCGCGCGCGCCGCGCGGCTCGGCGAAAAAATTCGCGCCGAATTCGCTCCGCACCTTGAAACTATGGTGGTCGCCGGACATGGCGATCCTTTTGCCGCTCCGACCTACCGCGCCCTGCTCCTGAGCATCCACCCCGCAGGCTGGCCGCGCCTGCGGGACATCCGCCTGCACAGCAACGGCCTGCTCTGGGATGCCGCCACCTGGCAAAGCCTCGCTAACATCCACTCCCTGGTGCGCGAGGCGGAAATTTCCCTCGACGCGGCGACTCCCGAGACCTATGCCCGCAACCGGGGCGGCGATTGGTCGCGGTTGCGTGACAACCTGAGGTTCATCGCCACCCTGCCCCTGGCCGGCAAACTGAGCATGGTCGTGCAGCGCAACAATTTCCGTGAGGTGCCCGCTTTGGTTGATTTGGCCGCCTCCCTGGGCTTTCGCGCCTATTTCAGCCAACTGGTCAACTGGGGAACCTTTTCGCGCGCGGAGTATCGGCAGCGGGCGGTGCACCATCCTGAACACCCGGAGCACCGGGACCTCCTCGCCGTGCTCGCCCAGGTGGCGGGGAGGCCCCATGTCGATCTCGGCAACCTGGCGCCTCTGGTGGGCGCCGATCTCCCGTAGGGGCGGATTGCATCCGCCCGGGCGCACGTCAGTGCGCCCCTACGCCGGGGGCGTAACACCCCTGCCGGGCGCAACATGCTGCGCCCGGCCTGCCGTGCCGTTGTAGGGGCGAGGCGCTGCCTCGCCCAGGGCGCACATCGGTGCGCCCCTACGCCGGGGGCGTAACAACACCTCGGGGCGCGGCATACTGCGCCCCTACACCTACCCGCCGCATCTGTTAAAATCCCTGCATGGACCCGCGTTATTACCGCAGCACCCAGATCGCCAACATTCTCGCCCCCGGCCTGGGCTTTGCCCTGAGCATCCCCGGCCTGGTGGTGCTGGTGGTGACGGCCGCGCGCCACGGGGATGCCTGGCATGTGGTGAGTTGCGCCATTTATGGCGCCAGCCTCATCATTTCCTACGCCTTGTTCACCCTATATCATGTGTTCAAGTTTCATGATCGTTATGGAAAAACATTCAAAATCCTCGATCACTCCACCATCTACCTGCTCATCGCGGGCACCTATACGCCCTTTACTCTGGTGTTTTTACGAGGGAACTGGGGTTGGACGCTGTTCGGGGCGGTGTGGGGACTGACCCTGGCGGGGGTGGTCTTCAAGATCTTCTTCATCCATCGCTTCAAAATCCTGGCACCCCTCATCTACCTGGCCATGGGGTGGCTGATCCTTTTCGCCATCGAGCCGGCCGTGGCCCTGATCCCGCGCCCGGCCATCCACTTGCTCCTCGCCGGCGGTCTTGCCTATAGTCTGGGGTTGATTTTCTATGCCTGGAAGGGGTTGCTCTATCACCACGCCATCTGGCACCTGTTCGTCCTCGCGGGAAGCCTGCTCCATTACCTGGCGGTCCTCTGGCACGTCATCCCCACGCCAAGATTCTGAACCACAGACCAAGGACAAAAAAACAGGGATGGACAGGACAGACAGGATTTAACCCCTTGGCGTGAGGTTTTCATCCTGTTCATCCTGTCCATCCCTGTTAAAAAAGTCTTTGTTCTTGGTCCTTATCTGAACAGGCTCATCCCTCGCCCGGCCGGCCCTGTTCGTCGTGACCCATGACGATGCGTCGACTGCCCTGCCAGCGCCGCACCAGCGCCTCGTCGACGCCGAAAAATCCGGCGAGTTGGGCCGAGGTCAAAGGATCGGGCTGGCGAGTGCGTCGTTCGTTGTGGCGAAAGCGCAGCAGATTGTAGGTGGACCAACCAATCAGCACCGTCCCGATGAGCGCCACCACCAAAAAGTACACCAACGGCACGCGAAACAGGCTGCCGAGACCATCCAAGCGAAACATCGCCAGAAAGGCCAGATGCCCGCCCACCAACCAGGCCCCCAGGGTCAGCAGCGGCCGTAGCAGCAAACCGAGAAACACCCAGAACACGCCCGTCAGCACGCCCTGGCTGTAGCGCTGCAAACGCGTGGCGCCCTTGGGGTTTTCGATAATGGGCGGCCTCATGGCGCGACTCCTTCACCGCTTTGGGCGACGCCGCGATCGGGACTGACCCAGGTGGCGCGACGTCCGCGCGGTTTGAACAGGGCCTTGGGCAAGCCGACGATGGAGGTCAGCAGATTGATCAGCCAGAAGGCCAGGGGATACCAGATCATCCAGTAGTAGCAGCGCCCCAGACCCTTCTCGTAGCGCGAATCAATGGCCAGGCTCACCGCGAATTGCAAAAGGCAGGTCAGGCCGAGGACCACGCCCGGCCAGTGAGGCACCATGGAGGGCAGTTCCAGATACTCGGGCAGGGGCATGAAAAAACTCAGGGTCCAGAGCACCGCGACCGCCAGCATGCTGTAGCTCCAGATCACGCTGGTTGCGAATTCGAGCACCACCGGCCACATGCGCCGCTTTTTCCAGTTGAACAGGCCGACGAGATTGGCGAGCAGCACCTCGTAGCCGCCCTGCGCCCAGCGCAGCCGTTGCTTCCACAGACCGCGCAGGGTCTCGGGCATGAGAATCCAGCACAGGGCGTTGGGCTCGAAGCGGATGTCCCAGTAGTTGAGCTGGAGTTTCCAGCTGATGTCGATATCTTCGGTGACCTTGTCGAGACTCCAAAAGCCCACCTTGTGCAGGGCCGACTTGCGGAATCCCGACACCACGCCCGACACGGTGAAAATGCGCCCGTAGATGCGCTGGGCGCGCTTGATCATGCCGATAATCGCCGAGAATTCGCCGACCTGCACCTTGCCGAGCAGGGTCGAGCGGGTGCGGATGCGCGGATTGCCCGTCACCGCGCCGACGCGCGCGCCGTTGACGAAGTGGCTCATGATCCAGGTGGTGGCGTGAGGATCGAGGAGGGCGTCGCCGTCGATGCAGATCAAAAACTCATGGGGCGAGGAGAGCGCCGCCATGCGCAGCCCCATGGCCTTGCCCTGATTCTGGGTGAAATGCAGCACGCGCAGGCGCGGATGCTGCTCCGCCAACGCGTCGAGGATCGCACCCGTGTTGTCCTTGCTGCCGTCGTTGACGGCGATGATGTCGAAGTTGGGGTAGGTCTGGGCGAGCAGCGCGGCGATCGTCTCGCGCACGTTGTCGCCCTCGTTGTGGCAGGGTACGACCAGGGATACGCCAGGATACTCGCGCAGCTTGGGTTCGTCCTGATAGCCCCCCTGGTTGCGTTCGCGGCGCCAATAGTAATAGATGGCGCCGATCATCCACAGATAGGCCATGAACAGCGGATAGAAGAACAAAAAGGCCAGCAGGACGCCGCGGATATGTTCGAGATAAGTGAGCATCGTCATGGCAGATACGGATAGGTGCGCAGGGACATCACGGGCATCAGATCCTCGGCACGCGGCTGGTTGTGGAAGAAATTATCCGGATAATAGCCGTAATGACGGGCGCCCTGGCGCGCCAGCAGGCGCATCTGCCGCGCGAGGACCGCTCCGGGCACGGGCTGATTGTCGTGTCGCCAGTCGACGCTTTGCAGTTCGAACACCACCTTGTCCAAGGCACCCGGCGTTTCGGCGACACGCTGAACGAGATCCTTCAACCAGCCCTCGGGGTCGGCGGCCTGTTCCATGTAGGGCATGGCCATCACCGCCGTGTAGTCGTAGCGCTCAAGAAACCGCGGCAGGCTCTGGGCGAACCAGGCTTCGCTGGCCGGCTCCAGCACCGGCCGGGCAAAGAGATTGCGCGCCGTCTTGACGGTGGGCCGCCAATAGCGCGCCCGCTCGGCCAGATGAGCGGTGAAATCGTGCAGCGCCTCGGCCTTCAAGCGCGTCCAGGCACCTTGGTGTGTCTCATCGGCGCGCAGGACGCCGATGTCGCCGGGCAGTCCGGCCGCCGCGTAGGCGGCCAGGGCCGCGGGATGGGCATCCTCGAAATCGGAGAGCAGCGCGTCATCGTGGAACAGCACTCCGGCAAAGGCGGCGTGCTTGGCCAGATCCTCGTAGAGGTCCCCGGCCAGCTGCCGTGACTTGGGGGCAAAGGGGGAAAGACGCCGATACTGGCGGGGATCGGGCGCGGCGGGACCATCCGCTTGCCGGCTCAGCACCAGGTCGCCTTCCTCGCCCAGGACAAAGGCCAGCACCGGCATCCAGGCATAGACCTGCACCCCGGTGCGCACCCGCAATTGCCAGGCGACGCGGTTGAACAGGTCGGCGCGCATGGGCAGATGGCGGTTGGGAAAATACAGGGCATCAGCCGTGCCGTCGCCGTCGGGATCGGCGAAGGCCTGCAAATAGACGGTGCTGACACCCAGTTTCTGGATGCGATCGAGGAGCAGGCCGAGGTTGACTTCCTGCTGGGCGGAGTCGGCGTCGTACACATAATCGAGATCCACATGCACCACGCGCAGGGATTGCGGCCTTTGCCACTGAGGGTTGTGCATCTGCCAGACGAAGTCGGCCAAAGGCGGATTGTCGAGAATCAAGACGCGCCGCACCGCGCTCAGCTCACTGGGGGCGTTCTCTCCCACATCCAGGGTCAGGCTGATGGACATGCCGACTTCTTCGGCTAGCTCCTGGGCCAGGCGGTTGTATTCACCGTAGGGCCAAACCATGACGCGCGGTGCCTGACCAAGCTGTTTTTTCAGCAAGGCGGCGTTGCGGGAGAAGTCCTCGCGCAAGCGCGCGGCATAGGCTTCATCCGTTTCGTAGCGGCCGCTCGCCGCGTCGTAGCGGCGCGTGGTCATGGCCGGCTGCTCGTTGCCCTGGGGATTGGCCGGAATGCCACGATGCAGGGCGTGGCTGTGCGAGGCGATTTCCACCAGGCCCGAGGCGGCGACCTCGCGGATCTGCTCCCAGCTCATGAACCGCGCGCGCGGCACCAGGCTATCGCCGTAGGCAACCTGCCCGTCGGCCGGAACTTCGAGCCAGCTGCCGACCAGGGCCAGCACCGCCGGATACTCGAAGGCTTTGAGCAGGGGATAGACCTGGGTGTAAAAACTGGCGTAGCCGTCATCGAAGGTCAACAGCACCGCCTTCTCCGGCAGGGCCCCCTCGCCGCGCCGCGCGGCGAGCAGGTCGTCCAGACTCACCGGGCGATAGCCGTTTTCCCGCAACCAGGCAAACTGGGCGACAAGATTGTCCCGCGACACGGCCATGCCGTCGGGATCGTCCACCACCTCCTGCACATCGTGATAGCACAGGGCGATAAAAGCGCGGGCCTGCGACGGAATAACCGCCAGCAACAACAAGAGCGACCAAGAAAGAATTCTCATGCGCATGTCTAGAGCCTCCAGCCCAGGCGCAGGTAATACTCGACTCCCGTTTCCCCGTCGCCGTCGTAGGCGCGCCGGCTCAGCACCGCGCCATAGGTGAGGGAGAAGCGGTAATCCGCCTGCCAGTTGTGCTCATAGAGGAGAGCGCCCACCGGCTTGGCGCCAAAATCCTTCTGCCAATAGCCGCCGCCGGAGAGCGCCAGGCGATGACCGAAGGTGCGGCTGTAGCGCCGGTAGAGCAGCCAGTCGTTATCCAGGGTGAATTCCGCGGAAAAATCCTGCTCGGGACTGAAATAGGGCACGTCGCTGCGCCGATGGGTCGAAGCGTACAGATCGAGCTGGCCGTCGAGCTTGTAATGGGGGCGCGTCACCAGCCGCTGGCGCCCATAGCCGCCCAGGCGCGCGCGCTGGTTGCCGTCGCTGAAATCCATGAACTGAACACCCAGCCCCAGGCGGCGCCGCTCGCTTTGCCGATAGTCCGCGCCCAGGCGCACGGCATCGGCATCGACGCCGTTGCGCAGGGCGCGCAGGGGCGTATCGGCGCTGAACAGTTCGAGGGCAAAGGGAAATGACCAATGGTCGTCGCGATACCAGGTGCCGGCGAGGGCCGCGCCGAGTTGGCCGCCGTCGCTGTGGTTGGCGCTCAGGGAAACCGTGCCTTCCAGGTCGCGGCCGCGATATTCGAGGCCGCCCCCGTAGCGCTGATGGATGCCCCGGCCTTCGGGGAAATCGGCCTTGCTCCAGAAAGCGCCGACGAAGGCCCGGTAATGGGTGAGATACGGCGAGGAAAACAGGGTGCTGCCCAGGCGCAGCTCGCGGCTGGCGGGCTCGGCGCCGCTGCTGTCGGCATAGGCGGCAAAGGCGCGCAGCTCGCGCATCCGATGGATTTCCCACAGGCGCTGCAAGCGCCGCACCTGGAGATTTTCCGGATAGCGGCGATAGAGGTCGGCGATTTCGGCCTGCGCCTCGTCGAATTCGCGCAGATCCAGGCGGGTCGCGGCATGGCCGGTTTCCAGGCCAAGGTGCCGGGGAGCGATGCGCAGCCCATCCGCGTAGGTTTGCTGGGCCAGGCGCGGCCAGCCACGCGCGGCCTGGACGTTGGCCAGCTCACGCACCAGATCGGGATTGTGCGGCGCCAAAGCATGCATCGCCTCAAAGCGCCGTTGCCCTTCGGGCAGATCATCGGCGAAGACCCGCGCGAGGCCGGCGGCCACATCCGCGTCGAGGCGTTCCCGATTGGCGCCGACGCCGCGCCCCTGCCGCCAGACGGGCTGTTCCGCCTGCAACCGGTCGACTAGGGCGTAGGCCCGGGGGAAATCCTCGGTCTCGATGTAGGCGTAGAACAGGCCCAGCCCGGCCTCGAAGTTCCCCGGCTCCTCGGCGAGCACCCGTTGGTAGAGATCGCGCGCCTTCTCCGGCTGCCGTAGATAAAGAGAGGCATCGGCGGCAGCCTGCACGGCGTAGGCGGGCGGCGCGACGCCCTCGGCGACCAGGCTCTCGTACTCGGCCGCGGCCTCGGCCATGCGCACCCGGTCGCGCAGGGCCACCACCCGGTCGAAACGCCCTTGCAGCACAAAGGGGCGCGCCACCGGATCCTGGGGATCAAGCCCGGCCAGATTCTTGTCGATCAGCGCCAGGGCCCGGTCGGTTTCGGCAAAGCGCAGCTCTTCCGCGGGCGGCTCCAGGGACCCCCAGCGCACATGGTGCGCGGCTTTTCCGGTATTCAAGCGCAGCCATTCCGTGCGGCTCAAGAGTTGCGGATGTTCCTCGGCCAGGGCGGCGGCCCGGTGGGTGGCGCCCAGGGCTTCCAGGGCGAGGATGCGCTCGCGCAGCGCGATGGGGTCGTTGGGGGATAATTCCAGGATGCGTTGGTTGATCGCCAGCACCGCCGGGAAATCGGCGCGCAAGCCGGCGACGTAAGCCTCAAGACGCAGGGGCCAGACCTCCCGGGGATGGGCGGCGCGCAGTTGCGCGATGCGCTCCTCGGCCGCGTCAAAGTACCCCGCTTCGGCAAGGGCATAGACATGCCCCTCGATGAAATCGCGATGGCCGGGGAAGCGCCCCTGGGCCCGGGCATAGAGCACCGCCGCGTCGTGGAAACGTTGAGTATTGCGCAGGGCCTTGCCGACGGCCTCCAGCACATAGGCCGGCGCCCGGCCCAGATCCAATCCCTCGGCAAGAGCCGCGGCCTCCAGGTCCCGGCCCGCCCAGCCAAGCACGGTCAGATAATCGTAAGCCACCGCCTGATTGTCGGGATACCGCCGATGAAGCTCGCCGAGAAGGACCAGCGCCTCGTCGAATTCCCCGCCCCGCGCCAGGGATACGGCGCGCTCCTGCGTTGCGGCGGGGGCCGGGGATGTTGCGCCGACGGACGCCGGAACAAACGTCAGCAACGCGGTGAGGCCCATCGCGAGGCAGCCCCGCACCGGCCATTTTAATCCTTGATCGTTTCTGCCCATGAACCCTCGCATCAGGGTTGGTCCGGAAGTCGCGAGTTTTTCAATAAATTATTTTTAACCACAATTCTTAAAAAATTTCAAGAAATAAAATTCTTGCATGGCGCAAAAAAGGCTGTTACGAATTTGCCACCCGCTATCAAGAACTTCCAGGATTGGACCATGCCCCCCCGCGACCTCGCCGCCCATGTTCAGCAACTCGCTCGCCTTGAGGTGGGAGCCTTTCAGGTGCGCGAACCCCTCGCCCGGCATTGCAGCTGGCGCATCGGCGGCCCCGCCGATGTGCTGGTCGAGCCGGAAAGCGCCGCACAGGTGGCGCGTCTGGTGCGCTTCGCCCGCCGGCACGCCATACCGCTGTTGACCATCGGCCAGGGCACCAACCTGCTGTTCGACGACACCGGGGTGCGCGGCATCGTCCTCAAGCTCGGCGCGCGCATGGCCCACCTGGAGATCGACGGTCGCCGCATCCGCGCCGAGGCCGGCGTCTGGGTGCCCCACCTGGCGCGCCAGGCAGCCAAGGCCGGCCTAGGGGGGTTGGAGCATATCATCGGCATCCCCGGAACGCTAGGAGGATTGGTGCTGATGAACGGCGGCAGCCAGCGCCGGGGCATCGGCGAGAACGTGCGGCGGGTGTGGGCGATCGATCCCGAGGGCAATGAGCGGATTCTCGGACCGGAGGACTGCGCCTTCTCCTACCGCCACAGCGCCTTGCAGGAGATGGGCGCCATTGTGGTGCGCGCCGAACTGGAATGCGAAGCGGGCGATCCCGGCGAGATCCGCCGCGCCATGGTCCGCGACCTACGCGAGCGACGCCGCAAATTTCCGCGCAAGGAACCCAACTGCGGCTCGGTGTTTCTCAGCACCGCCGAGATGCACGCCAGCGTCGGCCCGCCGGGCAAGATCATCGAGGAGGCCGGGCTCAAGGGCACCCGCATCGGCGGCGCCGAGGTCAGCCCGCGCCACGCCAACTTCATCGTCAATCGCGGCGGCGCCAGCGCCGCCGACGTCCTCGCCCTCATCGCCCACATCCGCCGCGTGGTGTTCGCGCGCATCGGCTTCGACCTGCGCTGCGAGGTGCGCTACGTCGATCCCCAGGGGCGCCTCATGCCCGCCGACCAGGCGCCGTCGGCGGATTTTCACTCCTGACCCGAACCTTCCCCCTCTCTCACCATCCCGACATTGCCTCTAAATTTCATTAGCAAAAGTTGCATTCCGCCAAAATCCTGTTAAACAGAAACCAGTCGAGCAAGATTTATTTAGTCGAATTTTCAGACAGTTAAATCCAACCAACGACATCCTGAACAAAAGCAGCCCAAAACCTATTAGACGGACAAAACTCGTCTTCATTGAAATTCAATCTCCTTAACCTTTCCTCGGGAGTCGTTCATGAAGGTTGCCCTGATCGGAGCGGAACTGGAAGAAAACCTGGGCCTGCGCTACATGGCCTCGGCCCTTGAAGCCGCCGGGCACGAGGCGTTGATCCTGCCCTTCAACGAAGAGGCGGACATCGCCGCGGTGGTGCGCCGGGTGCGGGCCGAACGTCCCGACATCGCCGGGCTCTCCATGGTCTTCACCGGCCGCGCGCGAGAGTTCTGCCGCCTCGCCGAAGCCCTACGCGAAGGCGGCTTCGCCGGGCATCTCACCGCCGGCGGGCATTTCGCCGCCCTTAACGCCCGGCAATTGCTGGCGGATTTCCCCGCCTTTGACTCCGTGGCCCTGGGAGAAGGGGAAGAGCTGATTTGCGCCTTGGCCGCGCACCTCGATGATCTCTCGCCGGTCGCCGGCTTCTGCTACCGCACCGCCAGGGGCGAGATCGCGCTTAACCCCGGCCAGGGCAACCCGGAAAACCTCGACGCCCTGCCCTTCCCGCGCCGCACCAGCTTTCACGAATACTTCGGCCAGCCCATCGCCAGCATCCTCTCCAGCCGCGGCTGCTGGCGCGAGTGCGCCTTCTGCAGCATCGACGCCTGGTACCGCAGCGGCGGCGGGCGCAAGTTCCGCATTCGCGGCATCGACAACATCGTCGCCGAGATGACAAGTCTCTACTTCGACCACGGCATCCGCATCTTCAATTTCCAGGACGACAATTTCTTCCTGCCCGATCCCGCACAGGCTCTCGCCCGCTTTGAAGCCCTGCGTGACGGCCTGCGCCAGGCCGGGGTCGAGAAAATCGCCATCGCCGTCAAGGCGCGCCCCGACAGCATCACCCGCGAGGCCATGGAGGTGCTCGACGAACTGGGAATCTTTCGCGTGTTTCTCGGCGTGGAGAACGCCTCCCAGCGCGGGCTCGACAACCTCAACCGCAAGAACACCGTGGCGCAGATCGAAAACGCCCTGCGCATCCTCAACGACTACGACCTGCACATCGCCTACAACCTGCTGATGTTCGAGCCCGACACCAGCCTGGAGGATCTGCGCATCAACCTGCGCTTCATGGAGCGCCACGTCGACAATCCCTTCAACTTCTGCCGCGCCGAGGCCTATGCCTACACCGGCCTGGAGAAAAAGCTGCGCGACGACGGCATCCTCGCGGGCGACTATTTCGGCTTTGACTACCGCATCAAGGACGCGCGCGTCGAGTGCTTCCACAAGATCGCCAATTACGCCTTCTTCGACCGCAATTTCAGCGACTACGGCCTGCACTACTTCAACATGGAGGTCGACTTCTCCTACCTGCTGCTGCGCCGCTTCTTCCCGGAGAAAATCAGCGAGGAGCTGCGCGCCGAGGTGCGCTGCTTCATCAAGCAGACCAACATCGACACCTACCGCCACCTGTGTCGCATCTATGACCTGGTGCGGGACATCGATCCCGAGGATCGCCGCGCGGTGAACGACGCCATGCGCAGCCTTCGCGCCGGCGTGGATGAGCACGGCATCGCCCTGCGCGCCCAGGGCGAACGCATCCTGCAACGCCTGCAAACGGCCTACGACGGCCGGCCCGCGCCCAGCCCCAAGCCCGCCGCCTACGGCGAGCCCAGCCTGGCCGCGCTCCTCGACGGCCTTCTGCTGCGCGACGACGCGGAGCGCGAAACCGCCCATGACTTTGCCACGGACGGCGCGTTCAACTTCTTCGGCGCCCTCAAGCGCCCGATTCCCTATGACCAGTTCAAGAGCCGGTTGGAGAACAACCGGTAGAAAGGAGACCTTGAAAAGCAGCGACGGAATGGATGGCGTATCTGAGCGACGTTCTTGGTTGGTTTTCTAACTCTGGGAGGAAACATCATGGCTAAGTTTCGCGATTGGGTCGAGCCGGCGCACCCGGCGGTCATGCAACGCTACGAGGATCTCATCAACATCTTTCGCTTTCTGCGCGAGGACGTGCAGCTCGAGGTCGACAAGGCCTTCGACCGCATCGCCCGCCAGATCGGCTTCGTCGTCACGACGTCCCTGCCGGTCCAGCTAAGAATCGCCGAAGGGGGCAAGATCGAGGCCCTGGAACTCGAAGCGGAAAATCTCAAGGGCACGCTTTTCGAGCGGGAATTCGCCGCGATCTTCAAGCGCCTCACGGGCAAGACCGTCGGCAAGAACCGCATCGCCGCGGGCAGCTATTCCGTCGTGTTCCTGTGGATCGACGCCCTCAAGCTCAAGCTCAAGCACGACTGGGTGGAGCCCGCCCACTTCCGCCAGATCCGCCCCGAACTCTTCGCCGATCTCGCCCAACTGCGCCCCGGCATCCGCGAGCCGGCCCACTGGTTCAACGGCGCCGCCATCCTGGCGAGCGAGGAGGAAGTGCTCATCTCGGTCATCGACGAGGTCTATCCCGAGCTCAAGCTGGCAGACCGCATCGCCATCAACCGCATCGACACGCGCAAGCCCATCCCCGGGGTGCGCGAGCCGGCCCATTTCCGCGAGCTCATCGAAGGGCTGCTCGAGGAGCGCGTCGATCCGCGCAAGCTCATCCCCGGCGTGCGCGAACCGGCCCACTTCCGCAAGATCACCGACCTGTTCGAGGATCCAAGCAAGCTGCAGACCCTCGCCGAACTGGCCAGCCTGCTGCGCAAGCTCGGCTTCTAGTCCCGAAGGCCCGGACGGCCTGCGCCTCCACGCGCGGCGCAGGCCGTCCCCGTTTGCCCAACCCACACCCAGGAGCTGCCCTCATGCCCGCGTCTCACTCGCGCCGGTCCCTGGTTATCCTGATGTCCCTGCTGCTCTCGGCCTCGCTGCTGCCGACGCCATCCCCGGCGCAGAGCAACTGGCTGCAAAAGGGCCGCGAGATGCTCGGCGGCAGCGGCGCGCCGACGGCGGGCACCGCCAATCTGTCCAACCAGCAGATCGCCGCCGGCCTCAAGGACGCCCTGCGCGTCGGCTCGGAAAACGTCGTCGGCCGCCTGGGTGCCCTCAACGGCTTCAACGCCGACCCGCAGGTGCGCATCCCCCTGCCCAACAGCCTCGATCGCGTGCGCTCTGCCCTGCGGCCGCTCGGCATGTCGCCCATGCTCGACGATCTGGAGGTCAAGCTCAACCGCGCCGCCGAGGTCGCCACGCCCAAGGCCAAGCAACTGTTCATGGATTCCATCGACGCCATGACCCTCGATGATGTAATGGCTATCTACAACGGCCCACCCGACGCCGCCACCCGCTACTTCCAGGGCAAGATGTCCCAGCCCCTGGCCGCCGAAATGCGCCCCATCGTCGCCGAGAGCCTCTCCGAGGTCGGCGCCGTCCAATCCTACGATGCCGTCATGGGCCAGTACCGCAGCCTGCCCCTGGTGCCCGAGGTCAAGACCGACCTCACCGGCTACGTGGTCGACAAGGGCATGGACGGCATCTTCCACTACCTCGCCCAGGAAGAGGCCGCCATCCGCCAGAATCCCGCCAAGCGCACCACCGAATTGCTCCAGCAGGTGTTCGGCGCCAAATAACACACCGATTCTTGCCAGTCCCTAGCGGACCCCTACCCCCCTTTGACAAAGGGGGGTCAGGGGGGATTTCAACCGGCAACATCGTCCTCCCTCTGCACAAAAGACATGCCCACGCGAAGATAGCTCACGCAACCAAGAGGATCCATCCTTTCCCCGGGTTTTTTTCAAGCGAACGATCAGGCAATTGTTAAGAGAATATCTCCCCCGGATCCCTCGGCCGAGTCGGGTCAAGCGGCCCCGCGCAAAAAACCAACGAGATAACAACAATCTAATTCCGGAAAAACCCCGACCTAACCAACCTGGTCCAATGTGTGTCCGTCCGAACGCCGGCTAGCTAAGAGCGGCAGACCCTTGGCGCGCCGGTGAATGCCCCGGGCGCAACCGTTTACAACCAGCGAGGAGCCTAAAAAATGTACGGCCAATTGAAAATCAATGATGCGGAGCGTTTCTTTCCCGACTTTCTCGACGCCGACGAACTCGAAGCCCTGGGGGCCGATGCGCAACTCTCTCTTGAGGACGCCATGAGAGTGATCGCCGGGTTCCGGCTCAAAATCGCGGCACGGCAAACAAGAGCCTGATTTGAAAGGCAGGGACCAGGGGTGAGCGCACGAAAATTTAATGCAACCTTAGCAACCCTTTAACGTTCCATGGGCATTTAAGGGGCGCTCTTCAAACCTGTCGTCATCGAAGCCGACCGGGTTCTTCATAAGGAGTTTCCCCATGCCCCAGGAACCCACGCCAGATCAGATCTTTCGCCTGCAACCCTTCCACGGGCCCCTAAAGCGCAAACTGTTTAACCCCATCGGACGCGGCGTCGAACATCTCCTGTCCCTCGCCGAGTGTCGTCGGCTGTACGCGGGAATGCCCACCAGATCCGCGCACAACTTTTGCGGCGAGGTGCTTAACCTGCTCGGCATCAGCGCCAAGGCCGGCGCGGAGGACCTTGGCCGCGTTCCGGCCAGCGGGCCGCTGCTGGTGGTCGCCAACCATCCCTTCGGCGCGGCCGACGGGTTGATCCTTCTCCACCTGCTGGAGCAAATCCGCCCGGACACCCGGGTGATGGCCAATTCCCTGCTGGCGCGCATCCCGGAGATGCGCGACCGGCTGATCTCGGTGGATCCCTTCGCCGGGGAAGGTTCGGCGCGCGCCAATATCGCCCCCCTGCGCGCGTGTCTGCGCTGGTTGCGCCAGGGAGGCGCGGTGATTCTCTTCCCCGCCGGCGAAGTCTCCCACGTGCGCCTAAGGGATCGCGGCATCACCGACCCGCCTTGGTCCACCACCCTGGGGCGACTGGTCAAGCAAACATCGGCGACCGTGCTGCCCGTTTATTTCCCCGGCGGCAACAGCCTGCTGTTTCAAGGCCTGGGCTTGCTGCACAAGCGCGTGAGAACCGCGCTGCTGCCCCATGAACTGCTGAACAAACGTCGACAAAACATCGAGGTGCGCATCGGCGCACCGATTCCCTTCCGCCGCCTGGCGCATCGTACGGACACCGAAATCACCGATTACCTGCGCACCCGCACCTATTTGCTCGAACAGCGCCGGCCCCAGGACCCTGGCCATGAACCCAAGAAAGCAGGGATTTTCGCGCCCCTGATACCAGAGGTTTGTCCTGACTCCCTGCAAGAGGAAATAGATCGGCTGCCCAGGGCGCAACGCCTGGCGGAGAACGGCCCTTATGAGGTTTGGCAGGCGCGGGCCGGGCAAATTCCCTGCCTGCTCCAGGAAATCGGTCGGCTGCGCGAGTTGACCTTTCGCGGCGTGGGCGAGGGCACCGGCCGCGCCCTGGATCTGGACCGCTTCGACAAGTTCTACTCCCACTTGTTTCTCTGGAACGGGCAAACCCGCGAACTCGTCGGTGCCTATCGGCTGGGCCGCAGCGATCACCTCCTTGCCGAACAGGGATTGGCAGGCCTTTACACCCGCACCCTGTTTCATTATGAGCGCTCCTTCCTCGACCAGCTTGGCCCGGCGCTCGAACTTGGCCGCTCCTTCGTGCGCCCGGAATACCAAAAATCCTATCAGCCCCTGATGCTGCTCTGGAAAGGCATCGGCCGTTTCGTGACCGAACATCCCCAATATGCCGTGCTGTTCGGACCGGTCAGCATCAGCAGCGACTACGCTCCGGCCTCGCGCCGCCTGATGGCGGCCTCCCTGAGCCGCTCCTGCACCCTTCCCGAGTTGTCGCGCCTGGTCAAGGCACGCCGTCCCCTGCGGCTCAAGCACACCCGGCTGCCCGGCTGCCCGAACCAGGCGACCCGCGAGCTGCTGGCGAATTTTGATGAAATCGCCTCCGTGGTCGCGGATCTCGAACCTGAAGGTCGCGGCGTGCCCGTGCTGCTGCGCCAGTATCTCAATCTGGGCGGCAAGATCCTGTCGTTTAGCCTCGATGAGGACTTTGGCGATGTGCTCGATGGCCTGATTCTGGTCGACCTGCGGCAAACCGAAATGAAAACCCTGGAACGTTATTGCGGCCGGGAGGGCGCCGCCAGGTTTCTGGCCTATCATCAAACCACGCAAATCGCCGAGGGATTTTGACCTGATGAGATCGGCACCCCAAGGACCCCCCCTATGTTGACCCTGCTTTTGCTCTGGCCCTTCTCCGCCTTGGCGACCTTGCTGATCTTCGCGGCGGTTTCCCTCTGGTTCGACGGCAGGCTCGCCTCCGGCGAATGGATCAGGTTATGGCTGCTCGCCATGATGCTCCTCGGCCCCCTCGGTACTCTGCTCACGGCACGCTTCATGGCCAGCGTGGCCGGCGAAGTGCGCCGTGAATCCGCACGCGCAGGTTCCCGCCGCGACAGTTGCTCCAACCAGCCGCTTTCGGCCGCCCAACGCCAATGCTCCTGAAACAGGGTTTATTGCACTTGCAAATTGTGGCAGGACTGCTCTTGATAATGTGCGGCTGCGCCAGCGCCAGCGCCAGCCCCCTGGAGCAGTATTGCTACGAGGAGCGGGAAGGACAGAAAGTAGGGCATTTTTCCTGGATCTTGGAAGCCACTGAGCCCGTGCGCTTGCGCTCGATCGATGACCGCCAGGAGCACATCAACCTTTTTACGGGCGATTGGGAAAGTCGATCCTGGCGCCTCATCGACCAGAAGAAAAACACCGACCTTCAGGTCGAACGAAGAGAGGAACAGTTGGTGTTCGCTGGAACCTGGCAAGGGCAGGCCCTGTCGAAGACGCAAGCCATAGATCAAGCCCCCTGGTATCAGGCGCTGTCGGTGGCATTGCGCCGGTTGGTGGCTAGTGATGCCGGGACTCTGGAATTTTGGATGGTGCGCCCTGATACTCTGGAAGTACGACGCCTGCGCGCACAGCCTCAGAGTTTAGAAACCATTGAACTGGATGACGTCCGCCATTCAGCGCGCCGCATCCGCATTACCGCCGTGGGCGTGCCGACCTGGCTTTGGCACGGCGATTATTGGCTGCGCGCCACAGATGGGGTCTTTCTGCGCTATTCCGGGCGCAGCGGACCTCCCGGCAGCCCCCTGCGACAAATTGAGCTCATCGGTGAAGAGTGCCTGCCGGCTAGACTCTAATGCCCCGTGCGGCTGAAGGGACTGCGGGTCTGAGCCGGTCCATGTCGCTCCCGGCGCATGCCCCATCCACAATGGCTGCCCGCTTGACAATGTACGGAATCGAAATATGATTAACTTATTGAATAACCGTTATTTTTTCGCCATTTCCACACTTGGCGCCCACTCGAAAACCCCGATTTTCAAACATCGGGCACAGGGAGGTCAGCCATGCGAACCCTATCAGCGACAATCCTATTTCTTTGCGGCCTGCTTCTGCTTTGCCCCGCTCCTGCCATGGCGCAGCACGGGCACGGCGACGCCGGCATCGCCACCGAACTTCATCCAGGCCTCGGCAGTTACCACCATCCCATCACCACCCGCCATGCCGAGGCGCAAACCTATTTCGACCAAGGGCTGATGCTGCTCTACGGATTCAACCACGCCGAAGCCGCCCGCTACTTCCGCCGCGCGGCGCAGCTCGACCCCGAGGCCCCCATGCCCTACTGGGGACTCGCGCTGTCCATCGGTCCCAACTACAACGACACCGAGGTCGACCAAGCCCGCGCCCAGGCCACCTACGACGCGGTCCGCAAAGCCGTCGCCAACGCTCCCAGGGGCAGCGCCCGCGAGCAGGATTATATCCGCGCCCTCGCGCGGCGCTATCCGTCGCCGAAAGCTGATTCGGACTGGCAGCAGTCCCATCTTGACTACAGCAACGCCATGCGCGAACTGGTCAGCCAATATCCCGACGACCTGGATGCCGCCACTCTGTTCGCCGAGAGCCTGATGATGCTGCGCCCCTGGCAACTCTGGACCCTCGACGGCCAACCCGCGCCCGGCACCCTGGAACTGGTCGCGGTCCTTGAGTCCGTGCTCAAGCGCAACCCGGATCACCCCGGCGCAAACCACTTCTACATTCACGCGGTGGAAGCCTCGCCCAATCTCGAGCGCGCCATCCCCAGCGCCATGCGCCTTATGCATCTCGCCCCCGGAGCCGGCCACCTGGTGCACATGCCCGGACACATCTTCCTGCAGACCGGCGATTACGAGCTGGCCTCCGAAACCAACCTGAACGCGGCGGCGGCCGATCAGGCCTTCGTGCAGCGCACCGGCGCGACGGGAATCTATCCGCTGATGTACTGGACGCACAACCTGCACTTCATCGCCTACGCCCGTGCGCAGCAGGGGCGCTACGCGGAGGCGAAGCAGGCGGCGCTGGAGATGGTCCAAAACGTCGGCGACGCCGATCTCGAGATGCAGATGCTGGAAGGATTCCTGCTTTATCCGCTGATGGTGGATCTGCGTTTCCACCGCTGGGATGAAGTTCTTCAGGCCCCGGCGCCACGCAACGAACGCAAGCTGGTTGGCGCCTTTCGGCATTTCGCGCGGGCCCTGGCCCTGGCCGAGTTGGGCCGCCTGCCCGAAGCCGAGGCCGAGCATGCGCAGTTTGAAGCCCTGCGGACCGCCATCCCGGGCGAATCGCAGTATCTGATCAACAACAAGTCCGTGGATGTTCTGAAACTGGCCTCGGCCATCCTGGACGCTCAGCTGTCCTGGGCGCGCGGCGATCAGACCAAGGCCATCGAGGAATGGCGGCGCGCCGTCGACCTCGAAGCGGCCCTTCAGTACGATGAACCGCCGCCGTGGTACTACCCGGTGCAGGAATCGCTCGGCGCCGCACTGCTGCGCGCCGGACAGGCCAAGGAGGCGGAGAGCGTGTTCCGGACGGCGATCCTGGAAAAACGCCCGCGCGATGGACGGCTGCTCTTCGGTCTGTGGCAGTCCTTGCTGGCCCAAGACCGTCGCGACGAAGCGGTGTTTGTCGAACAACAGTTTCGCGCGGCATGGAAAGAGGCCGCCACGGATCTGCGGATCGAGGATCTTTGACCCCCAGCCCAAGGAGCCGGCCGAGAATTGACAAGATACTCAAGAGGGATATTTTTTAGGCAAGGGCAAGAAAGAAAGGAGCCTGAGCATGAAAATCCGTACAGGTTTATTTATTCTCGCCATTGCTTTGTTGCTGACGACCAACGCCGGCTGCAGCCGCAGCTTCGTCGGCGGAGCGGCGGTGGGCGCCGGCGGTGCCGGCGCGGTCTATGAGTACCAAAACAAAAAGGCTCTCGACGACCTGGAAGCCGATCTGAAAGCCGGCAGAATCACTCAAGAAGAATATTTGCGGCGCAAAGCCGAAATCCAGAAACGCTCCGTCATTTACTGATATTCATCTCAAATGCTGCCACACACGAAAAAGGCCACCCTGCTTGCGGTGGCCTTTTCCGTGCGAGCTGTTGCAGGAAAGATGCGGTTCGCTTCGCTCACCGGCATCCTACGAAGCTCTCGTCCGCTGTAGGATGCCGGTGAGCGAAGTGAACCGCATCAGTACGGCTAAGCACAAAACAGGGAAGGTTTAGGGTAATTTCCACGATAAATCCAATCCGTCAACGGGGTCCGACCCCAGCATTTGCCGGCGCTGCCTGATTTTGGCCGAGCGAACACTCACCGGCATCCAATCGAGGTTCGGCACCAAGTAGGATTCCCCGCTCCCTTGACCTGCATCAAAGCATTCGTCCACGTCCGGCGCTAGCCTGGATGACAACAGCCAAGGCTGAATTTTCCCTGTCACAAATTGTGGCGGGGTTTCGTTGTCATCAACAAAGGATGGGCGCATGCTTCCGGCGGACGAACACCTCATGGCGGCCTATGCCGAGGGCGACATGCAGGCCTTCGAGATTCTCTATGCCCGGCATCGGGACCGAATTCTCGGCTACCTCTTCAACCGCCTGCGCGATCGCGACGAGGCCGAGGACGTGTTCCAGGCGGTCTTCGCCAAGCTGCACGCGGCGCGGGATCGCTACCACGAGGGCATTCCCTTTCTCCCCTGGATCTTCACCATCGCCCGCAACGCGCTCATCGATCACCTGCGCAGGGACCGGGCGCTAGGCCGGCATCTGAGCTTCACCGACGACGCCGGGATGGGTGTCGCCGACCCACGCACCCCGCGGCGGTCCATCCGCGACACCCTGGGCGAGCTCTCCAGCCTCAGCCCCGCCCAGCGCGAGGCGCTGGCGTTGCGCTTCGATCAGGATTTATCCTTCGAGGACATCGCCGCGCAGCTGCAGACCAGCTCGGGCAACGCCCGCCAACTGGTGAGCCGCGCGGTGCGGCGGCTGCGCGCGATTCTTACCGGAAAAGAGGTGTGACCATGGCCCACAAGGATCGCCGCCAAGGGAATTTCGAGGAATTCGCCCGTTTCGTCGAGGCCGCGCCCCTGCGGCCGCGCACCCAAACCGACGCGGCCATCCTGCGCCAGGCGCGGCGCGGGCAGAACCCCTCGCTGCCCACCATCCTCGGAAAATTTCTGGCCGTGCAGCTCTCCGCGGGCCTGGCGACCCTCGCCGTCTGCCCCCAGTTCGGCCTCGGCGCGGCCACCCATCATGCCTTTCTCCATGGCCTCCACGCCCAGAGCCATCCGGCCTTCTACTACCTGAGCTGCGGACTGATCTTCGTGCTCTTCGGCGCCCTGCTCAGCGGCCTGGCGGCCAACCGCCGCGACCTCAAGGCCCTGGGACGCGGCCGCCAGGCCTATTTCCTCGGCTACAGCCTCTGCGCCTATCTGGCCCTGGTGCTGCTGGACAGCGAAGCCTTTGCGCTGCTGTCGGTGTTCTGGCTGATCGGCGGCGCCATGGGACACTGGCTTGGCTTTTCCCTGGGGTGGCGGTTGAAGGGGTTGCGGGCCTGAGTACAAGGGGTCAACTCTCCATTTGCCTGAGTACAAGGGGTCAACTCTCCATTTTTCATAAATTGACCCGATCTCTGATTTTCGCCACCACCTGTGCCAATTCAGGATTGACGGAGATCCGCATCTTCATTCGCCGACTCGCCTCGCAAAGCGCAGTTTCACCCATCCCGAAAATTTCACCCAACTGCCGTAGCGGCAAACCGCTCAGAGAATGGCTCAGATATATCCCGATCCGACGCGCCTCCTTTTCGCTCACGCCCACCTCCTCTCCGACGGCGTTCAAGATGTCTTCCACCCTCGGACGCTCCTTCAATTGGCGAAGCGCAGGCACGTCCTTGGCTGGAACGCGGCCATGCACATGCTCATGCTTGACCTTGTCGATAAAAGCCTGGCATCCAAGAATCGATCCGGCAACAGCATCCTGAAGTGGGCTCTCGTACTCTTTGCCGAGGCGATCTTCAACAAATTCTCTATACCTGCTTGGCGCTCCACCGACTCTTTGCCCTAGACATCCAAGAATCTGTTGCGTCTTAAGCCAGTCGGGAGTACCGACATGGCCTATGAAGCTGCGATAACTTGACCACAGGTAATCTTCCGGTCTTGACACCAGGCCCGCACGCACCGGGTTCAGATGCATATAACGCGACAGTTCCAAAGCATAAACGTCGGCCTCTACCAGCCACGCCTTGTACCGCCCCTGAAACAGATGACCGGATCGCTTGCGCTTGGCATTGAAGTAGGTGGTGTAGGCGCCGTTGATGTGGCGCATTATCTGTGGAAGATTACCCTCTGGCGTCTCCACCAGCAGATGATAGTGGTTCCCCATCAGGCACCAACAATGAACCACTGCACCGTAACGAAAGACTGCCGATTCCAGATACGAGAGAAATTTCTCCCGGTCACGTTGACCCTTGAAAACGTCCCGCCTTTCGTTCCCCCGCGATGTGACATGGTAGAAAGCGCCTGGATAATTGATTCTTAACGATCTCGCCATCCCCTCCCTCCAACGATTTCATAAGAG
>NZ_JAUVWH010000127.1 GCF_030604225.1 Geoalkalibacter sp.
CATCGCCATGAGCGAAGCCGTTAAAATCGTCACCGAAATCACCCCCGAGGAAGAAGCGCGGGTGCTCGAATGGACCAAGTCCAAGGAATATCTGGAAAAAAACCTGGCCCGTGAAGCCACGGTCATCAACCCGGCCCACGGCTGCCAGCCGGTGGGCGCGCAGCTTGCGGCGCATGGCTTCGAGGGCAGCCTGCCCTTCGTGCATGGCTCCCAGGGCTGCGCCTCCTACTACCGCTCGACCCTCAACCGTCATTTCCGCGAGCCGGCACCGGCGGTCTCCGACGCCATGACCGAGGACGGCGCGGTGTTCGGCGGCCAGAACAATCTTTTCGAGGGGCTGGAGAACGCCTACCAGCTCTATCATCCGAAGATCATGCCGATTTTCACCTCGTGCATGCCCGAAATCATCGGCGACGACCTCACCGCCTTCATCAAGAACGCGCGGCTCAAGGGGCACATCCCCGAGGATTTCCCGCTGCCCTACGCCAACACGCCGAGCTTCAACGGCACCCATATCCACGGCTACGACGCCATGCTCAAGGCGATCCTTGAGGATCTAACCGCCGGCAAGCGCGTGGAAGGGGCCTGCACCGGCAAGCTCAACCTCATCGCCGGCTTCGATGCCTGCACCGGCAACTACCGCGAGTACAAACGGCTGCTCGACGCCATGGAGGTGCCGCATACCATCCTGGCCGATATCTCCGAGACCTTCGACTCGCCCCTCGACGGCGAATACAAATACTATCCCGGCGGTACGCCCCTGGCCGATGCGGCCGAGTCCATCAACGGCAAGGCGACCATCTCGTTGCAGAAGTACGCCACCGCCAACACCATGAAGTTCATCCAGCAGGAATATGGCGGTAAGCATGAGGTTCTGCCCATGCCTATCGGCGTGCAGGCCACCGATGCCTTTCTGCTCAAGGTGTCGAAGCTCTTCGGCAAGCCGGTGCCCGAGTCGATCAAGGCCGAGCGCGGCCGCGTGGTCGACGCCATGACCGACGCGCACCAGTACCTGCACAACAAGAAATTCGCCCTCTTCGGTGATCCCGATCAGCTCCTGGCCCTGGCCGGCTTCCTGCTGGAGATGGGCGCCAAGCCTTACCACGTGTTGTGCAGTCGCGCCTCCAAGAAGTTCGACAAGGAGATGAAGGCGCTGCTCGAATCCTCGCCCTACGGCAAGGACTGCAAGGTGTGGGTCAACAAGGATCTCTGGCATCTGCGCAGCATCCTGCTCGACGATCCCGTCGACATGATGCTCGGCGACACCCACGGCAAGTTCGCCGCCCGCGAAACGGGTACGCCGCTGATCCGCATCGGCTTTCCCATCATCGACCGGGTAAATGTCCACCGCTATCCCATCATCGGCTACCAGGGCGCGCTCAACCTGCTGACCTGGATCGCCAACAAGTTCCTCGACATCAAGGACGACACCTGCGGGGACCAGTGGTTCGAGATGATGAGATAAACGCCGGGACGAGGCTTGCGGGACGCGGTGTCCCGCAAGCCTTTCCCTTCCGGAGAACAGGCAGGATTGTGAATGTATCGGACCCGCCGCCTGAGCCTGATGACCAGCCCCCTCAAGGGAGGATTGAGCATGAAAGTCGCCTTCGCCAGTACCGACAAGACCCATATTGATGAGCATTTCGGCCAGGCCGAGCATTTCTACATCTGGGAAGTGGGCCCCGAGCAGGCCGAGTTTTCCGGCGTGGTGCAGGTGCGTGCCGACGGCGCGGGGCATTCCGACGACAAAATCGAGGCGCGCGCCGCGGCCCTTGCCGACTGCGCCCTGGTCTACGTCGCCGAGATCGGCGGGCCGGCGGCGGCGCGCCTGGTGGCGAAGAAGATTCACCCGATTAAAAGCAAGGACCAGGAAGCGATTGCCGCCGTGGTCGAAAAGCTCCAGGAAGTGCTGCGCGGCAGCCCACCGCCCTGGCTGCGCAAGGCCATGCTCAAGGGCGAGCGGCCCGGCCATGCGCAACCCTGATCGACAACCCAGAAAAAATGACGAAAGGATACATCCCATGGCCTATCTGACCGGCAAGACCAAGGGAGGCAAGGACTGGACCCCCGCCTTCATCGAAGCCATCGACCATGAAAAATGCATCGGCTGCGGGCGCTGCTACAAGGTGTGCTCGCGCAGCGTCTTCGGCCCCCTGGATCTGGAGGACGAGGAAAGCGAATCGGTGCGCATGGTCATGGGCATCGTCAACGACGCCAACTGCATCGGTTGCGTGGCCTGCGGCGTGACCTGCTCGAAAAAGGCCTTCAGCTTCAAGCCCATGGCCGCCTAGGCCGAAGGAGGTTGCCATGCTCATCGCCGTCGCATCCAAATCCGGCACCCAAGTCGATCAGCATTTCGGCCACGCCGAGCGCTTTCTCATCTACGATTGCGCCGCCGGCCAGCCGCGCCTGGTGGCGGAAAAGCCGGTGGAGAAATACTGCTCCTTCGATCCCGATCATCCCTTTCGCGAGGACAAGTTCAGCGCCATCGTCACCGCCCTGGAAGGCTGCCGTGCTGTAATCAGTGCCCAGATCGGTGAGCTGCCCAAGCAGGAGCTGGAAAAACGCGGCATCGCCGCCATCACCGCCGTCGGTCCCATCGACCAGGCCCTGCTGGCGGCCCACGGCACCCTGTGCGGCTGCGGCTTCAACTGCGGAAAAAAGAGTTGCTGACCCCCCTGCACAAAATAGATCCATACCAGAGCTGCAATTGCCTAGCGCATGGGCAGGTTGGGCGTTGAGGGACCCCTTCCTGCCCGATTTTTTGTGGAAATCCCAGGGCTTTTCATCTTTTTTCAAGCTGGCACGGCGAATGCATAAGGTTGAAACAAACGGCACAAGGCTGTGCCGCACTCCATTCAGGCAACGAAGCCCCGGCCCTCAGTTTGAGGTTCCGGGGCTTTATCGTTTCGGACCAGGCAAGGGCGCTTTCCGCAACTCGGGGAGCGCCCTTGCGCGTTTTTTCGGCAAAGGAGACCGACCATGAGCAAATCCTGTCCCATGATGGCCATGAAGAAACAAAGTGAGCACCCCTGCTTCGGCGGAGATCACGGCAAGGCGGGGCGCGTGCACCTGCCCGTGGCGCCGGGGTGCAACATCAAGTGCGGCTTCTGCGAGCGCAAGTTCGACTGCGCCAACGAGAGCCGTCCGGGCGTGACCAGCCGCGTGCTCAAGCCCGCCGAGGCCCTCGAACGGGTGCGGCTGCTGCTGCGTCATCCCAAGGTCGGCGACAAGCTGCGCGTGGTGGGCATCGCCGGCCCCGGCGACCCCCTGGCCAACGCGCGCACCTTCGAGACTTTTCGCCTGGTCAAGGAGGCCTATCCCGACATGATGCTGTGCCTGTCCACCAACGGGCTGCTGCTGCCCGAACGCATTGAAGAAATCGCCGCCCTTGACGTCCACAGCCTCACCGTCACCATCAACGCCCTGACCCCCGAGACCGGCGCCAAGGTCTACGAGTGGGTGCGCTACCAGGGCGCGGTGCTGCGCGGCGAGGAAGGCGCGGCGCTGCTTCTCGAAAAGCAGCTCGCCGGCGTCGAAGCGGCGGCCGCGCGCGGTCTGCTGGTCAAGGTCAACCATGTCTACATCCCGGGTGTCAACGACCACGAAACCCTCGATCTCGCCGTCAAGGTGCGCAATCTCGGCGCGACCATGATGAACATCATCCCGGTGATTCCCATCGGCCTGTTCAAGGACATCGCGCCGCCCTCCGACGCCGTCATGGAGATGGTGCGCAACCAGGCCGAGTTGATTCTCTCCCAGGCGCGCCACTGCCGCCAGTGCCGCGCCGATGCCGCCGGGCTGGTGGGGCAGGATATCGACCTCGCCGAGTTGCATGCGCAGGCGGGGTAGGCGGCGATAAATGTCTCTGCGAAGGAGTTAACAATGAAGAGGCGTTTCGGAGTTTTAGTCGTTTTCCTTTTCGTTCAGTTGTATGCCGCCGCATCGGTTTGGGCGGGCGAGGTGCGGATGTCGGCGGCGGCGAGTCTCAGGGAGGCGCTGGGAGAGATAACTACTCTTTATCACGCGCGGCACCCGACCGACAGGGTTCTGCCAAATTTTGGCGCCTCAGGCGCTCTGGCCAGGCAGGTCGAGCAGGGCGCGCCCGTGGACCTGTTCATCTCCGCCAACCGGCAATGGGTCGACTACCTGGCCGAGCGCGGCCTGATAACCGCCGAGGCAATCCAACTTCTGGCCGGTAACACCCTGGTTATCATCGGTCGCCAGGAAACGGTCCTGACGGCGCTCGGTAATCTTACGGAATTCAATCGCATCGCTATCGGCAGTCCGAAAAGCGTTCCCGCAGGCGCCTATGCGGAGCAGGCCCTGACCGCGGCAGGAATTCATTCACAGCTCGCTGATCGGCTCATCATGGCCCAGGATGTGCGTCAGGCCGTGGTCTATGCCGATCGCGGCGAGGTCGACGCCTCCCTTGTTTACAAAACCGATGCCTTGTTGGCCCAACAGGCTAGGATTCTTTATGAAATATCCTCGGACCTTCATGACGAAATCGTCTATCCCATGGTGTTGACTGTCTCCGGTGCCGGGAATCCGACGGCGGTCAACTTCCTGGCCTTTCTGCGGGGTCCCGAGGCCCGCCAGGTGCTGGAACGCTTCGGCTTTACCTTGCCATAAGTCGGGCTTTCAACAAATGACCAAGGACAACTGACAAGGGACGGTTTTCATGCCCGACTTCGCCCCCACGGATTACCAGGCCATGCTGCTCTCGGCCAAGGTGGCGCTGACCGCGACCCTGCTTTCGCTGCCCCTGGGGTTCGCCGTGGCCTGGCTGCTGGTGTTCAGCCGCGTGCCGGGCAAGGCCTTGATCGACGGGCTCGTCAACCTGCCCCTGGTGCTGCCGCCGGTGGTGGTGGGCTATCTGCTGTTGCTCGCCCTGGGCAGCCAGGGCTGGCTGGGTGGTGTGCTCGATGCCTGGGGCGTGCGGGTCATCTTCACCTGGAAGGCGGCGGTGCTGGCGTCCATGGTGGTGGGCTTTCCCCTGCTGGTGCGCGCCATTCGCCTGGGCATGGAGAGCATCGACACCCATCTGATCCAGGCTTCGCGCACCCTGGGCGCGCCCTGGTACGACACCCTCTTTACCGTGATTCTGCCCCTCTCGACCCGCGCCCTCATCGCCGGGGCGACCCTGATGTTCGCGCGCAGCCTGGGCGAATTCGGCGCCACCATCATCGTCGCCGGCAACATTCCCGGCGTCACCCAGACCATCCCCCTGGCCATTTTCGACTACACCAACACCCCCGGCGGCGACCGCCTGGCCCTGGGGCTGTGCCTGGTGTCCATCGCCCTGGCCCTGGCGGTGTTGCTGTTCAACGAGGGCCTGGTGAAGCGTCGGCAGCGCGGAGCGCGCTCATGAAGCTTGAACTGTCCTTGCGCAAGCGCTACGCGGATTTTGCCTTCGCGGCTGATTTTTCCGTGGAAGGCACGCGCCTCGGCGTCTTCGGCCCCTCGGGCAGCGGCAAGTCAACCCTGATGCATCTGCTCGCCGGGTTGCTGCCCCCGGATGACGGCTTCATTCGCCTGAACGATGAGGTGCTGTTCGACGCCGCGCGGGGGCTGTGCCTGGCCCCGGAAAAGCGGCGCATCGCCGTGGTGTTCCAGCATGCCCACCTCTTTCCCCATTTGAGCGTGCGCGCCAATCTGCTCTACGGCTACAAGCGCCTGAAGCGCAAGGAGCGGCGCATCGATCCCGCGGCCTTGTACGAGGTGCTCAATCTCGGTCCCCTGCTGGGGCGCGGCGTCACCAGCCTCTCCGGCGGCGAGCGCCAGCGCGTGGCCCTGGGCCGGGCGGTGCTCGCCCATCCGCGCCTGATCCTCATGGATGAACCGGTCAGCGGCCTCGACGACGCCCTCAAGTACCAGATTCTGCCCTATCTGCGCAAAGCCTTCGCCGAGTTCGGCATTCCGCTTATTTTCATCAGCCATTCCCTCAACGAAATGCGCCTGATGTGCGATACCGTGCTCGAATTCGGCAAGGGCCGCCTGCTGGCCCAGACCAGCGCCGAGGAGCTGGCGCGGCGGCGCCTGGCCGAGAGTCCGGTGGGCTACATCAATTTGCTGCGCCTCGATGATCGCCGCCCCAAGGAGGATCTGTCGGATTATCGCTGGGGAGACAAGCGTCTGATCCTCACCGGCGGCAACGGCGAGGGGGCCGGGATGTTTGAACTCTCGTCCAAGGATGTTACCCTGTTCAAGCGCCACCCCGAGGCGTCGAGCGCGCGCAACATCCTGCCCTGTCGGGTGAGCGGCCTGTTCGCCGCCGGCAACCGTCTCGGCGTGGAGTTGGACTGCGGCGGCGCCACGCTGGTCTCCCAGGTGGTGCACGAGGCGGCGCGGGATCTCGGCCTGCATCCCGGCAGTGAGGTCTTTGCCGTGATCAAGGCCTCGGCGTTTCGGCGCCTCTATTGAAATTCGTGGGGAGACTCACCCATGCTGCTCATCGTTGAAAATGACGTCCACTGTCCCGCCGGGCTCTACGCCGAACTGCTGAAATCCTGGGCGGTGCCCCATGGCTGGTGGCGTCCCTACGCCGGCGAACCCCTGCCGCCCCTTGGCGAACTTCAGGCGACCATCGTCCTGGGCGGGGCCATGGGCGTGGGGGACGAGGCGGAGTATCCCTTCCTGCGGGCGGAAAAGCAGTTTCTCAAGGACTGCCTCGCCCACGAACTCCCCTGTTTCGGCATCTGCCTCGGCGGCCAGCTGCTCGCCGAGGTTCTCGGCGCGCCGGTGCATTCCCGCCGCCACGGCGAGCACGGCTGTTCCCGGGTGAGCCTGACCGCCGCCGGCCAGAGCGATCCCCTCCTTCGCGGCCTGCCCGATCCTTTTCCCACCTTTCACTGGCACAACGACAGCTTCGAGATCCCCGCCGGGGCCGTGCATCTGGCTTTCACCCCCGCCTGCGCCGGTCAGGCCTTTCGTTTCGGCAGCGCCTGGGGCGTGCAGTTTCATCCCGAGGTCGATGAGGCCATCGTCGAGGTCTGGCGCCGCCGCGTCCAGGGCGATGTCGCGGTGGTCGAAGACTTTCGCCGGCATTGGCCGGAGCTGCAGGCAGGGGGTGCGCGGTTGCTTGCCAATTTTCTGCAAATCGCTGGTCTGGTTCCGTTCTTTCGCTGAATCCATTCTTCCCTTGCCCCGTGGAGGTGGCCGCGCGGGGGCGAGGGTGAAGCAAGGGCAGCAAGGACAAATAATAAAGGAAAAAATTAACTGCATATAATCTTATATGTTGCAATCCTGCCGGGCTAAATATTACCCTTTCGGTAATCAACGGGATTTTCTGATTGAGCATACCCCTTTCTTGGTGCGCGAATTGCAGTGTTTCCAGCCGGATGATCCTGTGAGACGTTGTCCCGTCACTGGCCACGGAGGACTGCATGAAAAATGTTCGTATGGGCGTCAAATTGTTGGGTGGGTTTGTGCTGGTGGGCTTGATTTCCGTGGCGGTGGGCCTCGTGGGGCTCAAGGGCATTGGCGGATTGGGGGGCCATGTGCATGAAATCGGCGCCGAAAGGTTTCCCGCCGTGCAGCACCTCTTCACCATCAAGGAAGCGGCGCAGGGCGCCACCATCGCGCAACGCTCGCTCCTCAACCCGGGGCTCACCCAGGCCGAGCGCGAGGAACTCTACGGCGAAAATGCGCGCACCCGCAACCGGATCAGCTTGGCGCGCGAGGCCTATGAACAATTACCGCGCACCGACGCGGAAGGCAGTCTTTACGACCAGCTTCAGGCGGCGTGGAGACAGCGCGACGAGGCGGTTGACCGCTTCACCGAGCTTTCGCGCAGCCTCGACGCCACGGGGATTCTCGACCCCATCGGCTTGCGCGCCGATCTGGAGAAGTTTCGCGGCGACCATTACCGCGCCGCCGTCCTGGCCCAGGACCTGATTCACGCGGGGGTCCACTTCGACGGCGGCCACGACCCCAGCCTGTGCGCCTTTGGCCGGTGGCTGCCCAACTTCCAGACCACCAATCCCCAACTTCGGGAATTGCTTGAGCAGGTGCGCGGCGTGCATGACGGTTTTCACCAGGCCGTCGGCCGCATCAAAATGTTCGCGGGCTCAGGAAACAAGGACCAGGCGCAGGCCGTCTACCGCGAGGCGATGATGCCCGCCGTGGAAAAAACCCTCGCGGTGTTCGACCAAATGCTCCAGGTGGCCAATAACTCGGCCGCGATTCAGCAGCAGATGAGCGCCCAACTCGTCGGACCGGTGGGGGAGGGCAGCGCACGCACCTACGCCCTGCTCGACGAATTGATCGCTCTGACTTCCGCCGGCGCTCAGGCCGCGGTTGTCGCCGTCGAGGCCGAAGTCGGCACGGCGCGGCTGTGGGTGGCCGGCGGCATGCTGACCGGCATCCTGCTGGCCGTCGTCTTTGGACTTCTCTTGACCCGCGGCATCACCGGCCCCTTGGGGCAGGCTTTGAGGATGGTCGAGGATCTGGCCGCCGGGCGCCTCGGGCGGCGGCTGAACATGCGCCGCAAGGACGAGATCGGCCGCATGGCCCAGGCCATGGACGGCTTCGCTGAAAATCTGGAAACCGAGGTTCTGGAAGCCTTTCAGCGCCTGGCTGATGGCGATTTCACCTTTCAGGCCCAGGGGTTGATCCGCGAGCCCCTGGCGCGCGCCAACCAGAGCCTCAACGCCCTGGTCGGCGAGTTGCAGCAGGTGGCCAACCAGATCGCCGGGGCGGGCAGCGAAGTGGCCGATGCCAGCCAGTCCCTTTCCCAGGGGGCCACCGAGCAGGCCAGTTCCCTGGAGGAAATCTCTGCCTCCATGAACGAAATGGTTGCCCAGACCCGCCAGAGCGCCGAACACGCCGCCCAGGCCGATCGTCTCTCGAGCGCCGCGCAGAGCGCCGCCGAGGAAGGCCATGTCAGGATGCAGGCCATGACCCAGGCCATGGCGGATATTTCCGTGGCCGGGCA
>NZ_JAUVWH010000188.1 GCF_030604225.1 Geoalkalibacter sp.
AAGTCCTGATCACCCGCTAAAGGAGAATTGAAACCATGGCACAACGTTTCGAAATTCGGTTTTCCGGTGCCGGTGGACAGGGTTTGATCACCGCCGGCATCATTCTGGCGGAAGCCGCCAGCATCGTTGAGGGCAAGCATGCCGTTCAGTCCCAGAGCTATGGCCCTGAGGCTCGCGGCGGCGCTTCCAAGTCGGAAGTCATCATTTCCGACGGCCCCATCGACTATCCCAAGGCGACCATTGTCGACGCTTGCCTGGCCATGACCCAGGAAGCCGCCGACAAATACGCCAACGGCATCAAGCCCGGCGGCGTGCTGCTGCTCGATGCGGACTTCGTGCCCCGTGAGCCCAAGGGTGATTTCAAAATCGTGCGCATGCCCATCATGCGCACCGCCAAGGAAGACATCGGTCGCGAAATCGTCGCCAACGTCGTCGCCCTGGGCGCGATGATCGCCCTGACCGACGCGGTTTCCCGCGAGGCGGGTGAGAAAGCGGTGCTTTCCCGCGTTCCCGAAGCATTTATCGAGCTCAACAAGAAGGCCTACAATCTGGGCTTTGAAAAAGTCAAGGCCCTGATGAACTGAGTTTGCTTGGTTTCCTGATTCTGAATAATGGCCCGGTGAGACATCTCTCGCCGGGCTTTTTTTTCGGCCGGGCGGGCAGGAGAGGGTAGTAAACAGGAAAACCCGGCTACGGCAAAGCACAAAAGCATAAGAATCTCAAACATGGCGGCACCTCACTGGAAAGGATGATGTCTCCATGCTGCGGTCGTTGCATGACACAATATGTCAATGCCCATGGGGTCCCGATGCCGTTCGGCCTCTGTTCGCCCGGTGGTTAAAATTATAATAGAATCCTCTGGATGATTGACAAAACCCCGTTAAATCGTATACAGTATGCACCGCTTCACCTTTTTGTCCGCCCTTTTTTAAGTTCTAGGTAGTTAATTTTCAAGGGCTTTCCGGTTCCCGACAATTGTCGGCAGCTCTCTTAAAGCAGTCCGGTTCGGCTCCGGCCGCCGACACTATCCGAGGAGGACAGCGATGATCGACGCCTATCTCAAACATCAAGCGGAACGCAACGCCCAGGGCATTCCGGCTTTGCCTCTCAATCCCGAGCAAACCGCGGAACTCTGCAAACTGTTGCAGAATCCCCCCGCGGGCAAGGACGAGTTTCTGCTGGATCTGTTCAAGAACCGCATTTCCCCTGGTGTCGATCCCGCCGCCGAGGTCAAGGCCGCCTTTCTCGACCAGATTCTCAAGGGTAAGGCCACCTCGCCGCTGATCACCAAGGGTGAGGCGGTGCGCATTCTCGGCACCATGATCGGCGGCTACAACGTCAAACCCCTGGTGGACGCCCTCAAGGACGCCGACCTCGCGGACGATGCCGCCAAGGCCCTCTCGGGAATCACCCTGGTGTATGATGCCTTCGATGAGGTCGTGGCACTGAGCAAAACCAACGCCGCCGCTAAAAAGGTGCTGGAATCCTGGGCCAATGCCGAATGGTTCACCGGCAAGGCCGGCGTTCCCGAAACCATCACTGTCAAGGTGTTCAAGGTCGAGGGCGAGATCAATACCGACGACTTTTCTCCGGCAGGCGACGCTTGGAGCCGCCCCGACATTCCCCTGCATGCCCTGGCCATGGGCAAGACCCGCTTTCCCGGCGGTCTGGAAACCATCGCGCATTTCCGCAAGGAAGGCCATCAGGTGGCTTTCGTCGGGGATGTGGTTGGCACCGGCTCGTCGCGCAAGTCCGCCTGCAACAGCGTTCTTTGGCACATCGGCGAAGAGATTCCCTGCGTTCCCAACAAGAAGACCGGGGGCGTCATCATCGGTGGGGTCATCGCGCCGATTTTCTTCAACACCGCCCAGGATTCGGGCGCGCTGCCCCTGAAGATGGATGTCACCAAATTCAACACCGGCGACGTCATTACCATCAACACCAAGAAGGGCGAGGTCGTCGACGCTTCCGGCAAGGTTATCACGACTTTCCAGATCAGCCCCAACACGGTTCCCGATGAGTTCCGCGCCGGGGGCCGCATCCCCCTGATCATCGGCCGGTCCCTTACCGAAAAAGCTCGCGCCGCCCTGGGCATGGGCGCCACGGATATTTTCACCCTGCCGGTCAACCCGGTGCCCAAGGCGGGCCAAGGCTACTCCCTGGCGCAGAAGATGGTGGGCAAGGCCTGCGGCGTCGAGGGCATCCTGCCCGGCACCGCCTGCGAGCCACGGATGACCACCGTTGGTTCCCAGGACACCACCGGCCCCATGACCGCCGATGAGCTCAAGGAACTCGCCTGCCTGCGTTTCCTGGCGCCCATGTTCATGCAGTCCTTCTGCCACACCGCCGCCTATCCCAAGCCGGCCGACGTGAAAATGCACAAGACCCTGCCCGCCTTCATCGCCGAGCGTGGCGGCGTGGCCCTGCGTCCCGGCGACGGCGTCATTCACTCCTGGCTCAACCGCTTGCTGCTGCCCGATACCGTCGGCACCGGCGGCGATTCCCATACCCGCTTCCCCATCGGCATCAGCTTCCCGGCCGGTTCCGGTCTGGTGGCTTTCGCCGGGGCCATGGGCTTCATGCCTTTGGACATGCCCGAATCGGTTCTGGTGCGCTTCAAGGGCAAGTTCAATCCCGGCATCACCCTGCGCGACGCGGTCAACGCCATCCCTTACTGGGCCATCAAGCAGGGCCTGCTGACCGTGCCCAAGAAGAACAAGGTCAATATTTTCAACGGGCGTATTCTGGAGATGGAAGGACTGCCCGATCTCTCCGTCGAGCAGGCCTTCGAACTGACCGACGCCGCCGCCGAGCGCTCCGCCGCCGCGGGCTGCATCCAGCTTTCCGAGGAATCGGTCTGCACCTATCTGCGCTCCAACGTGGCGCTGATGGAAAAAATGATCGAGGAGGGCTATCAGGACGCCGAGACTCTGCGCAAGCGCATTGATGCCGTCAATGAGTGGCTGAAGAATCCTCAGTTGCTCAAGGCCGACAAGAACGCCGAATACGCCGCGGTCATCGAAATCGACCTGGCCGAGATCACCGAGCCGATCCTGGCCTGCCCCAATGATCCCGACGACGTTAAGCTGCTCTCCGAAGTCGCCGGCACGTCCATCCAGGATGTGTTCCTCGGCTCCTGCATGACCAATATCGGCCACTTCCGTGCCGCCGGCGAAATCTGGCGCGGCCAGAAGTTCAATCCGGCGGTCCGTACCTGGATCTGTCCGCCGACCCGCATGGATCAGGACAAGCTCAAGGACGAGGCGTATTTCTCCATCTACAGTGCCATCGGCGCGCGCATTGAAATCGCCGGTTGCTCCCTGTGCATGGGCAATCAGGCGCGGGTTCCCGACGGTGTCAACATGTTCTCCACCTCGACCCGCAACTTCGATGACCGGATCGGCAACGGGGCCAAGGTCTATTTGGGTTCCGCCGAACTTGGCGCGGTCATCACAAATATGGGCAAGATTCCCACCCCGGCCGAGTATCTCGCGGTCTACAAGGAAAAGGTTCTGCCCAAGGCCGAGAGTATCTATCAGTATCTGCAGTTTGACGAGATGCAAGGCTACAAGAAAACAGCCTGAAATTTTCGCTAGATGAAACACCTTGGAAAAAACCCCGGCGGGCCAGAGCCCGGCCGGGGTTTTTTCTTGACCTTGGATTCATAACCAATACACTCAGAAAGAACGAACGCGGCAGGTAGGAGATTTGTTGGTAACAGCTGGGGGAAGCGCTTCGGTTTTTTGGGGGATTATTTTATGCCGGCGGAAAATGTGTTTTTTCTTCCCGTCAAGGATTTCTGCCAGAAAAACGTCGTCACTTGTTCCGCCGAACAGCCGCTGGTCGACGTTGCAGGCGTCATGCGGGAAAAGAATATCTCCAGCGTCGTCGTCTGCGCTGATGGCTCGCCCATCGGCATTCTGACCGATCGCGACCTGCGCAACAAGGTGGTGGCGCGCGGCGCGAATCCCCGGGATCTGCTGGTGAGTGCGGTCATGAATTCGCCTCTCATCGTGGTCAACGAGGACGATTATCTTTTTGAAGCCCTGTATCGCATGACGCGTAACGGCATCCACCGAGTGGGAGTGG
>NZ_JAUVWH010000009.1 GCF_030604225.1 Geoalkalibacter sp.
CCTTGGTCATAGCACCTCCAGAAATCAAAACCCATGTCCTTGAATTTGCTGGTTTTATAACACAGGAATCGGGGTACCGCAACCGATTTTTTCAGCGAATTTCAGCACCTAACTCATTTTCCAGGGCGCTGATGATGCGTCCGTGGGCCTGGCTGATCTCCTCGTCGGTCAGGGTTTTCTCGGCGGAGCGATAGCGCACGCGAATGGCCACGCTCTTTTTGCCCTCGGGAATTCCCTTGCCCCGATAGATGTCGAAAAGCACGACATCTTCCATGTCCTTGGCCTTGACGCCGGCAACGACATCGAGGATCTGCCGGCCGCTGACTTTTTCGTCAAGAAGCAGGGCACTGTCGCGAAAAACTCCCGGGTAGCGCGACAGGCTCTTGAATTCCGAGCGTCCCTCGCCCAACGCAAGCAGCGAGCCGAGGTCGAGATCGAGAAGAAAAACCGGCTGGTCGATCTCAAAGGCGGACAGCACCTTGGGATGGACCTCCCCCAGCGACCCGAGAACCTGCTGATCCGCAAGAAGCGTGCAGCTCTTGCCCGGATGGTAATAAACATCCGGTGCGCTATTGTCCCAGGTCAGCCTCGGCAGACGCAGGAGGCCAAGAAGCTCTTCCACCACGCCCTTGAGATCGTAGAAATCAACATTCTCGCCCCCCTGGGACCAGCCCAGCGGAGAGCGCCGCCCACACATGACGGCCGTCAGGCGCGGATTTTCCTTGGGTAGTTCCTCGCTTTCGCAAGGCAGGAAAACCGGACGCAACTCAAAAAGGCGCAGGTCGGTAGTGCTGCGGTAGGCCAGGTTTTGCGCCATCGTCTGCAGCAGGCTGGGCACCAGGGTGGTCCGCATGACCGATTGGTCTTCGTTCAACGGATTCAACAACCGCACCTGGCTGCGCCGGGAATCATCGGCGCCAAGCTCCAGCCGATCGAGCAAGGCCGCGTTGTTGAAGGAATAGTTGATGACCTCATTGAAGCCGCAGGCAATCACCGCGTCGCGCAGGCGGCGCTCAAGCCGGCGCAGGGGCGGTTCGCGATGGCAGAGAATGCGCCCCTGAGGCATGGTCGTGGGGATGTGGTCATACCCCTTAAGCCGCGCGACCTCTTCCATCAGGTCAACTTCCCGCTCCAAATCAGGGCGGAAATTGGGTACGCGCACGTGGAGGGCCTCGTCCTTGCGATCCGCCGCGACCTCGGCCTCAAGGCCGATGGAGCGCAACAGTTTCTGGATCTCGAACAGATTCACCTCAATGCCGAGCAAACGGCTGGTGCGCTCCGGCGAGATGGTGATGCGACGCGGCTGGATCGGGGCGGGATAGCAGTCGATACTGCCCGTGGCCAGAACGCCTCCCGCGACCTCGACGATCAAGGACGCCGCGCGATCCAGGGCGCGCGGCACCATGTCGACATCGGCGCCGCGCTCGAAACGGTGAGACGATTCGCTGTGCAGCCCGAGACGTTTGCTGGTGCGCCGGATGGTCGGAGGATTGAAATAGGCGCTCTCCAGCAGGATGTCGACGCTGTCCGGCCGGATCTCGGAATTCTCGCCGCCCATGATACCCGCCAGGGCCACCGGACCTTCACCGTCGCAAATGGTCAGATCCCCGCTGTTGAGCAGGCGCTCCTGACCATCCAGGGTCTTGAAGCGCTCGGTGTCCCCGGCCCGTCGCACGAGGATGCGCCTGCCGCGCAACTGGTTGAAATCAAATGCATGAAGCGGGTGTCCCAATTCCATCAAGACATAATTGGTCACGTCGACCACGTTGTTGATGGACCGAAGGCCGATCGCCTCCAGGCGCCGGACCATCCATTGCGGCGAGGGACCGATCTTGACTCCGCGAATCAACCGAGCGGCATAACGCGGGCACATGCCTGGTTCGTCGATCGTCACCGAAGTCTGCTCGCCGATGGGCGCCCCGCCTTCAAGCAAGGGCATTTGCGGCAGGCGCAGGTTCTTGCCGGTCAGGGCGGCGACTTCGCGCGCCACGCCCACGACGCTCAGGCAATCGGCACGATTGGGGGTCAAACCCAGTTCAAAACGCACATCCTTGAGGCCCAGAGCCTCAAAAACCGGGGTTCCGAGCTTGAGGTCGGGCGGGAGAATCAGAATGCCCTCGGACTCCTCGGCGAGCCCCAATTCCTTTTCGGAACAGAGCATTCCCTGGGATTCCTGGCCACGAATCTTGGATTTCTTGATCTTGAAATCTCCCGGCAAGACCGTCCCGACCTGAGCAAGAGCCACCAGATCGCCGCTTTTGTGGTTTTTCGCGCCACAGACGACTTGCACCAGCGAAGTGCCGGTGTCCACTTGGCAGACCGTCAGGCGGTCGGCGTCGGGATGAGGCACAACATCCTGGAGGCGGGCGACAACCACCGTGTCGAGACCCTCCCCGATCTTCTCCATGCTGTCGACCTCCAATCCGGCCATGGTCAAGCGATGGGCCAGTTCCTCGGGGGCGAGGTCGCAATCAACGAATTCCTTGAGCCAGTTGTAGGTGAGGATCATTCCTTCAGGTCCTTTATCAGGAGATAAGCATCAAGCCGTTGTTTTACAACAAGTTCTTTCAGAACTGGCGCAGAAAGCGGACATCGTTCTCAAAGAACAGACGCAAATCGTTCACGCCGTACCTGAGCATGGCGATGCGCTCAATGCCCATGCCGAAGGCGAACCCAGAATAGACCGCCGGATCATAATTGACCGACTTGAACACCTCGGGATCGATCATGCCGCTGCCGAGAATCTCCAGCCAGCCGCTGCCCTTGCAGACGCGACAACCGCTGCCCTTGCAAATAACGCACTGGATGTCGACTTCGGCGGATGGTTCGGTGAAAGGAAAAAATGAGGGCCGGAAGCGCACACCGACACCGCGTCCGAAATACTGGCTGATGAAGGCGGTGAGAATACCCTTGAGATCCCCGAAAGTCACATGCCGATCGACGAGAAAACCTTCAATCTGATGAAACATGGGACTATGGGTAATGTCCGAATCACGGCGGTACACGGTACCGGGCGCAACAACGCGCACGGGAGGCGCATGCTGTAGCATGGTTCGCACCTGAACCGGCGAGGTATGGGTGCGCAGCAAAACGTCCTCGGACACGAAAAACGTGTCCTGCATGTCGCGAGCGGGATGATCCTTGGGGAAATTGAGCGCTTCGAAATTGAAAAAATCCTTTTCCACCTCGGGTCCCTCGGCCACGCCGAAGCCCAAGGCGGAAAAAATCGCGCAAATTTCCTCGGTCACCAGGGTAATGGGATGCTTGCTGCCGGTAAACCGGGCGCGTCCGGGGAGGGTCACGTCGATTTTCTCGCGCTCCAGGCGCATCCGGATATCATCCTCGCGGACCTTCACGAGGCGCGACTGAAAAAGTACCTCCAACTCATCCTTGAGCTGATTGAGCAGGGCCCCGACGCCGGGTCGTTCCTCCGGGGGAACGCTGCCCAAACCCTTCATCAAGGCGGTCAATTCACCCTTCTTGCCGAGATAGCGCACCCGCGCCTGCTGCAGATCGCTCTCACCGGCCGCTGCGAGCAGCGCCTGTCGCCCTTCGGCGGCGATGGCCTCAAGTCTGTCCTTCATGGTCTCCATCCAGCCACGGATAGGGCGGTCTCGGGCCGCGAAGGAAAAGGGCAGCCCGAACCACCATCCAGGAAAAAGTATGGAAGCCTCAGCCGCCGGCTTCCATTCCTGTATATCGACGACGATTGTTTAAAAAAAAGAGATGAGGAAGTCCCCATCTCTTTTGATTGCGGCCTGCGGCTACTGCAACCGGGCCTTGGCCTGATCGACAACCTTGGCGAAGCCCTTGGGATCTTCCACCGCAAGCTGCGCGAGGATCTTGCGATCCAGCCCGATCTCAGCCTTTTTCAGGCCATGCACCAGGCGACTGTAGGATAGTCCGTTGTCACGCGAAGCGGCATTGATGCGAGCGATCCACAGGGCGCGAAAATCGCGCTTGCGCACGCGGCGATCGCGAAACGCGTAATTAAGCGCGCGATCGACGGCCTCGGTAGCGCTGCGAAACAATTTGCCGCGCGCGCCACGGTAGCCTTTGGCCAACTTCAAAATCTTGTTTCTTCTGCGTCTCGCTTTGAATCCTCTTTTGACTCTCGGCATCCTGGTACTCCTTCGTTAAATAAATAAGCGGCCGAAGCCGCTACCGGATCTGAAGGGGGAGACATGAACCCCTCAGTTCACGGATTTAAAGCCGATTGGCGCTGCGCCCCGATCAGAGATAGGGGATCAGGCGGGCGATATTGGCATGATCGCGGTTATCCACGATGGCCCCGCCACGCAGATTGCGTTTGCGCTTGGTGCTTTTCTTGGTCAGAATGTGGCGCTTATACGCCTTGCTGCGACGGATTTTACCGGTGCCGGTCTTGCTGAAACGCTTGGCGGCGCCTCGGTTGGTTTTAATTTTCGGCATCTGAGCAACTCCTTAAAAGATAAATAGCGGCCAGGCGGTCAGGGCGCCCAGCATCAAGCAAATCAGGATTTTTTTGCCGGAGCGACGATCATGGTCATGAAGCGACCCTGAAGGCTTGGGCGCGATTCCACCTGGCCCAGGTCGGCGACGCCCTCCGCGGCCCGATCAAGCAGCAAATGGCCGCGCTCGGGATGGGTGACCTCGCGTCCGCGAAACATCATGGTGAACTTCACCTTGTTGCCGTCTTCGAGAAAACGGCGGGCGTTGCGCACCTTGACTTGAAAATCGTGCTCATCGGTCTTGGGTCGCATCTTGACTTCCTTGAGCTCGACGCGGGCCATTTTCTTCTTGGCCTCCGCCGCCTTCTTGCTCTGCTGGTACATGTACTTGCCGAAGTCCATGATCCGACAGACGGGCGGATTCGCATTGGGCGAAACCTCAACCAGGTCCAGCCCCCGCTCCTCGGCGGCGGCCAGCGCATCGGTCAGGCTCATAACCCCCAGCTGCTGGGATTCGTCGTCGATGACCCGAACTTCCCGGGCCCGAATGGCGCGATTGATGTTGGTTTCTGGCTTAGCTATGATGCGACCTCCTAGTGGTAGTTTTTACACTCATCGTCAACGAAACGCACAAAATCGGCGGGCGACATGGCGTCGAGCATCTTTCCGGAACGATGTCGCGGAGCGACCGTTCCCTGCTCCATCTCCTTGTCGCCGATCACCAGCATGTAGGGGATTTTTTCAACCTGCGCCTCGCGAATCTTGAACCCGAGCTTTTCATTGCGCAGATCCTGCCGCACCCTCAGGCCCGCGGCGCGCAGCTCATTGAAGACCTGCTGCGCATAAGCGGCTTGATTGTCGGTCACATTGACCACGACAGCCTGAACCGGTGAGATCCACAAAGGGAAATTTCCGGCGTAATGCTCGATCAGAACGCCGATGAATCGCTCGATGGAACCGAGGATGACGCGATGGACCATGACAGGGCGATGTTTTTCGCCATCGGCCCCGACAAAGCTCAGATCGAAGCGCTCGGGCAGGGTAAAATCGCACTGGATTGTAGCACACTGCCAACGTCTGTCAAGGGCATCCTTGAGCTTCACATCGATCTTGGGGCCGTAAAAAGCGCCGTCTCCCTCGTTGACTTCAAAAGGCAGCCCCGTGTCCTTCAAGGCATTCATGAGAGCGTTGGTGGCGCGCTCCCAATCCTGATCGCTGCCGATGGACTTGGCCGGCCGGGTGGAAATTTCAAGTTCATAGGCGAAGCCGAAAATTCCCATGACATCGCGCACAAACTGGAGCACTCCCTTGATTTCGCCGTCAAGCTGATCGGGCGTGCAAAGGATGTGCGCATCATCCTGGGTAAAGCCGCGCACCCGGGTCAAGCCGTGCAGCACGCCGGATTTTTCATGGCGATGGACGGTGCCCAATTCGAAGAAACGCAGGGGCAGATCCCGATAGGAGCGGATCTGCGATTTGTAAATGATCATATGGGAAAGACAGTTCATGGGCTTGATGCCATAGCCCTGTCCTTCCACCTCGGTGAAATACATATTCTCGCGGTAATTGTCGTAGTGCCCCGAGGTCTTCCACAAATCGGTGCGCAGCAACTGCGGCCCCATGACGATGTCGTAGCCGCGCTTGAGATGCTCGCGCCGCTCGAAATCCTCCAGAATGGTGCGCAGCAGCGCTCCCTTGGGATGCCAGATCACCAGACCGGCGCCAGCCTCCTCGCTGAAGGAAAACAGATCGAGCTCGCGGCCCAGTTTGCGATGGTCGCGCTTGCGCGCCTCCTCCAGCCGCTGCAAATGCGCCTTGAGCTCCTTGCGATCCGGAAAGGCCGTGGCGTAGAGGCGCTGAAGCATGGCGCGGTTCTCGTCGCCGCGCCAGTAGGCGCCGGCCACGCTGGTCAGCTTGAAGGCCTTGATGAAGCCGGTGGAAGGCAAGTGCGGACCGCGGCACAAATCGACGAAATCGCCCTGGCGATAGAGCGACACGGTCTGGTTGGGCAAATCCTCGATTAGCTCGACCTTGTAGGCCTCGCCCTGTTCGCGAAAGAGCTCAATGGCACTCTCGCGGGTCATTTCCTCACGTCGAATTGGCAGATCGGCCGCGGCCAACTCGGCCATTTTGGCTTCGATGGCGTCGAATTCCTCAGGCGTGAACTTGTGCGTCTCGCTGTAGAAATCGTAATAGAAGCCGTTTTCGATGGCGGGGCCGATGGTGACCTGGACGTCTCTGCCAAACAGGGTCTTGACCGCTTGAGCCATCAGATGCGCCGTGGAGTGGCGATAAATCTCAAGTCCCGCGGGACTGTCGAGAGTGACGATTTCCAGCCGACAATCCCGATTCAGCGCAGCGGTCACATCGGTCAGCTGGCCGTCGATCCTGGCGGCCACCGCCTGTCGCGCCAATCGCTCGCTGATGTCCCGAGCGACTTCCAATGCCGTGGTGCCGGCCGGAAAGTCTCTTCTCGTCCCATCGGGGAGTTCGATGTGAACCCTGCTCATGAATTTCTCCACGAATGAAAAGAGGCATCCGAAGATGCCTCAAGGATACAAGATCGCGGGTGGTTACTGCATTTTGGTAGGCACGGGCGGGATTGAACCGCCGACCCCTACCGTGTCAAGGTAGTGCTCTCCCACTGAGCTACGTGCCTCCATCCGCAATGCCGGTCACTTTTAGCAGAATCCGGAAAAGGCTGTCAAGCCCTTTGTTTGAGGAACTGTAATTTTTCCAACGGACTGGCCGCCGGACCCAGATTCGGTCAAACGCCTTTTTAACTTGATCGGCATTCCGCTGGGCGGCTAGGATGAAACACTTTTTAAAACCACGAGGAGGAGTCTTCCTTGGACACCATCGATCGGCTTGTGCAGCAGAGTTGTCGTCAACAGGGCGACAAGGCCGCCTTGCGGGAAAAGCTCGGCGGCACCTGGCGGGATACCACCTATTCAAAGCTCGAGGAGCAGGCGACGAAAATCGGCGCCGGACTTTGTGAAAACGGGTTTCGGGCCGGACGCCAAGCGGCCCTTCTTGCTGCCCCGTCGACCCTCTGGGTTTCCGCCTATCTGGGCATCCTCAAGGCCGGGGGAGTGGTCATCCCCATCGACAAGGAGCTCAAGGCCTCGGAAATCCGCCACATCCTCAGCGATTGCCAGGCCCGGTTTTTGTTTACCGAGCCGCAGTTTCTCGAGATCATCCGGGAAATTTCCCCTAGCCTGCCCTCCTTGGAAACCATCGTGCTCCTGCGCTCGGGACGCACGCGCGCCGCAGCCGCGCCGTCGCCCCTCGCCCTCCCTCCCGGAGAAGATCTCGACGCCCTGTCCCAAGGCATCGCCGAACTGGCGCAGCGCCACGGGTTTGCCGACGGGGAAGCGGATCACCTCCTAGAGATCATTCACCGCCTACGCGCAAGGATCAGCCCCTTGCCGCCCACCGACAAAAAACCCGAGGAAGGGAAAAAATCCCTGCGTCAGTTGCTTGCCCGCAGCGAGGCCCCGGACGCGCTGCCCATTGTCGCCCTGGCCGAATTTCTCGGAGAGCCGGAAAACCTGCCGTCCTCGCCGCGCCGCGCCGAGGACACGGCCATGATTCTTTACACCTCGGGCACCACCGGCCGCTCCAAGGGCGCCATGCTCAGCCACGGCAACGTCATCTCCAACATTCACGCCGCCCGGGAAATTTTCAACCTGAACGCGCAGATGCGCACCCTGTCCTTTTTGCCCATCAACCATGTTTACGAACTGGTGTGCGGCATTCTGCTGCCCTTGTCGGTCGGCGGCACGATTTCCTTCGCCGAGTCCCTTAAACAGTTGTCCGGCAATCTGGCCGAGGTCAAGCCCTCCTTCCTGCTGGGCGTGCCCGCGGTATTTCAACGATTGCACGACCGCATTCGCAAGGGCATCGACGACAAACCGCTGGCGCGCCTTCTTTTTCGCTTCGGCCCCACCCGCGGCCTGGTGACCGGTAAGGTTCGCCAGAGCCTGGGAGACGGCACCATCTTCGTCAGCGGCGGTGCCGCCCTGGATCCCGCGGTGGCCGACGGCCTGGCCCAGTTGGGCGTGGATGTCTATCAGGGCTACGGCATCACCGAAACCTCACCCATCGTCGCCGCCGAGCGTCCGGGGCTAAAAAAGCTTGGCACGGTGGGCCTGCCCCTGCCGGGGGTGCAGGTGCGCATTGAGGATCCTAACGGCGAGGGTGTCGGCGAGATTTGGGTCAAAGGCCCCAACGTCATGCAAGGCTACTTCAACAATCCGCGCGCCACCGCCGAGGTGCTGACCGATGGCTGGTATCATACCGGCGATCTCGGCAGCATCGACGAACAGGGTCTTCTGAGCATCCGCGGCCGCGTGAAAAACCTCATCGTCACCCCCAACGGGAAAAACGTCTATCCCGAGGAGGTGGAAAATGAGTTGCTCAAGAGCCCCTTCATCGCCGAAGCCATGGTCTACGGGCACAAGGTCACCCCTTCCGCCGAGGAGGTCCATGCGCTGATCGTGCCGGACCAGGAGCATCTTGACGATTACGTTCGGCAAAAAGGGCTGCCACCCCTGAACATGGGCGATGTGGAGGCTTTGATTCGTGCCGAGGTGGTCAATGCCTGCCGCCAACTGGCGGATTTCAAACGCGTGAAAAAATTTACCTTGCGCGAGGAGGAGTTGCCCAAAACCACCACCCGCAAGATCAAACGATTCGCCGTCGAGGCTGAAATTCCCGCCGCATCCTCAGCCGGCAAATCCGACAAATAAGTCTTCTTCCAGATTTTTTGCCCACGAAAAAAGGCGCCCCCGAAGAGGCGCCTTTTTTCGTGGGTTCCAGATGTGCTTGCCGGCATCAAGCCAGATCGCTCTCGATGCGGATCAGATGACACTTTTCCCGCACCAGATCCAGCCGGTCGATCTCGTCAAGGGCCGCGCGGATGTTGGCCTCTCCAGCTTCGTGGGTCATCAGCACGATGGGCACCGCCCCGCCGATCTGGCGTTCCGGCTGCAGCATCGAGAGAATACTGATGTCATGATTGCCAAGAATGCCGGCAATTTGCGCAAGAACCCCCGGCCGATCGAGCACGCCGAAGCGCAGATAATACTGCCCGACCAGTTCATCCATGGGGCGCACGGGGAAATCGGCCAGCGACGCCTGGGCGCAGCCCAGGGACGGAGTGCGCACGGGGCCCTTGCGCAACAGGTCACGCGCGATGGCCATGGCATCGCCCATGACCGCGCTGGCCGTGGCATCCATGCCGGCTCCGCGACCGTGCAGCATGACCGGCCCGACGAAATCGCCCTGCAGGCGCACGGCGTTAAACACCCCATCGACATCGGCCAAGGGATGGTCCACGGGCACCATGGTCGGATGGACACGCGCCTCGATCTTGCCGTAGCCGAGCTTGCCGATGGCAAGCAGCTTGATCTCGTAGCCGAATTGCTTGGCAAATTGCAGATCCAGGGCGGAAATCCGGGAAATCCCTTCGGTGTAGATGCTCTTGAAATCGACGCGGGTGCCGAAACACAAGGAGATGAGAATCGCCAGCTTGTGCGCGGTATCGATGCCCTCGATGTCGAAAGTCGGATCGGCCTCGGCGTAGCCTTGCGCCTGGGCATCCTTGAGAACCGTCTCGAATTCCAGTCCTTCCTGGCTTATGCGGGTCAGGATGTAGTTGCAGGTACCGTTGAGAATGCCGAGCACGCTACGGATACGATTGGCGCAGAGACTTTCCTTGATCGCCGAGATGACCGGGATCCCCCCGGCCACGGAGGCTTCGAACATGACGTTCACACCCTGCTTTTCGGCGGCGGCAAAGATTTCGTCGCCATGCAGGGCCAGTAGCGCCTTGTTGGCGGTAATCACGTGCTTGCCCTGGGCGATAGCCTCCAGCACGAACGTCCGCGCCGGCTCATAACCGCCGATCAGCTCGATGACGATCTTGATCTCGGGATCACGCAGCACCGCGTAGGCATCCGTGGTCAACAAAGCCGGGTCGATGGCCACACCGCGATCGGTGGTGATGTCGAGGTCGGCGATTTTGGCGAGGCGCAAGCGCGCGCCCAGACGCTTTTCCATCAGTTCGGCATTTTTCTGGAAAATCTTGACCACCCCGGTCCCGATGGTGCCCAAACCAATGAGCCCTGCCTTGATTTCTTTCATGCTTGGCTGCTCCTGAAAAATGGAAAATTCCTAAGTACGCGGACGCCGTCCAGCCAAACCGCGCGCCATCGCTTATTTGGGGCGATATTTGCGGGAGATCTGATCGAGAATGCCGTTAACAAAAGCCGGTGTCTCATGGGAACCAAAACGTTTGCCGATTTCAATGGCCTCATTGATGATGACGCTGGTCGGAACCGCAGGGCAGTAAAGCAATTCATAAGCGGCAAGACGCAGAATGGCAAGGTCGACCCGGGCCATGCGCTCCAGAGCCCAATTGGTGGAGAATTCCTTGAGAATCCGATCGATGCCTTCAAGATTGGCATGTACCCCGCGCGCCAGGTTTTCCGTAAAGCTCAGGACATCCGGCGCAATCGTCGCGGAGGAATCTTCAAGAGGATCCCCGAGAACATCCTCGGCAAAGCGAAAATTGCCCCAGAAGCGATCCAAAACCAGGCGGATATCGGCATCCTGGTCGCGCAGACTGTAAAGAACCTTGAGAGCCAATTCTCGGCCCTGACGACGCGCGCCCCGTCGACCGGAGGCCCCGCGGGCCGAAGAGTTGTGCGAAGAATGGGCGTTGTTGGACGAATCGTTCGACATGAAAACCCAATGAATCCCGGCAAGAAAAGAGCGATCAGAAGTTTTTCAGCAGATTGGCCATTTCGATGGCGCCCATGGCCGCCTCGAAACCCTTGTTGCCGGCCTTGGTTCCGGCTCTCTCGATGGCCTGTTCCAGATTGTCGGTGGTCAGCACCCCAAAGGCGACCGGCACGCCGGTATCGAGACTCACGTGGGCAATGCCCTTGGACACCTCGGCACTGACATAGTCAAAGTGGGGAGTGGACCCGCGAATCACCGCGCCCAGGCAAATGACCGCGTCATAGCGCCCGCTGGCCGCGGCCTTTTGCGCCACCAGGGGAATCTCATAGGCGCCGGGCACCCGGATGACATCGAGATCGGCACTCTGCGCGCCATGGCGCACCAGGGCATCCTGGGCGCCTTCCAGCAGCCGCTCACTGATGAAACTGTTGAAACGGCTAACGATCAGGCCGAATTTGAGCCCGGTTGCATCCAGCTTGCCCTCAATAGTTTTCGCCATGGTCTTCTCCTCCCCGGCTTGATCAGATATTTTCCAGCAGGTGGCCCATTTTTTCGCGCTTGGTCTTCAGATACTTGAGATTGGCCCGGTTGGGCGTAACCTCGATGGCGACCCGCTCGACGATCTCCAGCCCATAGCCCTCAAGCCCGACAATCTTCTTGGGGTTGTTTGTCAACAACCGGATTTTGCGCACCCCGAGATCCGCAAGGATCTGTGCGCCGATGCCGTAATCGCGCAAATCGGCCTGAAAACCGAGCACCTCGTTGGCTTCGACCGTATCATGCCCCTCATCCTGCAGGGCATAGGCCTTGATCTTGTTGATCAGGCCGATACCGCGCCCTTCCTGGCGCATGTAAAGCACCACACCGCTGCCGAGCCGGGCGATTTGCTCCATGGCACTGTGCAGTTGATCGCCGCAGTCGCAACGCAGGGAACCGAAGACATCGCCGGTCAGGCATTCGGAGTGCACGCGCACCAGCACCGGCGTCTCGGAAGTGATCTCTCCCTTGACCAGGGCGACATGCTGGGCTTGGTCGACCTCGTTTTCATAAATGATGGCTTGGAATTCGCCGCCGAAAGGCGTCGGCAGGAGGGTTTGCGCGGCGCGACGCACCAGACATTCCTTGCGCATGCGGTAGGCCACCAGATCGGCGATGGAGACAATTTTCAGATCGTGCCGGGCGGCGAATTTCTTGAGATCAGGCATGCGCGCCATGGTGCCATCGTCGTTCATGATCTCGCAGATGACCCCTGCGGGTTTGAGCCCGGCGAGACGCGCCAAATCCACCGACCCCTCGGTTTGCCCGGCCCGCACCAGCACGCCGCCCTTTTTGGCGCGCAGGGGAAAGACATGGCCCGGCCGCGCCAGATCCAGGGCGGTGCTTTCATCGGCGATGGCCACCTTGATGGTATGCGCCCGATCCGCCGCACTGATGCCAGTGGTCACGCCCTTGCGGGCTTCGATGGACACGGTGAACGCCGTGCCGAAGGAACTGCTGTTTTCCCGCACCATCAGCGGCAGATCGAGGAAGTCGGCGCGCGCCTCGGTCAAGGACAGGCAGATAAGGCCGCGACCTTCCCGGGCCATGAAGTTGATGGCCTCGGGCGTGACCAGTTCCGCCGCCATGGTCAAATCGCCTTCGTTCTCCCGATCTTCATCATCGACCAGGATGACCATTTTTCCGGCGCGGATATCCTTGAGCGCTTCTTCGATTCTGGTAATGGGCATGGGCGGGAAAATCCTTTCAAGGCTGGGAAATATGTCACAGATACCCGTTTTTGGCAAGGAATTCAAGGTCGATGGCGCTGCCGCCGGCTTCGGGACGCGTTCTCTGGAGCAGGCGCTCGACATATTTCCCCAGAATGTCCGTTTCCAAATTAACCTGATCGCCGGCCTTGAGAAATTGCAGGGTAGTCCGGCTCAGGCTATGGGGGATGATGGTCAGGGAAAAGGTATGCGCATCCACAGCATTGACCGTCAGGCTGATTCCGTCCACGGCCACCGAGCCTTTGGGCACGAGATAGCGCATCAGGGCCGCGGGCGGGCGCAGGATGAAGATCTCGGCATTGTCCCGCCGCCGCCGATCGACGATCACTCCGACACCGTCGACATGCCCGGTGACCAGATGCCCGCCCAAGCGATCCCCCAGGCGCAGCGCCCGCTCCAGGTTCACCGGCGCGCCCGGTCCCATTCGCCCGAGGGTGGTAGCCTCCAGGGTGCTCGGCGACACATCGGCCTGAAAAAAGTCCTTGCCGAAGGCCGTGACCGTCAGGCAAACGCCGTTGACGGCGATGCTTTCACCGAGGACAAAATCCCTTAGCGAACCACCGCCGGCCAAGGTGAGAAGGCAGCTTTCGCTGCCCCGGCGCAGGTCTCGCAGGGTTCCCAGGTCCTCAATCAGCCCGGTGAACATAGACCACCTCCCCTTCATACAACAGATCCTCGCCAAAGCGCTGAACCCGCGCGCGGGCCACCCGCGGCGCCTCGGCGAGCCCCTGGGCGCCTATTCCACCAAACAGGCTCTTGCCGTCACCGCCGATCAGACGCGGCGCAAGGTAGAGCATGACCCGATGGATGAGGCGTTCGCGCAGAAACTCGCCGTTGAGAGTGGCGCCTCCCTCGAGCAGAATATGTTGCAGATCCATGCCGCCCAGGGCACCAAGCAGTGCCGCCAGGTCGACCCGTCCGTCTTTTTCCGGCAGCACCAGCACCCGCGCCCCTAATTCGCGCAAACGGCGGATTTTCCCGTAGGAGGCCTGCTGGGTGGTGGCAACGACCGTCGGCGCGGCGGATTCCAGGTGCAGCAGCCTGGCCTGCTCGCAAAGACGCAGCCGGCTGTCGACCACGACCCGCACCGCATCGCGACCTTGGCGAGGCAACCGGGTCGTCAGGCTGGGATCATCGCGCTCCACCGTGCCGATCCCCAACAGAATAGCATCAACCCGGTTGCGCACCTCGTGGACATGGGCGCGGCTGGCCTCATTGCTGATCCACTGAGAGTCGCCGGTGGCGGTTGCGGTGCGCCCATCGAGGGTCAGGGCCGACTTGAGGGTGACAAGGGGCAGGCCGGTGGTGATATGCCGGGCGAAAGGACCGATCAACCAGCGACATTCGGCGCCCAGCACATCCTCGAACACTTCAACGCCCGCAGCGCGCAACCGCGCGATGCCGCGGCCCGCCACCCGCGGGTTGGGATCGGCGCAGCCGACGAAGACCCGGCGGATTCCCGCGGCGATGACCGCGTCGGCGCACGGCCCGGTGCGGCCCTGATGGGAACAAGGCTCCAGGGTGACATAAAGATCGGCGTGACGCGCCCGATCCCCCGCTTGGCGCAGGGCATGAATTTCCGCATGCGCTTCGCCGGCCCGCGCATGAAAACCCTCCCCCACAATGTCGCCGTCACGGACCAGCAAGGCACCGACGGGAGGATTGGGCCGCGTGCGCCCCTCCCCCAGGCGGGCCAGGTCCAGGGCGCGGGACATCAATTGTTCCGGGGTGGACAGGGACATCAGCAGATCATCCTAGACATCAGGGCGAAAGGGTAAGGCGCGAACAACGGCCGAAAAGGGCCGCCGTTGCGAAACACGAAAGGCGGTTGCGCCTCGGGGATTCAGTCCTCGCCGCCGGTCTTGCCGCGCGCCAGGAGATCCTTGAGCTCGTCCATGAACTCGTTGATATCCTTGAACTGCCGGTAAACCGAAGCAAAGCGCACATAGGCCACCTCGTCGATACGATGCAAGGCGTCCATGACCGCCTCGCCGATGCGGCTGGCGATGATTTCCTTTTCCCCGCTCTCCTGCAGCTGGCGTTCCAGCTGATCGACGACCTTTTCGATGGTTTCGATGGAAACCGGGCGTTTCTCGCAGGCTTTTTGCATCCCGGCAATGATCTTCATGCGATCGAAGGCTTCCCGCCGGCCATCCTTTTTGACCACCAGCGGCAGGATTTCCTCGACCCGCTCGTAAGTGGTGAACCGCCGCTCGCACTGAATGCATTCACGGCGCCGGCGAATGTTGTTGCCTTCCTTGCCGAGGCGCGAATCGATCACCTTGGTGTCGGCAAAAGCGCAAAAGGGACATTTCATGACGAACGCTCCACCCCATCCGCGGTTGCCTGGCCGAAAGCCACGACCGCGATCCCCGCTTCCGCCAGCATTTCCAGGGACAGGGTGTCGGGATAGCCCTCGGCGTACACCACCTGGGTCAAGCCGGCATTAATGATCATTTTCGTGCAGATGATGCAGGGCGTATTGGTGCAGTAGAGGGTGCCGCCGGCAATGTTGACGCCATGCTTGGCGGCTTGAATGATGGCATTCTGTTCGGCGTGCAGGCCCCGGCAGAGTTCGTGCCGCTCGCCCGAGGGCACCTGCAGCCGCTGGCGCAGGCAACCCACCTCGGAGCAATGGGTGATGCCAGAGGGCGTGCCGTTGTAGCCCGTCGCCAGAATATTTTTGTCCTTGACGATCACGGCACCCACCTGGCGACGCAAGCAGGTTGAACGCTTGGCCACCAGGCGGGTGATGTCCATGAAATAGTCGGGCCAACTGGGACGCGGCTCCATGGAAAAGCCGGTCAGGCGAGGCGATGAGCGTACAGGGGAAACTGGCGGCAGAGTTCCTGAACCTCGCCCCGGATGCCGGCAAGGGCCTGGCTGTCGCCGACCGCTCCCAGGGCGCGGGCGATCCAGTCGGCAATCTGGCGCATCTGCTCCTCGCGCAAGCCCCGCGTGGTGGTCGCCGGGGTACCGATGCGAATGCCGCTGGTGACAAAAGGCGAGCGGGTATCGAAGGGCACGGCATTTTTGTTGACGGTGATGCCGGCATGCTCCAGGGTCTCCTCGGCCAGCTTGCCGGTCAGTTCGGTGCCGGAAAAATCGACCAGCATCAAGTGGTTGTCCGTGCCGCCCGAGACCAGCTTGAAGCCTTTTTCCGCCAGGGCCTGGGCCAGGGCTTGAGCGTTTTTCACCACCTGCCCGGCGTAGGCCTTGAATTCAGGCGACTGGGCTTCCTTGAGGGCCACGGCCTTGGCGGCTATCACATGCATCAGCGGCCCGCCCTGGATGCCGGGGAAAATATTGCTGTTGAGCTTCTTGGCAAACTCCTCGCGGCACAGAATCATGCCGCCGCGCGGCCCGCGCAAGGTCTTATGGGTGGTGGTGGTGACGAATTCGGCATGGGGAACGGGGCTGGGATGAACACCCGCGGCCACCAGGCCGGCAATGTGCGCCATGTCCACCATGACCGGCGCGCCGACTTCGTCGGCGATCTGGCGGAAGGCGGGAAAATCGAGGGTTCGCGGATAGGCGCTGGCGCCCACCACGATCAACTTGGGACGATGCTCGCGGGCCAGGCGTGCCACTTCGTCATAATCGATGCGTCCTGTCTCCGGCCGCACGCCATAGGGCACGACATTGAACAGCTTGCCGGAAAAATTCACCGGCGAGCCATGAGTGAGGTGGCCGCCGTGCGCGAGATTCATGCCGAGGATTGTATCGCCGGGCTGGCAGGTGGCGAAATAGACCGCCATGTTGGCCTGGGAACCCGAATGGGGCTGGACGTTGGCGTGCTCCGCCCCGAACAGGGCGCACGCACGATCAATGGCCAGTTGCTCGGCCTGATCGACGAACTCGCAGCCGCCATAGTAGCGCTTGCCGGGATAGCCTTCCGCGTACTTATTGGTCAGAACCGATCCCTGAGCTTCAAGAACTTCCTCGCTGACGAAGTTTTCCGAGGCGATCAGTTCCAGGCTGAATTCCTGACGACGGGTTTCGGCTTGAATGGCTTGAGCGAGTTCGGGATCGAACTGGGCGAGCTTTTGCGACATGAATGGACTCTCCATAGTTTGGTCTTTTTTGGTTAAAACTGCTCGGAAAACGAACGGGCAGGCGCTTTGCCTGCCCGCGTGATTCGGACCCTCAACTTTCTCAGGAGCGCGAGCCGGCGACCTCCCGCTCAATGCGGGCGATTTTGTCGAGACGTTGCTGATGGCGTCCCCCTTCGAAGCTTGCGTCCAACCAGGCGGCAACCATGGCGCAACCCTGTTCCGGCGTCACGACCCGGCCACCGAGCACGACGATATTCGCGTTGTTGTGTTCCTTGGCCATGCGGGCCATGAAATCATCGGTGACCAGCGCCGCGCGCACCCCAGGGAACTTGTTGGCCACAATCGACATGCCGATCCCGGTACCGCAGATCAAAATCCCCAGGGTTTCGGCACTGGCGGCCACGGCGCGCGCCACTTTCTCGCCAAAATCGGGATAATCGACGGAGTCCAGGTTGTTGGTGCCGAGATCCTGAGCCGCGATGCCCCGTTCGAGAAGATAGGCCTTGACCGCGTCCTTCAGCTCCAAGCCGCCATGGTCACTGCCGATGACGATCCTTACCGACATTGCACCGCTCTCCCGGGCCTAGATTTTTTTGAACAGCAAAGTGGCGTTGGTTCCACCGAAGCCGAAGGAATTACTCAGCGCCACACGAATATCCGCCGGTCGCGCCTCGTTGGGAACATAATCGAGATCGCATTGAGGATCGGGCTCCTGGTAATTGATGGTAGGCGGTGCCGCGCCGCGCTCCATGGCGAGCAAGGTGAAGACGGCCTCCAGGCCGCCGGCGGCGCCCAGGGCATGACCCGTCATACTCTTGGTGGAACTGACCATCACCTTGGAGGCATGGGCGCCCATCACCGATTTGATGGCAAGGGTTTCGTAGTAATCGTTGAACGGCGTCGAAGTGCCATGGGCATTGATGTAGTCGACCTGCTCGGGATTGATGCCCGCTCCGCGCAAAGCCATGCGCATGCAGCGCGCCGCGCCCTCGCCCTCGGGGGCCGGCGCGGTCAGGTGGTAGGCGTCGCCGGTCAGGCCGTAGCCGCACACCTCGGCGTAAATTTTGGCGCCACGGCGGCGGGCGCTCTCGTACTCCTCGAGAATGACAATACCCGCACCTTCCGCCATGATAAAACCGTCACGACTCTTTTCGAAGGGCCGACTGGCCCCGGCCGGATCCTCGTTGCGGGTGGAAAGCGCCTTCATCACGTTGAAGCCGGCAATGCCCAAAGGCGTGATGGTCGACTCCGTGCCGCCGGCGAACATGGCGTCGGCGTCTCCGCGGGCGATCATGTGATAAGCGTCGCCGATGGAGTGGGTACCGGTCGCGCAAGCCGAAACCGAGGAGAGATTGGGACCCTTGGCACCATAGCGAATGGAAATGTGTCCCGGTGCCAGATTGATGATGAGCATGGGGATGAAAAATGGAGTGATCTTCCGATAACCCCCATCAATCATCGCCTGGTGGTATTTTTCGATGGTGGGCAGACCGCCTAGTCCAGCACCGACCAGAACCCCCACACGTTCGGCGTTCTCCTCGGTAATCTCAAGCCCGGAATCCTTGAGCGCCAGGTCGGCGGCGCCCAGGGCATATTGAATAAAGAGATCCATTTTCTTGATCTCTTTCTTCTCGATGTAGTCCTCGGGGTTGAAGTCCTTGACTTCTCCGGCGATCTGGGTGGGCAGATCGGTTGCATCGAAGCGGGTGATCCGGTCGATGCCGGAGCGACCTTCGGTCAATGCCTGCCAGTTTTTTTCAATGCCGGTGCCAAGGGGGGAAACAATGCCGAGACCGGTGACGACGACTCTGCGCATGGTTATGGAGGTCCTCCGTGAATACTTGGTGTCGGATCTGAACAACTTTGCGCAAGATCCTGATTTTATTCAAAAAGGATCAAGAAGCAAGATACGGAACAAGCAGGGAGGAAAGAGGCTTTCCTGCCCTGCTTGTCTGACCCGCTGGATCAGGAGTGTTCGCTGATGTAATCGACGGCGTCCTGAACGGTCTGGATCTTTTCGGCGTCCTCATCGGAAATCTCGATGTCGAACTCCTCCTCAAGGGCCATGACCAGTTCCACCGTGTCCAGGGAATCGGCGCCAAGATCTTCCATGAAGGAAGCCTCGGAAGTCACCTGATCCTCGTCAACGCCCAACTGCTCAGCAACGATCTGCTTAACTCTTTCTTCAACAGAAGCCATGTGTGTTTCCTCCTTGGTCTATGTGTCCAGTCGATCGGTTGATCGCTCGAAAAGGTTGACTTACATGTACATGCCGCCGTTGACACCGAGCACCTGACCGGTGATGTAGGCGGCCTGATCCGAACTCAGAAACAAGACGGCCTGTGCCACTTCATTCGCTTCCCCGAGGCGTCCCAGGGGTATCTGGGCGCTGAGGTCCTCCTTGGTTTTTTCCGGCAGGCTCTCCGTCATGTCCGTCACGATGAAGCCCGGCGTCACGGCATTGACCGTGACATTGCGACGCGCAAGTTCCCGCGCGACCGATTTCGTGAGACCGATCAAGCCCGCCTTGCTGGCGCAGTAGTTGGCTTGGCCGGGATTGCCCATTTCGCCGACAACCGAGGAGATGTTGACGATGCGCCCGTATTTTTGCTTGCTCATCAGCTTCGCAGCTGCTCTCATGCAGAGAAAGGCACCCTTGAGGTTGGTATCGAGTACCGCGTCCCAGTCCTCGTCCTTCATGCGCAAAAGCAAACCATCGCGGGTGATGCCGGCATTGTTGACGAGTATATCAACCCGCTGGAAAGTTTCTCCAGCCTTGCGAAAAAGTTCTTCCACATCGGCCGTCAGCGCGATGTCACCGGCGATTGCGAGGGCCTGGCCGCCCGCCGCGCTGATCTCGGCGGCCAGATCTTCGACGGCTTGGGCGCTGCGCGCGCTCAGAACCACCTTGGCGCCGCCGGCGGCAAACTGCAGCGCGATGGCTCGTCCTATGCCTCGCGAAGCCCCTGTGACAACCGCGACCTTATCCTTGAACACGAAAGCCTCCTAGATTTTCTGCAAGCCGGCGCAGTCCTCAAGGTTGCCGACCTCGACGCCCTTGGCGATGCGCTTCACCAGCCCGGCCAGAACCTTCCCCGGACCAATTTCGATAAACCTGCTCACGCCCTGGTCGACCATGTATTCGACAGATTCCTCCCAGCGCACGGGAGCACTCACTTGCGTCACCAAAAGCTCGGCGATGCGCTCGCTGAGCTGATTGGCGCGGGCTTCCACATTGGTCACCACCGGTACCTGCAAAGTCCCATATTCCAGGGTCGCCAAAACCTCGGCAAGACGCTCTCCCGCGGGAACCATCAAGGGGCAATGAAAGGGGGCGCTGACCGGAAGCGGCAGGGCGCGTTTGGCACCTTTGCCCCGCGCCAACTCGATGGCGCGCTCAACGGCGGCGGCGTGGCCGGCAATCACCACCTGACCAGGGCTGTTGAAATTGGCGGGCGACACGATCTCCGCACCGCAAGCCGCGGCGCAAACACTTTGGACATCGGGAGCGTCGAGCCCGATGATCGCCGCCATGGCGCCAACGCCCACCGGCACCGCCTGCTGCATGAACTGCCCACGCAGACGCACGGTGCGCAGGGCATCGGCAAAGCTCAGCCCGCCGGCGCACACCAAGGCCGAATATTCACCCAGGGAATGCCCCGCGACGAAAGCGGGCGTCAAATCGCGTTCTTGCCGCAGCACTCGCAATGCGGCGACACTCGCGGCAAGGATGGCGGGCTGGGTATTTTCGGTCAGCTTGAGATCGTCCTCGGGCCCCTCAAAACACAGACGCGACAAACCGAACCCGAGAGCCTCATCCGCTTCTTCGAATGTTTGGCGCGCGACGGCGAACTGATCCGCCAGATCCTTGCCCATTCCGGCGTACTGTGAACCCTGTCCTGGAAAGATAAAAGAAAGCATGAGCCGCGTCCGCCTATCCGTCTGAGAAGTGAGCCTACCAGCGCACCAGGGCCGATGCCCAGGTAAAACCGCCGCCAAAGGCATCGAAAAGCACCAGGTCACCAGCCTTGATGCGCCCGGCACGGTTCACCTCGTCAAGGGCGATGGGAATGGAAGCCCCGGAGGTGTTGCCGTAAAAGTCGACGTTGATGAAGACCTGCTCGTCCCGCAGATGAAGACGCTTGGCAACGGCTTCAAGAATCCGGCGATTGGCCTGATGCGGAATAAACAGATCAATGTCCTCGACCTGCAGGCCGTTGTGCGCCAGAGCTTCCTGCGCCACCTCGGTGAGCATGCGCACCGCCACCTTGAAAACCTCGTTGCCTTGCATTTTCAGGTAGGGCAAACGGGCATCGAGTCCCTGGGCGGTGGCGGGGTTGCGCGCGCCAAAACCGGCCTGGTAAAGTAACTCCCAATAGCTTCCGTCCGAGTGCAAATGGGTCGAGAGAACCCCATGTTCGCCTTCCTCGGCGGAGAGCACCACGGCGCCCGCGCCATCGCCGAAAAGAACGCACGTATTGCGGTCCTCCCAGTCGACGATACGGCTCAGGATTTCGGCACCGATGACCAGGGCCTTGCGGACCGCGCCGCACTGAATCTGCTTCACCGCCGCATCAAGGGCATAAACAAAGCCACTGCAGGCGGCGGAAACATCGAAGGCAAAGGCGCGCTTGGCGCCGATTTTTTCCTGAACCAGGCAGGCGGTCGCCGGCCAGGGGAAATCGCCGGTGATGGTTCCGACCACGATAAGGTCAATGTCCTCGGCGCCAACGCCGGCCATTTCCAGCGCCGCGCGGGCAGCGCGCGCGGCGAGATCGGACGTGTGCTCGCCCTCGGCGGCGATGTGCCGCTCGCGAATCCCGGTGCGGCTGACAATCCACTCGTCGGTGGTCTCGATGCGCTGCTCCAGGTCACGGTTGGTCAGAACCGCTTCGGGGACATAGGCCCCGGTGCCGACAATTCGTGCTCTTTTCACTTCAAGCTCTCCCTGTCAAGCCATTATCCGGCGCGATCCGTCATCGGGATTCTCACCGGCCGCAAGCGCTTCCGATTCCGCGAACTCGCCGATTTTTTCCAGATGAGCGGTCAGCTGCCTGTTGACGTCGCCGGCGGCGTAGTCCCGCGCCATGCGAATGGCGTTCATGACGGCCTGGGGACTCGACCCCCCATGACAGATCATCCCGACCCCTTCGATGCCGAGCAGAGGGGCACCACCATACTCCGCGTAATCGATTTTCTTTTTGAAGGCTCGAAAAGCGGGCCGGGCCAAGAGAAAACCCAGCTTGGCCCAGAATCGTCCCTCGAATTCACGCCGCAGCAAGGTGGTCAAGGCATCGGCAACGCCTTCGGATACCTTCAAAACCACGTTGCCGACAAACCCGTCGCACACCACCACATCGACCTTGCCGTTGAAGATGTCGCGGCCCTCGACATACCCGACATAATTAAGTCGGGAATTTTTCAGCAATGCGTGGGTTTCACGGGTCAGGTCCGTGCCTTTTTTTTCCTCTTCCCCGTTGGAGAGCAATCCGACCTTGGGATTACTCTTGCCGAGGATCTGCCGCGCATAGACGTCGCCCATGGCGGCAAACTGGGCCAGGTGCAGGGGCTTGCAATCGACATTGCCGCCAACGTCGAGCACCAGGGTCTGATCACGCAAATTAGGCATGATGGTGGCGATGGCCGGACGGTCGATCCCCTTGACCCGCTTGAGAACGAACATCCCGGCGGCCATGGTCGCGCCGGAGTTCCCGGCACTGACGACGGCATGGGCCATGCCTTCCTTGACCAGATTGAAAGCAACGCGGATCGAGGAGTCTTTCTTCTTGCGCACGGCATCCGAAGCCGAATCCATCATGCCGACCACTTGGCTGGCATGATGAATACCGAGGGGTAGCCCCGCGGCGTCGTGCTTCTTCAACTCTTCGTCGATCCGCTCCTCATCACCAACCAGAATGATTTCAATACCCCAGCGGCGGGCGGCCTGGACGGCGGCCTCAACTTCGACCCGGGGGGCATGATCTCCCCCCATGGCGTCAACGGCGATGACGACGGACTGGCTCAACCAATCCCCCCTTAGAGTTCTTCGGCGGGGAGGATTTCGCGGCCCTTGTAGGTTCCGCAACTTGCGCAGACGCGATGGGGCTGCTTGGGTTCCTTGCACTGGGGACAAACCGAGAGCCCGGGAGCGCTCAGGGCGTCATGGGCACGACGCATATCTCTTTTGGATTTGGACGTTTTCTTCTTGGGTACTGCCATGGCTCATTTTCTCCTGAAAGCGTATCTTGGTCTAAATCGACGAACAACCGGACGCACCGGGTGGTTCCCTGGGGTGCTATTTTTCAGCCTTGAAACCTTTCAAGGCGGCAAACTTGTTGTTGAATACCGGCGCGCTGCATCCGCAGTCGCCGTCATTGAGGTTGGCGCCGCAGTGGGCGCAGAGTCCCTTGCACGCCTCCTCGCAAAGCGGCCGCACGGGCAACTCCATGATGACCTGCTCCTGCACCGCCTCGCGCAGGTCGATCTCATCGCCGTCGAAGGGGATCAGCCCCATCTCTTCGGCGGACAGCTCGACCTCGTCCTCTTCCCCTCCCTCGATGGGGGGCAATCCAGCACTGAACGTCAGGGTGAAGCGGGTATCGACGGGTGCCTCGATTTCCTTGAGGCAACGGCTGCAGGCAAGGACGACCCGCACGACAACCCGCCCTTCCACTTCCACGAAGCTGTTGGCCAGAAAGGCGCGCAACCTGCCGGTCACCGGTCCGCTGAAGCGACTTTCCCCGGCCTGAATCAAAGCGTCGAGCGCCGGGAAGCTCTCGGCGGCTTCCGAGAAATCGAGAACGACTTCCTTTTCCTTGAGTTTTTCAACGTAAAAACGCAAAAGTACACCGTTCACAAAGTTGAAAACGGTTAGTATAGGGAGGCCCCCTTTTTTGTCAAGAAATAATTCCCGACGAGGTCCAGGGGGCCGCAAGTCGTCATCTATTAGCCCATTCCGACCTTATTTGCAAGGGATAAATCATAACAATTTGATGCAATTATTTCGAGTGGTCGCGCAGGGCGCGAGCGGTTTCACGGCTGTGTTGTTTTTCCTTGAGGGTTTCGCGCTTGTCGTGCAGTTTCTTGCCGCGTCCCACGCCGATTTCAAGCTTGGCGCGGCTTTCCTTGAAATAGATTTTGGTCGGCACCAAAGTCAGGCCACGTTCATCGACCTTGCGCGCAAGCTTGACGATTTCCTCTCGGTGCAGCAAAAGCTTGCGCTCCCGGGTGGGATCATGGTTTTCCCGGTTGCCTTGTTCGTAGGGGCTGATGTTCATGTTGTTGATAAACACCTCGCCGCCCTTGATGCGGCAGAAGGCCTCCTTGAGATTGACCTTGCCCAGGCGTAGGGATTTAACTTCCGTGCCGGTGAGCACCAATCCCGCTTCGAACACCTCATCGATGAAGTACTCGTGATAGGCCTTTTTATTGGTGGCGATAATTTTAATTCCCATGTCCCATGTCTTTGCTGAAAGCCTCTGCCGAGGTCAGGACTTCGGTGATGCGAGGCATGAAATCTTCCGACTTGATCGATTTGGTTCCCACTTTAATGCAAAGAAGGCCACCGACCAGAAAGCCAACCCCGACCAAGGCCGCAAGCAAGTTGGGATCCGGACCGTTGTGCAGCCGCTCCCCGATAAGCTGCCCCAAGGACGCGCCCAGCACCAGAAACATTACCGGCACCAGATACAAAACAAAGGAGCTTTGCAAAAAACTGCGGGTGCTGGTAGCGATTTTGACCTCATCGCCGATTTGCGCGCCGATAAAGTTGTGCACCTCGATCAGGCGTGAGCTGTTGTCGTTGCCGATCTGACAGGCTTCCATGGACGCGCAGTGCTTGCAGAAACTGCTTTTTTTGCACAGCACCACCGCGACCTGCTTTCCCTTGAGCTCGACGATGGTTCCAGTTTCCTCAATCATCTTATCGGCTACCGATATTCCAGAAAAATCCAGGATTTCTCTCCAACCACAAACCCTGGCCAGGCATCCGCCAACAACCTTTGAACAATTTCAGGTAAAAAATCTTTTTTTTAAGCGCATTTTTCGGTTGACATCCGCAACCCCTCAAAGTGTCGACACTTTTGCCTAACATATTGAATTAAATAGGATTTTAAGAAGTCCATTTTTTAGGCAATATGCCAGCAGGGGGCGATTTCAAAGGGTTGGGCGCTGCCGTGCCGGATTTTTCCCAACACTTATCCACAGACGCTGTGGATAAGCTTCAGGCGCCACACAGGGGCAAAACCTCGCCAAGACGTTTGAGGGTCGTTTCTCGCCCCAGGACCGCGACCACATCAAAAATACTGGGGCTGGTGGTGCCGCCCGTCAGGGCGACGCGCACCGGCTGAGCGATGGCCGGCAGTTTGAGCTCATGGTCCGCCAGAATTTTATGGAATACGGCCCCGATGGTTTCCACGTTCCAGGTCTCGAGATCCTCCAAGCCGGCGATCAGTTCCTTGATGAGCACGATCTTGTCTTCCGTGAGAAACTTGGCAACCGCCTTGCCGTCGAATTCCAACTCCTTGGTGTAATAGAATGCCGCTCCTTCGGCCATTTCGATCAGTGTCTTGGCGCGGTCCTGCAGGGTGCGCACCACGTCGGGCAAATCCGGCCCGCCCTGGGGATCGAGCCCTTTTTGTGCGAGAAATTCCGCGAGACATCGACCGAGACGCACGGGGTCGCCGGTCTTGATGTAATGCTCGTTGAGCCAGAGTAACTTGCCGGGATTGAAGACCCCGGCGGACTTGCCAACATTCTCCAGGGAAAATTTCTCCACCAACTCATCCATGGAGAAAATTTCCTGATCTCCGTGAGACCAGCCGAGACGCACCAGGTAATTCACCATGGCCTCGGGCAGATAACCCAGATCCTTATAGGCCATGACCGAGGTGGCGCCATGTCGCTTCGACAGCCGCGTCTTGTCGGCACCCAGAATCATGGGCACATGGGCAAATTGCGGCACCTGGCAGCCGAGGGCCTGGTAGAGCTGAATCTGGCGCGGGGTGTTGTTGATGTGATCATCGCCGCGAATCACAAGATTGATGCCCATGGTCGCATCGTCCACCACCACCACGAAATTGTAGGTGGGCGTGCCGTCGCTGCGCTGAATGATGAGGTCGTCGAGCTCCTCGTTGCGAAAGGTGATCGCGCCCTTGATGCGATCGACGAAGGTGGTTTCCCCCTCTTCCGGAGCCAAAAAGCGCACCACGTAGGGCTTGTCGGCCGGGGGAGCCGCAAGCCCGCGGCAGGTTCCATCGTATTTGGGCTTGCGTCCTTCGGCCTGGGCGTTGTGCCGCTTCTCCTCAAGTTCTTCCGCCGTGCAATAGCACCGGTAGGCCCGCCCGGCGGCCAGCAGCTGGTCGATCTTTGCCCGATAGAGCTCGCCACGCTGCGATTGATAATAAGGCCCCTCGTCATAGCTTAGCCCCAACCACTCCATGGCCTGGAGGATGGCATCGACGGATTCCTGGGTGGAACGCGCCACGTCGGTATCCTCGATGCGCAGGACAAATGTGCCCCTGACCTTGCGTGCGACGAGATAATTGAACAGTGCGGTACGTGCGCCGCCGATGTGCAGATAGCCCGTCGGGCTCGGCGCGAAACGAACTCGCAGATTCTCCATGATTGGCTCCTATTGAGGTGCTGACTTTCCAAAAAAAGGGGTCGCCCACAATGCGGCGACCCCGCTCTATATACTGTAAAACCTCAGAATTGCCAAGGATTATCTGGAAATGGCGCCCCGCACGCGCTGCCTAACTCACCACCACCCCGGCATAGCCGACCACCTGCCGGTCATCGCCGCTGACCTCGCCGCTGTTGGTGTACTGGACAAGACAGGCGCTGGTCGCTCCCCGGTGGCGGCACGCCTCAAGCATCACCACCGTCGGCAACACCCCGCACATGCTGATGTTGCGCGAACTGACCACCTGATAAAGTCCCTCCGGATCCAGGGCCAGAATCCTCTCGATGGCGGCCATGTCCTTGACTCGGGCCCGCTCGGCCGATTCGTAGTGAGTCATGTCGGTACTGGCGACAACAAGGATCTCCTCCCCGGCGCCATGCAGACATTCGCCGATGCTGCGGCCCAAGGCGAGCAATTCGCTCAAGCCCAACCTCCCCAGGCAAATCGCGGCAATGCGCAATTGCGGATTGAGATATTGCAGGAACGGCACCTGCACCTCCAGGGAATGTTCCAGCCGATGGGCCAGGGCATCCTCGGCAAGCCGGGGGCATTTTTCAAGCAATTTCTGCGAAAGAACCGCATCCACGGCAACGCGGCCAAGCGGTGTCCGCCAGGCTCCCGCGGGATAGAGCGCCGCCCGATGCCCCAACCCCTGATGATTGGGCCCCAGAATCAGGACGCGCTCGGGCACCTCGACCTGGGCAAAGGTTCTTCCGGCAACGGAACCGGAATAGACGTAGCCGGCGTGGGGAGACATCACCCCAATGGCCTTGCGCCGCTCCCCCGGAGGCACGAAACCGGCGACCAACGCCCTCAATTTTTCCTTGTCCGCCGGATAAAATTGCCCGGCAACGACTGGTTCACGATCCATGGACAGACCTCCCATTAAAGCCAGAAACCAGAAACCATGCGCAGGCCGATAACAAGCAGAAATACGGCGAAAACTTTCATGAGTCTATCATTGCGCGTGCGCGAGGCAAGCCGCACGCCCAGACGGGCGAAAAGGATCGTCATGGGGGAGACAATCGCCGCGACCAGCACATTGACGTAGCCCAGGCAGTAGGGCGGCAGATCAGGCAGGTTCCAGCCGAGATAGATATAAGAGAGCGTCGCGCCAAGAGAAGAAATCACGATCAGGGCGCTGGAGTTGCCAAGCGCCAAATGTATCGGCAAGCCCAGGACGATGACCAGTAGGGGCACCGTCACCACGCCGCCGCCGATGCCGAAGAACGCGGAGAACCCACCGCCGATGCCGCCGACGGCAAGCAGTTTCCAGCGAGGGATCCTGCCCCGTTCCTCGGGCGGCAGATGAGGACGAAAGAGAAACATTTTGAGGCCGACGCCGATCTGCATGAGCCCGAAGAGGGGCTTGAGAACACCTCCGGGCAAGCGGTGGGCCAGCCAGGCACCGAGCACGGCGCCGACCAGGGCACCCGCGGCCAGAAAGACCACCTGCCGCGGGTGCACGTTGCCGCGCTTGCGATGGCCAAAGGCCGCGCTCAGGGAGGTCGGAACAATGATCGCCAAACTGGTACCGAAGGCGATGTGCACGATCAGGTCGGGAGGAAACCCGGCAACCCCGAAGGCCCAGAGAAACAGGGGCACGAGGATCACGCCGCCGCCGATGCCGAATAACCCGGCCACCAAGCCCGCCGAGGCGCCGAGAAGGAGAAAAAGACCGATGATCGGGGGGGAAAGAAGGGCCATGGTCGGCAGTCTAGGCGAAAAACGACCCGGGCGGAAATAAAAAAGCCGGCAAAATGCCGGCTTTTTTTCTGATGGAGGCCCCGACCAGATTTGAACTGGTGATGGAGGTTTTGCAGACCTCTGCCTTACCACTTGGCGACGGGGCCGAACTTGATGAGGCGTATGAATATCAGATCACTTGCCCGAGTGTCAAGGCATAAAACCCGCGGGTCATGCCCACGGAAACCTCAGCGCTCGGCATCGATTCTGACCAGAATTTGCCGGCGGGCGTCCTCCTGGCGCGTACGCCAGCTGACGAAGGAGCGGCCGACCTCCCCGGCGGACTGCAAATGTCCCCCCAGATCGAACCAGACCCCCAAGGGCACCAGCATCCTGGTCGCGGCCTGCTGAAAGGTCAAAGCCCGCGCTCCGCCGACAGCGGGATGGGGCGATCCGGAAAAATCCTGCAAAAACGGCGTCACTTCGAGCAGCACCTGCTCTCCCTGCAAGAGCGGACGCACCGCGAATCCCGTGGCCACTTCCTGAAAATCAACGGACTGCGCATACCCCCGGGCGCCGTAACGATCAGCCAGCACCGCCATCTCCCGGGTGTAGGGCAAGGCTTCCCCGACGGTAATGCGCGCCTCCTCGCCGTCAAGGACGAGGACAAATTGATCCCGCGCATCGCGCGCCGTGCCAAGGCGCCGCACCGCGCCGATCTCAATCTCGCCGTCACTGCCGATGACAACCTGAGCTTGGTCGCGCGAGATCTCTCCGGCCTCAATCCGCGCATCGCCCGCCCTGATGCGCCCCGAGGCGTCAAACCGCGTGCCGCTTTCGGCACGATTGACTTCCTGGCGCACGGTAATGCGCAACAACTGTCGCGGCACATCGAGTTGGCGCACGATGCTCTCGAAATCGGCCAATTCCGTGGCCGAACCCCGGGCAATCAGAACGTTGTTCAGGCCGCTCACCCGCACTTCGGGGCCGAGCAGGTCGCGCACCACCGGCAACAACTGCTCGGCACTGGCGTGGCGCAATTCAACCGTCTTGACCGCCGCGGGGACCGAGACCGGCCACAGCAGCACGAGAAACAACACAATAAAAGCGCCACGAAGGAACTTGCGCATATCAGCCTCTTGTCACGGGGTTAGACGAGCAAACCCTTGACCTGATCCGATGAATGAAAACGGGGTGAACCTGCAAAGGTCCACCCCGCCACACTGTTCAAGGCCCAAAAAACCGGCGGCCTCAAGCCCCGACGTCGCGGCCGAAGTTGCGGAATTCCTCCAGGTTGCTGAATTCGGCCCATTCCAGGTACTCGTTGGGGGCATTCACGAAATCATAAACGTTGCGAATGATATTGAAGTGCTTCTGCTCTTCCGCGATGACCCGCTTGAGGAGATTTTGCACCTCGGGATTGGACTCCTTCGCCAAGGCTTCTTCATAGACCCGGGCACCTTCGGCTTCCATCTTCATGGCATGCTCGTAGGCCTGCAGATCGCCCTTGATGGATCCGGCGGCGGGCTTGCCCTTGAGCAGTTTCTCGAAAGCGTTGCGGGCATTGTCGAGGGCCTTGCTCTCTTCCATGGAGGTGGCGCCGGTGCGCGCCTTCATCGCCTCAAAAATCTGAAAGTGTTTTTTTTCGTCGGCGGCCAGGTCAAGAAATATGTTTCTGATGCCCTCGACGTTGGTCTGCTCGGCGAGTTGTTTGTAGTAAGCTTCCGCGTCGGTTTCCATTTTCATCGCAAAATCAAAAACATTCATCTTCTGACCTCCCAAGCAAGGATATTTTATAAGAATTTTAACTGCGGCAGGGTGACTGTCAAGATTGCCCCGGTCTTTTGAAAAATCCCCACGGGGCATTAGCCTCGGGGGGTGGAGCTTTTTTCCAACTGGGCCTTGCGCTCCTTAAGGACAGCGGCATGGCGGTCCTCCTCGGCGGCCAGCCAGGCGAAGGCTTCGCGCCCATCGCTGGTGCGCGCGGCGCCCGCGGCGCGATGAAAATATTCCGCGAAATTTTCCTCCGCCTCGATGGCCAGGTCCAAGGCCCGCAAATCGCTTTGCGGCTCCCGCAACACCTGCTCAAGGCGTTCGGCGGAGGGAAAGATCTCCTTGTCGGCGAAGCGCCGCAGGTAGGGCAGAAACTGTTCCTCGTCCTCCCAGAACGATCCCTCCTGATATTTGGGCACCAGGTCTTCCAGCGTCCGCAGGTGCTGCACCTCATCCTGGGCAAGCCAGGAGAAAAGCTCGCGCGCAAGGGGACTTTTCGCCCGCGCGGCGACGGTCGAATAGAAACGATGTCCGTTTTTTTCCACCTCCATGGCGGCGCGAATCACTTCAAATCCACTAAATTCCTCAAAACCCGGCATGCAATCGACTCCTCATCAAAAATTAGCTGTTCAACGTCCAAAAAGTCCGCGCACCGCATCATCGAGCAATTTACGCTTGGGATCCGCCTCGCCCTCCGGCTGACCCTCCGGCGGAGGCGGCGCGATCCGGTCGATGACCCGTTTCTGAATTTCTTCCCTGGCTTTTTCCACGGCCTTTTCCCCGACCTGCTGACGCACGCCCGCCGTATCCATGGCAAAGCGCGGCTGATCATAATTACCGGTCACCTTGAGGGGCAGTTGGCCCCACCCCTCCTGATCCTTGAGAAAACGGGTGAACTGACCGCGCTGGTCAAGTTTCTGCATGAGCGCAGGCGCAAGGCTTGCGTTCAGGGCAAGATCCAATGAACCATCCAGCCCGACGACGCCTTGCGGCTTCATGCGCACCTCGTTGCCGGAGAATTCGCTGTCCAAACGCATGCGCCCCTGCTCCAGGGTCAGGGTGCCGCGCAGGCGACTGAAACGCAGGACGCGCAAGTCCTCAAGATTGAGGAAATCCGCGAGACCCTGTGCCAGCCCAGCGCCGGTGACGCGACCATCGACCAGATTGAGGACGCCGCGACCGGTAAGGTTCTGCTTGATCGAATCGGCCAGGGTGCCGCGCCCGCTGAGGTCGAGATCGAGGTTGAGGTTGCCGAACAGGGTGCCGGCCGCCTTGGGCCAGAAAGCCGTGACGAAGGGGTCGGCCTGGAGAGCCTGCAGATTGATCTTGCTCTGGTAGTCAAGACCCTTGCGCCCGAGATCGACCCGCGCGGTCTGGTTGAAGGAGCCTCCGACCACCCGGCCGGTCATTTTTTCCACCGTCAGCACGTTGTTGACCAACCGATAGGCCAGATCAAAATCGCTGACATTCATCCCCTGGTAAAGGGTTTGGGCGATCTTGACCGTTCCTTCGGCGTTCAAGGGGATGTCGAAGGGCCCCAGTTCCTCGTTGGTCTGTTGCGTGGCACCCGCGCCACCCGATCCCGCGGCAACGGGAGCGGCGCCCGTTTTCAGGAGCGCATCGAGGTCGAATCGCTCGGAAACCACCTGGCTGCTGACCCTGATGGGCTTGCCGAACAGATTGCTCGCCTTGAGATCCACCTGGGCGCGATTGTCGCCGGCGCGCACCGACAGATCCTGGGAAGCGAGTTGATCGCCTTGCAGCTTGAGCAGGCCATTCAGGGCGGGACGCAGTTGGCCGGCGTTGGCCTCGACACCCTGCAGGCGCAGCTCGGCGTTTTTCAGCAGCGCCGCCCCCTGGTCGGCGGCCCCCTCCAGCCTTGCCGCAACCTCGACGGAACCGGCCGGGTCAAAGGCCGCGGCATCCTTGACCAGCTCTTGCGGCAAGGCGGCAAGGGCCTTGCGCAGATCGAGGGGCGGCACCCGCACATCCAGGGCCAAAGTCGGCTCGGTGGCATAGCGATCGACGCCCCCGGCCGCCTCGGCGATAATCCCGTTGAAATCAAGGCGGCTGCTGTTCAAGCGCAGGGCTGAGGCCTTGAGATCGGCATGAAGATCATAATCGAGGGCCAGGTTGGCGCCACGCAGGGGCGCATCGGCCAGGGCATCGAGGGTCAGATTGAGATCCCTCAGGGAAATCTTGCCCTTGGAGAGAACCGCATCCGCGCTACCCTCGGCCTGCACGTCCAGATCGACCTTGAGACTGCCGAGGCGCCCGGGAAGCTGCTCGCGGAAGTAGGGCAAAAAAGCCACGGCATCAAAATCCTTAAGATTGATGCGTGCCTGACCGCTTTGCCGCTGAAGGTCGACTTGACCCGCCAGGGACAGGGGCGCCTCGTTGATGCGACAGGCCAGTTCAAAGGGAAAGGCTTTATCGAGGGCGATGTCATCCGCCGCGACCTGCAATTGGCTGATCTGATAGCGCAAGGGCGCCTGGGGATTCATCTGCTGGTCGATGAAGAGCAATTCTCCGCCGACCAGCCGCACCTTGGCGACGGTCAGATTGATGGGCGGCGCCGTGGCGGAACTCTCAGGCTCGACGGGCGCGGCGCCCGCGGCGCCATACTCCTTGTCCTTGAGCAGATCGCTGAAATTGAAACTGCCGTCCGCCAGCCTCACCACGCGGATGCGCGGCTGTTCCAACCGTACTTCATCCACCACCACCTGCAAAAACAGCAACGGCCAGAACTGATAGCGCAGCACCACCTGATCGGCGCTGACGAAGAGGTCCTCCCCCGCCTTTTCCTTGATCGACAGATCATGCAGGACGATTCCCGAGAAAAAACGGGCCTCGATGTCCCCCAGCAGCACCTCCCGACCCAGGGCTTTCTCGGCCAGGGGCTGGACCGTGGCGCGCACCCGCTCCGGAGTGATCAACACCTTGGCGAGAATGGCCAGCGCCACCACCAAAACCAGAAGCACGCCGACGCCAATCGCACCAACCTTAACCAGCTTGCTCATGTCTTCCCCCTTTGTTCTTCCGCGAACGGGTCTAGTGCGCCACCGACCTCCAGAACCGCGAACCATTGGGTTTCGGTAACGGGCTGCACGGACAGACGATTGCCTTTTCTCAGCACATCCATGCCCGCCAACACCGGATGCCGCCGCAGGTCGTCCCGGGTCAGCGGCCGGGCCAGATCTCCGGCATAGGCGACATCGACCATGTACCAGATAGGATTTGCATCGCCGGCGCGCGGGTCAAAATGCTCCGCGCGCGGATCCAGGGCCGTATGATCCGGATAACCGGCGCGCACGACCTTCGCCAACCCCACGATGGCCGGTTCAGAAATATTGCTGTGATAGAAGAGCACGCCGTCGCCGATTTGAACCTCGTCGCGCAGGAAATTGCGCGCCTGAAAATTTCGCACTCCATCCCAGCAATTGGTACGTCCCGGGGCCTTCTTCAGATCCTCGAAGGAAAAGCACTGGGGTTCGGATTTCATCAGCCAGTAGCGGCGGTTTTGGCCAACCAAGGACAGAGCTCCTGAGGAATTTTTATTTTTTTTGACTTCGGTCAAAGCCGAAATCCGAGTAAAGCCCTAAGCTTGCCCCAGATTGAGACGCGAGACACATGTTTGATTATACCCGAAGGCGCTGCCTTGGCGAGCCATTCCGGGTCAACCCCTGCAAGGAGAAGCAGCGTGAAGAAGATCCTCGAACTCTTCGGCCTGAAAAAAGCCGACACTCACCCCGAACCGACCAAGGAGGTCAACATGTTTTGTTACCAGTGCGAGCAGGCAGCCCAAGGAACCGGTTGTACCAAAGTCGGCGTCTGCGGCAAGCAACCCGACGTGGCAGCCCTCCAAGATCTTCTCGTCCATAGCCTCAAGGGCGTTGCCTTTTGGGGCGATCTGGCCCGCCAGAAAGGCGCCAAGGATGCCAAGATCGACCGCTTCATGATCGAAGGCCTGTTCACCACCGTGACCAACGTCGACTTCGATGCCGAGGAAGTGGCCAAGTTCGTGCGCCAGAGCGTCGAGATGCGCCGCCAGGCCCAGACCCTGTTCGAGAAAGCCAACGGCGCCCCTTACGCCGGTGCGGTGCCCGAGGCCGCGAGCGACTGGCAGCCCGCCGCCACCACGGCAGAACTGGTGCGCCAGGGCGAGCGGCACGGCGTCCAGGACCCAAGCATCGACGCCGATGTCAAATCGGTTCAGGAAATCCTCATCTACGGCATCAAGGGTTACGCCGCGTACGCCGATCACGCCTACATCCTCGGCTACCAGGACGATGCCATTTACGCCTTCACCCACAAGGCGCTGGCAGCCACCCTCGACAAGAGCCTGGGGCTCATGGATTTCGTCGGTCTGGCCATGGAGTGCGGCAAGATCAACCTCATCACCATGGAACTGCTCAACAAGGCCCACACCGACACTTACGGGCATCCGGTTCCGACCCCGGTGCAGTTGGGGACGAAGAAGGGCAAGGCCATCCTCGTCTCGGGTCACGACCTCAAGATGCTTGAGGAACTGCTCAAGCAGACCGAGGGCAAGGGCATCAACATCTACACCCACGGCGAGATGATTCCCGCCCACGGCTACCCCGGCCTCAAGAAGTACGCCCATCTGGCCGGCAATTTCGGCGGCGCCTGGCAGGACCAGTACAAGGAATTCCAGCAGTTCCCCGGCGCCATCATCTTCAACACCAACTGCATCCAGCGCCCCGCCGACAACTACAAGGACCGCCTCTTCACCTGGGGTCTGGTGCAGTGGCCCGACGTCAAGCACATCGATGGCTGGGATTTCTCCGCCGTCATCCGCAAAGCCCAGGAACTGCCCGGCTTTGAGGACAATCCCGGCCAGGAAATTCTCGTCGGTTTCGGCCACAACGCGGTGCTCGGCGTGGCCGACAAGGTGATTTCCGCCGTCAAGGCCGGTGACATCCGCCACTTCTTCCTCATCGGCGGCTGCGACGGCGCCAAGAGCGGCCGCAACTATTACACCGAATTCGCCGAGAATCTGCCCGCGGACACGGTGATCCTCACCCTGGCCTGCGGCAAGTACCGCTTCAACAAGCTCGAATTCGGCGACATCGGCGGCATTCCGCGCCTGCTCGACGTCGGTCAGTGCAACGACGCCTACTCAGCGGTCAAGATCGCCCTGGCCCTCGCCGACGCTTTCGAGTGCGGCGTCAACGACCTGCCCCTGTCCCTGATTCTCTCCTGGTACGAGCAGAAGGCGGTGGCGATCCTGCTGACCCTGCTGCACCTGGGCATCAAGAACATCAAGATCGGCCCGAGCCTGCCGGCCTTCATCACGCCCAACGTGCTCAACTTCCTGGTGGAGAACTTCAACATCGCGCCCATCGGCAACGCCCAGGACGACATCCAGGCGATCCTCGGCTAAGGGATCAAGACAGTGCACAAAAAAAGCGCCGGGCGCAAACCCGGCGCTTTTTTTTCGCCTTTCCCGCGGTTAAATCCCGATGAACACCGCGGCTGCCTTCATCAGACGATCCAACTCGGCCTCGGTCCCCGCCTCGCCGTACACCCGCACCACCGGTTCGGTGCCCGACTTGCGGAACAGCACCCAGGTGCCGTCGGCAAACAGGAACTTGCAGCCGTCCAGGGTGACGACCTGGGCGATCTTCTTGCCCGCCAGCTCGGCCGGTGGCGCGGCCAGCTTGCCGGCGAAGGCGGCTTCCAGGTCGGGAGTGAGATGCACATTGTCGCGGCGGGTGTAAAACTCGCCCACCCGATCATAGAGGTCGCAGAGCAGATCCTTCACCGACTTGCCTTCCACCGCCACCATCTCGGCGACCAGCAGACAGGCAAGAATCCCATCCTTGTCCGGCACATGGCCGCGCACCGTCAGACCGGCACTCTCCTCGCCGCCGATGAGAATCTTGTCGTCGCGGATGAACTCGCCGATGAACTTGAAACCGACGGGCGTTTCCAGAACGTTCACGCCATGATGGCGGGCCACGGCGTCGATGAAATGGGAGGTTGCCACCGAGCGGGCGGCATCGCCTCTCTTGCCGCGTCGCAGCAGATAGTCGAGGAGCAGCGCCAGCACATAGTTGGGCTCGATGAAGCTGCCGTCGCCGTCGACGATGCCGTAGCGATCCGCGTCGCCGTCCGTGGCCAGACCGAGACGGATTTGCGGGTCATTGGCGACCAGCTTGATGAAATCGGGAATGTGCGCCTGGGAGGGTTCCGGCGGCATGCCGCCGAAATAGGGATCGCGATGGTCGTTCATGCACACCACCTTGACGCCCACTTCGCGCAGCAGGGTATCAAGATAGCCGCGCCCGGTGCCATAGAGCGGATTGACCGCCACCACCAGGCCCGCCTTGGCGATCGCCGGAAGATCGACCAGCTTGCGGATCGCCTCGAAATATGCCGGGCGCGGGTCGATTTTTTCCACCAACCCGGCGCGCACCGCCTGATCGAGGGGCATTTCCCTGTAACAGATCTGCCCCAGCATGGCATTGGCGCGCTGCTCGATGTCCGAGGTGGTCTCCGGCAACGCCGGTCCGCCCCAGGAAGGCGAAAATTTCAGGCCGTTGTACTCGGGAGGATTGTGGCTGGCGGTGAAATTGATGCCCCCCGCGGCTTGGCGGCGCAGGATTTCAAAGGCAATGACCGGGGTGGGCGTGTCCCGGTTGCAGACGAAGGAGGGAATCCCCGCGCCCGCCAGCACCCGCGCGGCTTCGTGGGCAAAGCGCTCTCCCATGAAACGGGCGTCATAGCCGATCACCAGGCCCTTTTCCGCCTCGCCCACCGCGCGCAGATGGTCGGCGATGGCCTGGGTGACGACCTTTACGTTGTCGAAAATGAAATCCTCGCAGAGAATACCCCTCCATCCGGAGGTTCCGAATTTAATGCGACCCATGGCATAGCTCTCCTGATTCTGATGTGATTGGACACCGCTTAAGAATACCACGTCAC
>NZ_JAUVWH010000085.1 GCF_030604225.1 Geoalkalibacter sp.
AGCCTGCGCTTCGCCGTCAACCTTGCGGTTGTCGACGATCTTGTTTCCCCAACTGGAAAAAACGATCTGGGCCAAATCGACCTCCTGTCGGCTTCGTCTGGCCGGAGCTCTGGTAAAGTGCTGTCTGCCCGCGAAAAAAGGGCAAAAGACGGGTCAATGCAGCGATTTATTGTTTTGTGTAATGTATACAGTATGCAGTTAAATAGCACAAGGATAAAGGCCAAGGCAAGGGAAAAGTTGGCTGCGGACGGACCCTCTTGGTGGGGACAAGGGCAAGGAAAACGCCGTCTTGCAAGGGTCGTCCGGGTTTCAGGGCAGATCGGGAAAGGGCGTGTGCAGGCGCCAGGAACCGGGACCGGGAAGAACTCCCGGCTCGACCCGCCAGGTCTGCCGGAGGTCCTGGCGACGCACCGAAGCCGAGGGCAGCTGATAGTACTCCAGGCGCATGGCGACCTCCGCCTGGCTGCGGTCGGGATTGAAACGAATGTCGGTCACCTGGACATCGGTGATGTTGAGCCCCTCGCGACCCTGATAGCGCTCCAGAAAATTCCTCCTTTGGTCTTCGGCGAAAAAACGCGCCGCGCCCTGGGGATTGTTCCAGCGCAGATCCTGGGTGAAGCGGCCCAGGGTGTCGAGCAGATCCTTTTCCGGGGTGAGGCTTTTGGGCGCACACCCCATCGTCAGAAGGAGCATGAGGAGCGTCGGCAGCCAGGTGCGCGGAAAAATTTTCATGGCGGTCCTCCGAGAAGCGAAGGGCGCGCTTGCAAGCGCCGATTCCTTGGTTAGAATTGGACCTTCAGTCGGCGGCATCCGCCTTTAGCGCCCGGGATACGAGATGAAACCAGTGGAAATTTATACCAAAAGTTACTGTCCTTACTGCAAGAGAGCCAAGGAACTGCTGCGCATCAAGGGGGTGAGTTTCGTTGAGTACGACGTGACGGACGACCCGCGCAAGGAGCAGGAAATGCGCGGGCGCTCGGGGCGCGAAACGGTGCCGGAGATTTTCGTCGATGGCCGCCTCGTCGGCGGCTGCAGCGATCTCTTCGATCTTGACGAGAAGGGCGAACTCGACGAGCTGCTCGGCCTCAGCGTTCCTCCGCGCGGATCCGCTCCATAAGCGAGAGCGCCAGATCCACCTTGCCGAAGGGCGGCATCAGGTACCAGCCGCCGACCCGCCCGCGTCCCGCCGCGATCAGCTCCGCGGCGATGGCCAGCCCCTCCCGGATTCCTTCCTCGCCGCTCCGGCCGCGCATGCGGCGGCGCACCTCATCGGGCAGCGAAATGCCCGGCACCTCGTTATGCAGAAATTCAGCGTTGCGCTCGCTCACCAGGGGCAGGATGCCCACCAGCACGGGGATGCCCAGGGGGGCGGTGCGCTCCAGCAGCTCCTCGAGCACCGCCGGGCTGTACACCGGCTGGGTCTGCACGAAACGCGCGCCGGCGGCGATTTTTTTCTCCAGGCGGCGGATCTGGCCTTCCATGCTGCGCACGTTGGGATTGAAGGCGGCGCCGAGCAAGAACTCGGTGCGGCCGTCGAGCTCGGCGCCGAGCAGGTTGCGGCCCTGGTTTAGGGCGGCGAGCAACTCCAGCAGGCCGATGGAGTTGAGATCGAACACGCTCGACGCGCCGGCTTCGCCGCCCAGGGACACGGGATCGCCGGTCACGGCGAGAATGTTGCGCAAGCCGAGCAGATGCGCGCCCATGAGCTCCGAATGCAGGCCGATGAGGTTGCGGTCGCGGCAGGTGACGTGAGCGATGACCGACACCCCGCAGCTTTGCTGAATGCGGCTGGCCAGCGCCAGGTTGCCCATGCGGATGCGCGCCAGGGGGTTTTCCGCCAGGCTGATGGCGTCGGCGCCGGCGGCGCGCAGTTGCCCTGCGGCGGCCAGGATCTTGTCGCAGTTCAGGCCGCGCGGCGGATCGAGTTCCACGGTGATGACCGGCCGTTGGCCCCAGGCGGCGAGAAAACTGGGCGCGGCGCTCGCGGCGGCCGGCGGCGGTGGCGCCTCTTCGGGCCGGCGCGGCAGGGAAGGGCGGGCGGCGGGCTCAAGGTCGCGCAGGGCCTGGGCCAGAGCAGCGATGTGCTCGGGCGTGGTGCCGCAACAGCCGCCGATGAGGGTGGCGCCGGCCGCGACCATGTCGCGCCCCATGGCGGCGAAATACTCGGGCGTCGCCAGGTACATGAAGCGCCCTTCGCGGTACTGGGGAAAGCCCGAGTTGGCGAAGGCCGCCAGGGGCCGCTGGGTGAGGGGCGCCAGGCGGCGCAGCACCGCGAGCAGATCGCGCGGACCGGCGCCGCAGTTGGCGCCGATGAGGGCCGCATCGGCTTGCTCTAGGGCGCTCGCCGCGTTTTCGGCGCTCAGCCCCTCGCGGGTGCGTCCGCCCTCGAGAAAGGCGAGTTGCGCGCTGGCCGGCAGGCCCAGTTCGGCCGCCACCGCCAGGGCCAGACGCAGATCCTCCAGGGACGAGAAGGTCTCGAGAATGAACAGATCCACCCCGCCGTCGGCGAGGGCCGTCATCTGCTCGCGGAAAATCTCGCGCTTTGTTTCGGCGTCCAGTTCCTGTTCCTCGGCGCGTGCCTGGGGCAGGGGCCCCACCGCTCCGGCGACGAAGCGCTCCGCTCCCGCCGCCTCGCGCGCCAGACGTGCTCCCGCGGCATTGATGGCCGCCACCCGGTGCTCCAGGCCGATGGCACCCAGGCGCAGGCGGTTGGCGCCAAAGGTGTTGGTTTCCAACAGATCCGCGCCGGCGGCGGCGTAATCGGCATGGACCGCCGTCACCAACTGCGGGCGCACCAGGTTGAGGTGTTCGAAGTTGGCGTCGAGGGCCACGCCGCGCTGATAGAGCAGGGTGCCCATGGCACCGTCGCCGACCAGCACCCGCTGCGCGAGAAGTTCGAGAAAACGTTGGGACCGTGGAGGATAGGCAGGCATGGAACCATCACTTCCGAAAGAGCGAAATCAACCGCTAACCGCTTAAGGACAAAGGACCAAGGACGATCTTTCTTGCTACACCCGGATGATCGCCGTGTAAAAGATGTGCCCGTCGGATTCGGTGAGGGACAGGGCCAGTTCCATGGGCAGGGGCGCGCCGTCGCGGCGGCGGCCGGGGATGCGGCGGATCTCCCTCATCAGTTCGGCGGCATGGATGCGGAAATACTCCGGGGCGCCGATTTCATGGATGGACGGACAATCGGGGTGAATAAGGGCGAGGATGTTCATGCCGATGGCCTCGCGTTTGCTGTAGCCGAAGATCTTTTCAGCCTGGCGGTTGAAGAGAATGATCTGGCCGTTGGCGAGAAAGGAGATGATACCGTCGCGGGCGTTTTCCGTGAGCAGGCGGAAGCGCCGCTCGGACTCTTCCACTTCGCGGGTTTTCTCCCGCAGGTGGGCGCTCATCTCGTTGAAGCGCTCGATGAGCAGACCGATCTCGTCGCGACCCCGTCCGGGCAGCTGCTCCTCGAAGCGGCCGGTGCGCATGATTTCGCCGATGGCGTCGCCAAGCTCCGCCAGGGGCCGGGTCACGGTATGGCGGATGAGAAAGCCCAGGCAGGTGATGAGCGCCAGGAAGGTGCCGCCGGTGACCATGAGATCAAAGCGCAGGTTGGCATGGATCTGCATGTACAGATCCTCCATGGGAATGCTGATGGAGGCCGCGCCGATGACCTCGCCCAATTCGTAATGGTAGGCCTGGTCGCGCTCGGCGGGAAAGAGCTGCTTGATGAAGTCGGGCGCCTGCTCGGGATCACCGTGGCATTGCAGGCAGCTCTCGTCGGCGCTGAAGGGCAGCAGGTAGCGAAACACCGGCTCGCCGTCGGCCTTGGTTTCCTCGAAATATTCGAGCAGGCTGTGCTCGGCGCGAAAGGCCTTGAGGGCCGCGGTCTCGAAGGCATCCGGCGCGTTTTTCGGGTTGCGGTAGCGGTCCGAGGTCTGGCGGATGCGGTAGCCGAGGTCCTCGGCCACCAGCATGCCGATGCGGTTGGAGGCCACCACGGGAATCAGGCCGTAGCGCTCCACGGACAAGGTGACCTTGCCCTTGAGATATTCCGCGGAGAGATATTCGCGGGACTGCACCGCGTGAAAGGCGGCGCCGCGGGCCTTCATCAGGGCCTCGCCGAGGATGATGCTTTTTTGCTGGCGATAATTGAGCAGGGCGTTGAAACCGAGAAACAGGGTGAGAATGGCGACCACGATCACGGAGATCTTGGCCAGCAGGCCGAGATTGCGGAAAAAGTTCATGGTCGCGTCATCCCAAGCAGGACAGTTTGGATGGTTTTAAGGAAATTATTTTAGCGTCAAATAACCTGAGCGCAAGGGCCATTTTCACAGGTGTGCCGTGCGCTCCAGGAATTGGCTGAGAATGGCCGCGGTCAAGCCCCAGATTTCGTGGTGGTCGATGCGGTAGAAATGCACCGGCCAGGTGCGTCCACGATGGCTCCAGTCCTCGGTGCGAAACACCGCCGGGTCGCGCAGGCGCGCCAGGGGCACGGCGATCACCTCGGCAATCTCACGCGGGTCGACGCGAAAGGCGTAAGGGTAGGGAAAGCCGCCGACATAGGGGGTGACGTGATAGCCGTGCACCGAAAAGAAATCGTCGAGTCGCCCCAGCACCTCCACGTCCCGCGCGGCGATGCCCATTTCTTCTTGCGTCTCGCGCAAGGCGGTGGCGAGCAGGTCCGCGTCGCCGGGCTGCCGGCGCCCGCCGGGAAAGGAGATCTCGCCCCGGTGATGGGGCATGGTCTCGGGGCGGCGGGTGAAGAGCACCTGGTCCTCGCCGTCGCGCGTGAAGAGCGGCAGCAGCACTGCCGCGGGCGCGAGGTTTTCCGTGGACAGGCGGGCAACGGGATGGCCCGCCAGGGCCTGGCGCACCGCCGCGCGATCGAGAGTCATGCGCGCGGGCTCGTGGCGTTGCGCCGCAGGGCGGCGATGGTCGCGGCGTAATCGCCGCTGCCGAACACCGCGCTGCCGGCGACGAACACCCGCGCCCCGGCTGCGGCGACGGCGGCGATGTTGTCGGCCTTGACGCCGCCGTCGACTTCCAGTTCCGTGGCCAGGCCGCGCCGGTCGATCTCGCGGCGCAGGGCAGCGATCTTGTCCAGGGCCGATGGGATGAAGCTCTGGCCGCCGAAGCCGGGATTGACGCTCATCACCAGCACTAGGTCAAGCTCATCAAGGATCACGTCGAGGGTGGCCACCGGCGTGGCGGGATTGAGGGATACCCCGGCCTTCTTGCCGAGGCCGCGGATCAGCTGCACGGTGCGGTGCAGGTGGGTGCTCGCCTCCTGGTGCACGGTGAGGATGTCGGCGCCGGCCTTGGCGAACTCGGGGATGTAGGCGTCGGGATTGGCGATCATCAGATGCACGTCCAGGGGCAGGCGCGTAACCTGGCGCAGGGCCGCCACCACCGGCGGGCCGATGGTCAGGTTGGGCACGAAATGCCCGTCCATGACATCCACGTGCACATAGTCGGCGCCGGCCGCCTCCAAGGCGCGCACCTCCTCGCCCAGGCGGGCGAAGTCGGCGGAGAGGATGGAAGGGGCGATCTTGATCATGGAGAACTCCTAAAGGCTGTCCTTGGTCATTTGTAAAACCCGTATAAAAAACCATTTCCGCCCGTCAACGAAACAGCGCAAAATCATCAACTGACAACTCACCGCTTTTTCATCCGCACCGCCCAGAAGGCATCCATGCCGTCGTGCTCATGGGGCAGGGTGCGTAGAGCGCCTTGGTCGTCGAACAGCTCCTGCCAGTGCGGGGGGGCGACGGCGCGCAGATCCTCGCGGGCAAAGTCGCGATGCCGGTCGAGAAACGCGGCGATCACCTCTTCGGTCTCTTCGCGGGTGAAGGTGCACACCGAATACAGCAAGACCCCGCCGGGGCGCAGCAGGGGCGCTGCGGCGGCGAGAATGGCGCCCTGCAGGGCGGCCAGGGCGGTCAGATCCCGGGGCTGGCGCCGCCAGCGGATTTCCGGGTTGCGGCGCAGTACGCCCAGTCCGCTGCACGGGGCATCGACCAGGATGCGGTCGAGGCTGTTCGGCGCCACGAAATCGGGGGTGCGACTCATATCCCAGGCGCGCGCCTCGATGCCGGCGCAACCCAGCCGCGCGGCGCCCTCGCGGATCAGTGCCACGCGCTGGGGATGCAGATCCACGGCGAGGATGGACGCCTGGTTGTCGGTCAGGGCGGCGAGATGGGTGGTCTTGCCCCCCGGGGCGGCACAGGCGTCGAGGAGGCTTTCACCGGCCTGGGCGCCAAGCAGCGGGGCGATGAGCTGACTGGCCTGATCCTGCACCTGGTAGAGGCCTTCGGCGTCGCCGGGCAGGGCGGCGGCGCCACGCTTCTCCAAAATGAGGCCGTCCTCGGCGTAACGGCCGGCGCGGGCCTGGTGCCCGGCCGCGACAAGGCTTTCAAGCAGGTCGGCGCGGGTGGTTTTGAGGCGATTGGCGCGCAGGGTGAAGGGCGCGGCGTCGAGCAGGGTGGCCCCCAGGGCGCAGGCTTGCGCGGCGCCGAACTGGTCGATGAGTCGCTGCGCCAGCCAGCCGGGCAGGGACAGGGCGTGCTCCAGATGGGCGCGCGGCGCGCGCGCCGCGTCGGGCCAGGGCAAATTGGGCAGCTCGCGTTGCAGGGCGCGCAGCACGCCGTTGATCAGGCCGGTGGCGCGCTCCAGGCCGAGGCGGCGCGCCAGGGCCACGCTTTCGTTGAGCACCGCGTGGGCGGGGATGCGCTCCAGGTGCAGCAGCTGATGGGCGCCGAGGCGCAGCAGGCGCAGCACCGCGGGTTCGAGCTTGGCCAGGGGCTGGCGGCAGCAGCGGCTCAGGGCGAAATCCAGCCGCCCGCGGCGGCGCAGCACGCCGTAGACCAACTCGGTGAGCAGGGCACGGTCGCGCGGATCGCTCAGGCGGTTGCGCTGCAGGACGGCGTCGAGGGCCAGGTCGGCATAGGCGCCGTCCTCGACCTGACGCAGGATGTCAAAGGCCGCATGGCGCGGGCTGGAGGCGGACACGACGGTTCCTTTCCGGGCTCAGCGCGACACGCACTGATCGAGGGCCTCGCGCACCTGCTCGAGGACGATCTGGGTATTGAAGCAGGGCCCGTGGGGGCGTTCGTTGAGAATGCCGATGACCGGCAGGGGGTAGGCGTCGCGAATGCCCGAGGTCAGATCCCGCTCGCAGGCCACCGCCACGATCAGCCGCGGCCGCTTCTCGACGATAATCTTGCGCGCCAGGGTGCCGCCCGTGGCCACGGCGATGTCGATGCCGCGCGCGGCGGCGATCTCCACCAGGCCCTTGATGTCGCAGCGGCCGCAGCCGGCGCACTTGCTCACATCGCCGGTGATCTTGATGCCGCAGTCGAACAACTGAACGCAGTGCGGCAGCAGGATCAGCACCTGACCGGCGCCGACCCGCAGTTTCTTGGCGCGCACCAGCTGGTTGTTCAGGGCGATGAAGGACTGATGCAGGCTGTCGCGGTCCATGCCGAGCAACCGCCCGAGGCCGATGATGCCGGGAAACAGGTATTTGATGACCACGCGGCGCAGGCGCTCGGAAAAAAACAGGTCGCGACCGGTGAGCAGGGTCAGCACCAAGAGCAGCAGGCCGCCGACGATGCACAGGGAGATCGTCGCCAGCACCAGCCCGAGCACCACCGGCAGCACCGGATGAATGTTGGCCAGGCCCACCGTGGGCGCCCACCACAACAGCAGCGCGAGGCCCAGCACCAGGGCGCAGACGCCGGAGAGCAGGCCGATGAACAGCCGCTTGCGGGGTTGCAGGCGGTTCGGCGGGGTTGATGAATCCGTCACGAAAAAGTCCTCAGGCGAGCTTGGTCCCCACCGCCAGGGGCGTGCCGCGCAGGAAGTCGGCTGCCGCCAGGCGTTTGCGCCCCGGCAGTTGCAGGGCGCCGACGCGCAGCACCCCGCTGCCGCAGGCCACGCGCACTCCCGAGGCATCGGCGCCGACCACCATGCCCGGTTCGCCGCCGCCCTCCTCGACGCCGGTGGCGGCAAGGCGCAACACCTCGCCGTCGAGCAGGGTGTAGGCCCCCGGCCAGGGGTCGAGGCCGCGCACCTGGTTGTGCAGGGCGCGGGCGTCGCGGCTCCAGTCGATAAGGCCGTCTTCTTTCTTCAGCATGGGGGCGTAGGTGCTCAGGCCGTCGTCCTGCTTCTCCGGTTGCAGGGTGCCAGCGCACAGCCGGCGCAGGGTCTCCTCCAGGGTCTCGCGACCGAGCCGGGCGAGGCGGTCGTGCAGTTCGCCGGCGGTTTCGTCGGAGCCGATGGGCGTGGCGCGCTTGACCAGCATGTCGCCCGTGTCCAGGCCCACGTCCATGAGCATGGTGGTGATGCCGGTTTCGGCGTCGCCGTCGAGAATCGCCTTGTTGATGGGGGCCGCGCCGCGATGGCGCGGCAGGAGGCTGGCATGGACGTTGATGCAGCCGAAGCGGGGGATGTCGAGCACGCTCTGCGGCAAAATCTGGCCGTAGGCCACCACCACGATGAGGTCGGGCGCGAGGCCGCGCAGTTCCTCCACCACCTCCGGGCGGCGCAGTTTAAGGGGCTGAAACACGGGGATGCCGCGCGCCAGGGCGAGTTCCTTGACGGGCGGCGGCGCCAGCTGCTTGCCGCGCCCCTTGGGGCGGTCGGGCTGGGTGTAGACGCCCACCAGGGGCAGGCCGAAGTCGATCAGCCCCTGCAGGCTGGCCAGGGCGAACTCGGGCGTGCCCATGAAGACGGTGCGGATCGTGCCGGGGTCGATCACAGCTCCTCCTGTTTTTGCTCCAGGATTTTTTTGTATTTCTTTTTAAACAGGGATTTCTTCAGGGAGGAGAGGTGGTCGACGAACAGCACCCCGTTGAGATGGTCGATCTCATGCTGGAAGGCCACGGCCAGCAGGCCCTCGGCGTTCATCTCCACCACCGCGCCGTCGAGGTTGAGGAAACGCACCCGGACCTCGGGCTGGCGCACCACCCGCGCGTAGTAGCTGGGGACCGACAGGCAGCCCTCTTCCTCGTTGATCTCGCCCGCACCCTCCAGAATCTCCGGATTGACGGCGGTCATCAGTTGCGGGGCCTCGTCCTGGCGTGCGCAGTCGAGGACGATCAGCCGTTTCAGTACGCCCACTTGGGGCGCGGCCAGGCCGACGCCGGGGGCGGCGTACATGGTCTCGGCCATGTCGCGGGCCAGCTCGCGGATCTCGTCGTCGATTTCGGCCACGGGCTGCGAGACCTGGCGCAGCAGGGGGTCGGGATAATGCAGGATGCGGCGAAGGGCCATAGGCTTATTGGTTCCCGGGGTTTGAGGGAGGGTGATTGTTGACTGGCTGAATCCAGTATCTTAAATGCAGCGTCCGCGCCAAGTCAACCGCGCCGCCCCTATTTTCGGGCCTGGGGCAGCAGCTCCTCGAGCAGGGGGAAGAGTTCCTCCAGGTCCGCCAGGGTCATGTCGGCCATGTGGGCGATGCGGAAGGTGAGGTTCTTGATCTTGCCGTAGCCGTTGTCGATGGCGTAGCCGCGCGCGGCGGCAAGTTTCTTGAGGGCTTCGAGGTCGGTGCGGCCGTCGTTGCGTGCGCAGGTCAGGGTCTGGGAGCGCGCCCCCTCGGCGGCGAACAGGGAAAAGCCCTGGGCCCGCACCCAGGAGCGGGTCGCCTCGGCCATCCGCGCATGGCGGGCGTAGCGCTGCTCCAGCCCCTCGGCGAACATCTTGTCGAGCTGATGGGCGAGGGCGTAAATCAGGCTGATGCACGGCGTGCTCGGCGTGTTGTGCTTGAGATCGTTCTGTTCGAATTCCTCGAAATCAAAATAGTAGCCACGGTTAGGGGTGGTGCGCGCCTTGTCCAGCGCCCGGCGCGACACGGCGAACACAGCCAGGCCCGGCGGCAGGCCGAAGGCCTTCTGCACCCCGGCCAGGCACACATCGGTGCCCAGTTGCGCCAGATCGAGGGGCACCGCGCTCATGGAGGACACCGTATCGACGATGAAGGAGACCTCCGGGTAGTTCTTCATGACCGCCGCGATCTGCTCCAGGGGCGACATGACCCCCGTCGAGGTTTCGTTGTGCACCAGGGTCAGGGCGTCGTACTTGCCCGTGGCCAGGGCCTGTTCGACCATATTGGCGCTGATGGGCTCGCCCCACTCCGCGCTGAACAGGTCGGCCTCAAGGCCGCAGCGGCGCGTCACGTCGTGCCACTTGCTGCTGAAGGCGCCGTTGCCGAAGCAGGCGCAGCGCTTTTGCACCAGGTTGCGCACCGCGCCCTCCATGACCCCAAAGGCGCTGGAGGTGGAGAGAAACACCGGATCTTGGGTGTTGAGCAACTGCTTGAGGCCGCGCGTGACCCGTTCGTGCACCACGGCGTATTCCTTCATGCGGTGGCCGATCATCGGCGCGCACATGGCTTCGAGAACGTCGCGGGAGACTTCCACCGGACCGGGGATGTAGAGTTTCTTGTGCATGGGATGTGCTCCTGGAGGGGGAATCCTTGTCCGCTTGTATCTACTCGCGAGATCGCGAGGTGTCAAGGGAAAGGATGTTGACAGGGCCGGGGGCGCGGCGTTAGTGTTGATTCTTAGGGTCCGCCAATCCGGTGTGGCCGCGGCGCGGAACGCGGTTTGTGGGACGCGCACATCTTGCCGGGGAAAACCGATGCTGTTGAGAAATCTGAAGCTGTGCGTGCTTTTGTCGTTGCTGCTGCTGTGCGCCTGCGGTGCCAAGTCGCCCCTGGGTATCGCGAAAACCGAGGAGTTCCGGGCGCTTCCGCCTCGCCAGGCCCTCTTTGTGGTGCCCTTTCGCACGGTGATGGTGCCGCCCGCGGTGGCCGAGCCGCTGTTCGACACCTTTGTCGACGAGCTCCACGGCCGCGCCGCGCAACTGGGCCGCGACGCCTTCGAGGTGCTCATCCTCAAGGACGATCTGGAGAGCATCGACTCCGCCTGGCTCGCCGCGCGCCCCTACCTGACCGGGGAAATCTTCGGCTACCTTGAGGACAGCGGCGCCCGCGCCACGGACATCCGTCTCAAGACGCGCCTGCAACTGCATCAGCCGGGCGCCGCCGAACCGACCCTGGTCCTCGATTATCCCGACGGCCTTTATTTCGAGCACGACCGCGCCAGCCTCGACGCCAAACGCCTGGAGCTTGCCCAGCGGGTCGCCGCGGCCCTCGCCGCCGGCCTCTGGGGGGCCCTGATGGACTAGTGCCCCGTCCAGGGGCCATTTTCGCCCTCCTCGCCCCGCCTTTCGTCCTCTGCATTTTTTTCTGTTCTGCCCCCTTGACTTTGTTTTGGCGCTGATTATATTTAGCCCTGTCGTTAGCACTCGACTCTCTTGAGTGCTAACAGAAGGTTTCTGCCGAGACAGGCAAATGCCGGGGCCGGGTCCCCGATTATCTTTCGCACTGCGGAAAGGAGACAGAAGAAGATGAACATCAGACCCCTGCACGACCGTATTATTGTGGAGCGCCTCGAAGAGGAAACCAAGACCGCCGGCGGCCTCATCATCCCCGACACCGCAAAGGAAAAACCCCAGCAGGGCCGCGTCGTCGCCGTGGGCCACGGCAAGAAGACCGAGGACGGCAAGGTGCTGCCCCTCGATGTCAAGGTCGGCGACAAGGTGCTCTTCGGCAAGTACGCCGGCACCGAGATCAAGATCGAAGGCAAGGAATATCTCATGATGCGCGAGGACGACATCCTCGGCGTCATCGAGCAGTAATTCCCTTTCAAACTTAATCCTGACAAGGAGGACATAGTCTCATGGCAGCCAAGGAAATCAAATTCGGGCAGGACGCCCGCGCCAAAATCCTCACCGGGGTCAACGCCCTGGCCAACGCCGTCAAGGTGACCCTGGGTCCCAAGGGCCGCAACGTGGTCATCGAGAAATCCTTCGGCGCTCCCCTGATCACCAAGGACGGCGTGACCGTCGCCAAGGAAATCGAGCTCGAGGACAAGTTCGAGAACATGGGCGTGCAGCTGGTCAAGGAAGTCGCCTCCAAGACTTCCGACGTCGCCGGCGACGGCACCACCACCGCCACCGTGCTCGCCCAGGCCATCTACCGCGAAGGCGTCAAGCTGGTGACCGCGGGCCACAACCCCATGGAAATCAAGCGCGGCATCGACAAGGCGGTTGAAGCCTGCGTCGCCTCGCTGAAAGAGCTCTCCAAGCCCATCAAGGACCACAAGGAAATCGCCCAGGTCGGCACCATTTCCGCCAACGGCGACGCCACCATCGGCAACATCCTCGCCGAAGCCATGGAAAAAGTCGGTAAGGAAGGCGTCATCACCGTCGAGGAAGCCAAGTCCATGGAAACCACCCTCGAAACCGTCGAGGGCATGCAGTTCGACCGCGGCTATCTCTCCCCCTACTTCGTGACCGACGCCGAGCGCATGGAAACCGTCATCGAGGACGCCCTGATCCTCATCCACGACAAGAAGGTCAGCAACATGCGCGACCTGCTGCCGGTGCTCGAGCCGGTGGCCAAGCAGGGCCGTCCCCTGCTGATCATCGCCGAGGACGTCGAGGGCGAGGCCCTGGCCACCCTGGTGGTCAACAAGCTGCGCGGCACCCTCAATGTCGCCGCCGTCAAGGCGCCCGGCTTCGGCGATCGCCGCAAGGCCATGCTCGAAGACATCGCCGTGCTCACCGGCGGCAAGGTGATCAGCGAGGAAATCGGCTTCAAGCTCGAGAACGCCACCCTCGACATGCTCGGCCGCGCCAAGCGCATCGTCATCGACAAGGACAACACCACCATCATCGACGGCGCCGGCTCCGAAGCCGACATCGCCGCGCGCGTCAAGCAGATCCGCGCCCAGATCGAGGAAACCAGCAGCGACTACGACCGTGAGAAGCTTCAGGAGCGCCTCGCCAAGCTGGTCGGCGGCGTGGCCGTGGTCAAGGTCGGTGCCGCCACCGAAACCGAGATGAAAGAGAAGAAAGCCCGCGTCGAGGACGCCCTGCACGCCACCCGCGCCGCCGTCGAGGAAGGCATCGTCCCCGGTGGTGGTGTGGCCATGATCCGCATCATCAGCGCCCTTGACAAACTCAAGGTCGAAGGCGAGCAGGAATTCGGCGTCAAGATCGTGCGCCGCGCCCTCGAGGAGCCCCTGCGCCAGATTGCCGCCAACGCCGGCATGGAAGGCTCCATCGTGGTCAACAAGGTCATCGGCGAAAGCGGCGCCTTTGGTTTCGACGCCGCCACCGACACCTACTGCGACCTGCTCCAGGCCGGCATCATCGACCCCACCAAGGTCGCGCGCTATGCCCTGCAGAACGCGGCTTCCGTGTCCGGTCTCATGCTGACCACCGAAGCCTGCGTCGCCGAAGCGCCCCGCAAGGAAGAAAAACTGCCCGCAATGCCCGGCGGCATGGGCGGCATGGGCGGCATGGACATGATGTAAGAGTTGCGCCTAGTTCGTGGTTCATCGAAAAAAGGGGTTTCCGTCGCGGCGGAAGCCCCTTTTTCATATGTGGCGCAAGGGCTTGTGAAATGTTGACAGCATCGCTTGACCCTGCTATTTTGCATCTTTCTGAATTTTGATTCATTTTCATTTAATGCTTCCTGACAATTCCATTTTTCTGTCTGCCATTCTTTCAATTCCGCGAAGGTTGTAAATACAGTGAGATTCCTCCTGCATTGTCTGCTGCTCGCCGGACTGCTTTGCCCGGCCGCCCCGGTTATTGCCGCTTCGGTATCGGCACCCGTTCCTTTGGGCAGCTGGGTTTATCCGGCACTGGACAAGCTTGAAGGGTTGGGGCTGATCGATTCCTCCCTCAAGGGCAGCCGTCCCTACACGCGGCTTGAGGCGGCGCGGCTGACGGCGGCGGCAATGCGGAGCGAGGATTCACAGCGTCTGCTGGTGGCTGCGGAGTTGTTGCGCAATCTGCAGCGTGAGCTGAAAGGGGAATTGGCTGAGCTGGGCGGCGCGGTCGGTTCGGATTATTTTAAGCCGCTGCGCGAGGTGAGCCTGTCTCATGCCTGGCGTGAGGGCGACGATACGGCGATAGCCGCGACCAATGCTCGCCAGTTTGCCCTGGACGCAAATCGCCAGGGGCTAGCTTTTGGCGAAGGGCATAACGGCCAGGTTATTCTGGCGAGCGAGGCACGTCTGTGGCGGCGCCTGCACCTGTCGGCCCGCCCACTTTTCGCCGTGCAGGAAAATGGGTCCGACGGCACTTGGCGGTTACTCGATGGCCGCGCTGCCCTAGGCCTTGGCCCCCTGGAACTTTCCATCGGTCGCCAGTCGTTGTGGTGGGGGCAGGGCCGCAACGGCGCCCTGGTGCTGAGCAATAATGCAAAACCTCTCGACATGCTGCGTCTCACTACGCCGTCTCCTGTGCTGCTGCCTTGGGTATTCAA
>NZ_JAUVWH010000201.1 GCF_030604225.1 Geoalkalibacter sp.
GCCCCCTCGGTAGAACAGCGGATGCGTGCCTATCACGATCTCACCCATCGCGCCCAGACGGTGAAGAAAAGCGCCCCGCCCAAGCCGACCATCACCCTGTCGCGGCAGTTCGGCTGCGAGGCCTTTCCCGTGGCCGAGGAACTGATCCGGCGCGCCCAGGAAATCACCGGCGAACCCTGGCTGCTGGTGGATAAGGCCCTGCTCGACGAAGTGGCCCGGGAACACCGCATTGACCCCGACATCATGCAGTCTCTGGGCGAGGGGCCGCGCTGGATCGATGACATCTTCGCCAGTTTTTCCGATCGCTGGAAGGCCGATGCCGACTACTATCGGCTGCTCGGCGAGCAGGTGCTGATGATCGCCGCCACCGGCAACGCGGTCATCGTCGGCTTGGGGGCGGCCATCATCACCAAGGCCATGAAAAACTGCCATCATTTCCGCCTGATCGCCGACCAGGATTTCAAGGTGCGCTCCATCGCGCGGCGCATGAACCTTAGCCCCCAGGACGCGGAACTGATGGTCCTGGAGCGGCAGAAGGAGCGCGACCGGATCATCCGCCGGGTGCTCGATGCCGATGAGCATGACCCGCTGCTCTATCATGCCTTGTTCAACAACGCCAAGCTGCGCAATCCGCAGATCGCCCGCATGATTCTCGGTCATGTCCTGCACAATGAGAGTTAGGCGCGCAACCTCGAGGTGAGCTTCATGGATCTGTTTCAACGGGTGCTGCTGGTCGATGCGGCCAATGGTTTCTACAAAACCAGGAAATACGGCTTGGATCGGTATTTCGGGCCGGTGGATCTGGGCATCCACCTCGCCAAGACCTATCGCAGCCTCAATTTCGGCGTGGGGATTTTCGCCGGGTCGATCTTTCCGGGGTCCAACCGCATGGTGCTGACCGGCTTCTCCCCCTGCTGGCAGGGCTATTACATCAGTTCCATGGGCGGGGCGGGGCTGGTGTTCGACAACCTCGGCATCAATATGCTCAGCCTGGTGGGCAAGGCGCCGCTGCCCTCGGTGCTCTATCTCAACCGCAACCACGGGGAAGAGATCGAGGTGGAGGTGGTGCCCGTCGCCGTGGAAAGCATCTGGAAGCAAGGGCGCACCGGGGCCTATGCCCTGACCGACCGGGTCTTTGAGATGTTCGGAGGCCGCTACCAAAACGATCCGCGCATCCTGGTCACCGGCCCGGCGGCCATGCACACCGACATGGGCGGCATTCTATCGGTGCCCATCACCAAGGGCAGGATCACTCCCGTCGATACCTGGGCCGGTCGCGGCGGTCTGGGCAGCGCCCTTCTGCAAAACCACGGCATCGTGGCGATCATCTACGGTGGCACCCAAGTGGACGAGGACTTTCGCGACCGCAAGGTGGCCGACGAGTGGTTCCAGAACAAGTACCGCCAGCGGCTGGCGCAAAAAGACCTGGAAGTGACCACCAAGTACCGCTACGACGAGAAGTTCAATACCGGCGGCACCTTCGGCGTCAACTACGCGGGCATGGGGGGCAAGCTGCTGGCCTTCAACTACCGCAGCATCCACTGGACGGAACCAGAGCGCCAGGCCCTGCAGCAGAGCCTGGTGGTCGAGCACTATTTGCGGCAGTTCAACGAGGAAACCATCCAGACCAAGCAGCAGGCCACCTGCGGCGAGCCCTGCGCCGCCCTGTGCAAGAAAATGCACGGCACGTACAAGAAGGATTACGAGCCCTACCAGACCCTGGGGCCCTTGTGCGGCATCTTCGATCAACGGGCGGCGGAGCAGCTCAACCACCACGGCGACGCCATGGGCTTTGATGCCATCTCCCTGGGCGGGGTGCTGGCCTGGCTGATGGACCTGCTCGACGCCGGGCTGCTCAAGCCCGAGGAGTTGGGGGTTAGCCGCCTGCCGCACTGGGAGGTGGCGGGCTTCGATGTGGTCGGCGATTCCCGGCACAATGCCGAACTGGGCTGCGAACTCATCGACGCCATCCTCGAGCGGCGCGGCATTCTCGATTTCCGCGAGGGGGTGCGCAAATGGAGCCGCATCCATTCCCGGGCCCGCGGCACCGCCCTGCACGACCGCCTGGTCTATACCGCCTTCGGCCGGCGCGGCTGGATGGTGCCCAACCAGTACTGGGTGCCGGGGGTTTTGGCTCCCATGGCCATCATGGGCAAGTATTACATGCTCTACAGCTACGATTTCGTGCCGCCGCGCACCCTGGGCCGCATGTGCGCCGAGCGCATGAAAAAGGAGCTGATCCTCGACAACCTCGGCGTCTGCCGCTTCCATCGCGGCTGGGCCGAGGAGATGCTGCCCGAGGTGCTGGGCTCCCTTTATGGCAACCGTGAGCCCTTCCTGCGCGCCATCGAAGTCCTGGCCAGCCGCCTGCACAGTGGCAACAGCCCGATTTTCTGGGAGTCGCGGGCCAACATCGACTATCTGCACACCTTCCTCAAGCGCAAGCGCGAGGTTGATCAGGTCGCGGATCCGCGCCTGCTAGAGTGGCTGGAGAAATTCGACCAGGATGCCGTCGAGGCCGCCCGGGATTTCTGGTACGAGACCCTCAAGGGCATCGACGAAAGCCTGCGGGAGTTTTTCTGAAGCGTAATCTTCCCAAGCTTCAGCCCGGCGAGCGCCGATCCAGGCTGCGATACTGGATGGCCTCGGCGAGATGGGCCTGGGTGAGGGTCGGGCTTTCGTTGAGATCGGCGATGGTGCGGGCCAGTTTGAGGATGCGCGCGTAGGAGCGCGCCGAAAGCCCCAGGCGGTCGGTGACCATTTCCAGCAGCTTGTGGCCGGCCTCGTCCACGGCGCAGAAGCGGCGGATGTGACGCGCCTGCATTTGCGCGTTGCAGTGCAGGCCGAA
>NZ_JAUVWH010000204.1 GCF_030604225.1 Geoalkalibacter sp.
ACTCGGGGGGCCTTGACACCTCGATCATCCTCAAGTGGCTGGTGGAAGAGTACGGCTGCGAGGTCATCGCCTATTCCGCCGACCTCGGCCAGGGCGAGGAACTCGATTTCATCCCCGAGAAAGCCAAAAAAACCGGCGCCTCCAGCTGCCACATCCTGGATCTCAAGGAAGAATTCGCCCGCGATTTCGTCTTTCCCATGTTCCGCGCCAACGCCATCTACGAAGGGCGCTACTTCCTCGGCACCTCCATCGCCCGGCCGCTGATCGCCAAGGCGCAGATGGAAGTCGCCGCCAAGGAAGGGGCCGACGCCGTCTCCCACGGCGCCACGGGCAAGGGCAACGACCAGGTGCGCTTCGAGATCGCCTACTACCACTACGACCCGGCGATCAAGGTCATCGCCCCCTGGCGCGAGTGGGACATGAAAAGCCGCACCGACCTGGAAAACTACGCCAGAAAGCACGGCATCCCCGTGCCCACCAGCAAGAAGTTTCCCTGGAGTTCCGACCGCAACCTGCTGCACATCTCCTTCGAGGGCGACATCCTGGAAAACCCCTGGGCCGAGGCGCCGGAGGAGATGTACGTGCTCACGGTGCGCCCCGAGGACGCGCCCGACCAGCCCGAATACGTCGAGATCGAATTCGAAAAGGGTGATGCGGTGGCGGTCAACGGCGAGCGGTTGTCCCCGGCCAAGCTGCTGGCCAAGCTCAACGAGTTCGGCGGCCGTCACGGCATCGGCCGCGTCGACCTGCTGGAAAACCGCTTCGTCGGCATGAAATCCCGCGGCGTGTACGAGACCCCCGGCGGCACCATCCTCGAGGAAGCGCACCGCGCCGTGGAATCCATCACCATGGATCGCGAGGTCATGCACCTGCGCGACTCCCTGGTGCCGCGCTACGCCAGCATGATCTACAACGGCTTCTGGTTCTCCCCCGAGCGCCGGGTGCTGCAGACCCTCATCGACGCCTCGCAGCAGACCGTCAACGGCAAGGCGCGCATCAAGCTCTACAAGGGCCATGCCCGGGTGGTGGGTCGCGACTCGGTCACCGACAGCCTGTTCAACGTCGACTTCGCCACCTTCGAGAAGGACGAAGTCTACAATCAGGCCGATGCCGAGGGCTTCATCAAGCTCAACGCCCTGCGCATGCGCATCGCCGCCATTCAGAGACAGGGTAAGAAATAAGTAGAACGAATCGCGGGACGCGGGACGCGAAGGTTATCAAGCCTTCCGCGGTCCGCGTCCCGCATTTCTCGTTCCGGCTTTTTTATGGAATTCACCAAGCAACAGGCCATCAAAACCTCCGTCGTCGCCTGCGTCATCGACGAGCGCGAGCGGGTGCTGCTGACGCGGCGCTGCATCGAGCCCTTCTGCAGCCTGTGGGTCATGCCCGGGGGCAAGATCGATCACGGTGAGTCGATCCTGGCGGCGCTGCACCGCGAGGTGCGCGAGGAGGTGGGCATCGACATTCACGTCGAGGGGTTGATCGATGTCTTCGAGCATATCGGCATCGGCGACCGCAAGGATCATTTCGTGATTCTCTACTACCGCGCCACTCCCCTGAGCCTGACCCTGCAACCCAACGGCGATGAGTGCACCGAGGCCATCTGGGCGCTTAAGAACTGTCTGCCGAAAATGGCCCTGCCGCCGGGCGGGCGCCATATTCTGACCCGCGTGTTTCCCGAACTGCCCTGGAGCCAACCACGCCCGGAAGAACTCGTCCTCAGCGAGGAAATCCCCGGCGGTTCCATGCAGACCTCGAGCCGGGGCTGAGCGGCATGTTTCAGATCGTCGACAAACAGATCAACGTCGAATTTCCCCTGGGGCACCACCTGCACTGCCTGCTGGCGCAGATTCCCAATCACCTGGGGTTGTCCAATTTCGCCTGCAAGCTCAGCGACCCGGAACCCCAATGGGAGCGCATCCGCTCCATCCTGGAACTGACGGCCGAGGGTGCCGGCAACCTGAAAAAGCTTCATTTTCTCCTGCTGCCCGAATCCTCCCTGCCCGCCGCGCGGGTGCCGGATGCCCTGGAGTTCATCGACCGAAATTTCCGCCCCAACACGGTGACGATGTTCGGCGTCGAACACATCCGCCTCCACGAATACCTGGCCGTGCTGGAGAAGCATCGCGCCGACAACGAGGAGGCCCTGGCCTCGGTGCTCAAGGACATTGACGCCGGCGACATCGCACAGGTGCCGGTCAACTGGGCGGTGATCGCGGTCAAGGAAGCCGATGGACGGCTGCGGGTGTTCCTCCAGGCGAAAAGCCATCCCATGGTGGCCGAGGAGACCATCGACCCCTTTCACGACCTCTATCGCGGCAAGGTGTTTCCCTTGCTGCGCTGCACACCCATCGGCTTTAACTTCATGGCGATGATCTGCCTCGACTACATCTACCGCGACCTCTACCAGTCCAACATCAACGCGGTGATCGAACGGGCCAACGACCTGTTTTTCCGCACCCGCCAGCGCCTCGACCTGCTGGCGGTGCTGCAGTGCAATCCCAAGCCCGAGCACCAGGCGTTTCGCGACGTGGTCAACGGCTTCTACGGCGAATACCTGGCCTACACCCCCGGGGTGCGCGACACGGTCACGGTGTTTGCCAACGTGTCCAACGAAACCAGCGGCTTACAGGTCAAGGGGCCGCACAGCTTCGGCCATTCCTCGGTGGTCATCCACAAGAG
>NZ_JAUVWH010000181.1 GCF_030604225.1 Geoalkalibacter sp.
CCGCCCAGCAGATTCTTCATGTCCCCACGCCCTTCGGCTTTCCCCTCGCCGAAGAAATACACGTACTTCGCAGCCATCAACCTACTCCTCCTCTTTTCAGTGATGATATGCCGGGCCGCCATGGCCCCTTGCACCGAGTTTCTTTCCGAAAATCAGTCGGAAATCCGGGAAAAATCGGCAATCCCTTCGAACAGACGCGCCACGGCCGTGAGCAGCGCCAGTCGGTTGGTGCGCACCGCCGCATCCTCGGCCATGACCATGACGCCGTCGAAAAAGGCGTCCACCGGCCCGCGCAGGGCGGCTATGGCGCGCAGCGCCCCGGGGTAGTCCCCCTGACTCACCAGGGCCTGCACCTCGCCGCCGGCCTGTCGCACCGCGGCGTGCAGCTGTTTTTCGCAATCGGCTTGAAGCAATTCGGCGGCCACCGCATCGGGCACTCCGCCTTTAATGATATTAACCACGCGCTTGAAGGCAACGGCCAGCGCCTCGAAATCCTCGCGCTGCTTCATGGCGGCCAGCGCCTCGACGCGGCGCAGGGCATCGACGGGCTCGCCGAATTCGGCCGCGAGCACCGCGTCGACCACGTCCTGGGGATGGCCCTGGGAGGTCAGCATGTTGAAAAAGCGCAGGCGGATGAATTCGAGCACCTCGGCCCGCACATCCTCCAGGGGACGGGTGAGTTTCTCCCGCAGCAGATCCAGGCTCTGCCCCACCAGCGCGGGGATGGCCAGGCGCAGGCCGCGATCGAGGATGACGTTGAGGATGCCGATGGCGTTGCGCCGCAGGGCGTAGGGATCGGCGGTGCCCGTCGGAATCAGGCCGACGCCGAAGCAGCCGCAGATGGTGTCGATTTTGTCGGCGATGGAGATGTAGGCACCGATGCTCTCGGCCGGCAGCTCGCCACCGGCGTGCAGCGGCAGGTAATGTTCGTGAATGGCGGCGCAGACGCGCGGATCCTCGCCTTCAAGGCGCGCGTACTCGCGGCCCATGACCCCCTGGAGCTCGGGAAATTCGTAGACCATGCCCGTTTCCAGGTCGCACTTGGCGAGCAGCGCCGCGCGCGCGGTGAGGGCCTGCGCCTGAGGTTCGAATTTTTCCGCCAGGCCCTCGGCGATCACCTTGAAGCGCATGACCTTTTCATAGCTGGTGCCGAGCTTGGCCTGGTACACCACGCTCTTGAGGGCGTCAAGGCGCCCTTCCAGCTTGGTTTTCTGGTCTTCCTGCCAGAAGAACATGGCATCGGCCAGCCGCGCGCGCAAGACCCGCTCGTTGCCCTTGACCACCACCGCCGGATCCTGGGGCACGGTGTTGGCGATGGTGATGAAGCGCGGCAGCAAGCGGCCGTCGTCGCCGACCACGGTAAAGTAGCGCTGGTGCTCGCGCATGGTGGTAATGAGCAACTCGCGCGGCAGTTGCAGGTATTTTTCCTCGAAGGAGCCGCACAGGGGCACGGGATACTCGACCAAGAAGCTGACCTCTTCGAGCAGTTTGGGGTCGGGATTGACCTTGCCGCCCGTCCCTTGGGCCACGCGCTCGATTTCGCGGGCGATGATTTCCTGGCGCCGAGCAGGATCGGGCAGCACGAAATGTCGCTCGCATTCGGCCAGCCAGCCTTGCTCGCCGGTCACGGGAAACATGGCCGGGGCCATGAAGCGGTGTCCACGGGACAGATGACCGCTTTGCAGATTGCCGAAGGCGAAGGGCACCACCAGGCCGTCGAACAGCGCAACGATCCAGTGCACCGGCCGGGCGAAGCGAATGTCGAGATCCTTCCAGCGCATGGACTTTTTGAAGGGAATGGCGCTGATGAGGCGCGGCAGCATCTCCGGCAGCAGTTCGGCGGTGGGGCGCCCCTCGATGACCTTGGAGAGAAACAGGTATTCGCCCTTGTCGGTCTGGGCGCGGGAGAGCTCGCCCACCTCCACGCCGTTGGAGCGGGCGAAGCCCACGGCGGCCTTGGTCGGATTGCCCTCGGCGTCGAAGGCCACCTTGACCGACGGACCTATGAGGCTCAGTTCCTGACGTTCCTGGGTGAGCGCCACCTCGGTCACGGCCATGGCCAGGCGCCGCGGCGTGGCGTAGGTGCGCACCGCTCCGCAGGCGATGCGCGCGCTCTCGAATTCCTTACGGACCAGCCGCTCCAGATCGGCCATGGCCAGGGGGAGAAAACCGGCGGGAATCTCTTCGGTTCCTATTTCAAGAAAAAGTTCGGCAGACATGAAAGCTCCGGAAAAGCGGGGAATCGGATCTAGCGGCTCAACAGCGGAAAGCCCATCTTCTCACGCTGCGCGACATAGCCCTGGGCGCAGAGCTTGGCCAGGTTGCGCACCCGGCCGATGTAATTGGCGCGCTCGGTCACCGAGATGGCGCCGCGGGCGTCGAGCAGGTTGAAGGTGTGGGAACACTTGAGCACGAAATCATAGGCGGGAAAGACCAGCTGCTTTTCGGCGAGGCGCACGCACTCCTTCTCGTACATGCCGAACAACTGGAAGAGCATGGCCGTGTCGGCCTCCTCGAAATTGTAGGTGGAAAATTCCACCTCGGTCTGATGGTGGACGTCGCCGTAGCGGATGCCCTTCACCCATTCGAGATCGTAGACGTTGTCGACCCCCTGCAGGTACATGGCGATGCGCTCACAGCCGTAGGTGATCTCGCCCGAGACGGGCTTGAGGTCAATGCCGCCTGCCTGCTGGAAATAGGTGAACTGAGTGATCTCCATGCCATCCAGCCAGACTTCCCAGCCCAAGCCCCAGGCGCCGAGGGTCGGCGATTCCCAGTCGTCCTCGACAAAGCGGATGTCGTGCTTGGCCGGGTCGATGCCGAAGCTGCGCAGGGAGTCGAGGTAGAGCTCCTGGATGTTCATGGGGGAAGGCTTGAGGATCACCTGGAACTGGTAGTAATGCTGCAGGCGGTTGGGATTTTCGCCGTAGCGGCCGTCGGTGGGCCGGCGGGAAGGTTCGACATAGGCGACGTTCCAGGGTTCGGGGCCGAGAACGCGCAGGAAGGTGGCGGGGTTGAAGGTACCGGCACCCTTTTCCAAATCGTAGGGCTGCTGGATGATGCAACCCTGCTTGGCCCAGTAGGTTTGCAGAGCCAGGATCAGTTCTTGAAAGGTCACGCTGCCTCCAGATAAACCAGGATTAAATTGGTATACTGTATACAAAAAGCACAGGTGGAAAAGGGTAGCCCACAAAAACCGGGCTGTCAAGCGGCAAAACCTCGGAAAAATCCCGTTTTACCTGCTCTCGGGCACCTTGGGGGACGCCAGGAAACGCTCCAGGAACACCAGGCTGCGCAGGGGCCGATCGAGATGCAGCGCCAGGGCCTCGACCAGGGCCGCGCCGCCCTCTTGCAGGGTCTGTGCGCCGAAGCGAAACCCGCGAAACAGGGTATCGGGAGTTTGCAGGCAACGCGCCAGGGTGCCCAGGGTCAGGGACGAGAGACGCAAACCCGCGCCGCTCACGCAATCCGCGCACAAACGTCCGCCGCGCGCGGCCGCGAAGAACACCCCCTCGCCGCCGGCGTCGCCGCATTCCGAGCAGTGCAGCAGATGCGGCACATAGCCGGCGGCCCGCAGCAGGCGCATCTCCAGCAGCAGCCGTAAACCTGCCAGATCCTCCCCGCCCTCGGCCGTCACATCGAGAAAGGCGCCCAGCAGCTCATAAACCTCGGGGTGCGGCGCGCCATCCCCAAACAACTCCTCGACCAACTCGCAGCCATAGGCCGCCAGGGCCAGGGCATCCAGACGGGAGCGCAATCCCGCGCGCAAATCCTCCAACTCCACCTCGCGCAGACTTACCAAGCCCTCGCCACGCGGCGCCGTCCACTGCACACGCACCCGGGCAAAGGGCTCCAGGGCTGCGCCAAATCGCCTGCGGCTGCTGCGTGCATGGCGCGCGAACCCCTTGAGCAGGCCGACCTCGCGCGCGTAGAAACTAACGATGCGATCCGCTTCGCCGTAATCGCCATGGCGCAACACAATGGCATCCGAGGTGTGAATTCTCATGAATCGACCTCATCAATGTCCCGAAACAAAATGCCCAACTCCGCCGCATCGCCCATCGGGGAAAACAGCGAAGGAATACTCAAGAAAAACGACTTCTCATCTTATATTGGTGGCCTGGCGGCGCCCCGAGAAAAAATACTGTTTGACATGAGATTCCGGCATGGTAAATGACGCTATCAAAAAGCGAAGCCAACACACATTCTTGGAGGGGATTTATGAAAAAAAGAAGCCTGGCCGCCACATCCGCCGTTCTGCTCTTCGGCCTGCTCGGCCCGACGCCTGGGAGCGATGCGGCCTGCATCGACCTCAAGGGCGAGGCCCGCACCAACAGCCTTGGCACAATGATGACGCTGGGCTCGGCCCAACTCCAGGGAAACCGGGGCCTGAAACTGCGCTGCGGGGTTCACGGCGTCCTGCAGGGCTTCAATGCCGAGGACGGCAGCCTGCATTTTCAGCACACCATTGCCTGTGACGACCACAGCGTCTTCATCCTGGACTCGCACACCCAAATCAAGGTGGAAAACGATTGCCAGGCCCAGGGAATGGCCGGCAGCATCGCAAGCTTTGAGGAAACATCCGCCATGGTCGGCGTCGACGGGCCCTACGCGGACTGGACGGGAACCGCGTGGATGTCGGGCCGCATCGATTGCGGCTGGAACCACATGAAGATCACTGGGAGAATCTGTTC
>NZ_JAUVWH010000128.1 GCF_030604225.1 Geoalkalibacter sp.
AAATCAAGGAGGAACGGTTCATCATGAATAAAGGAAAAATCACCCAGGTCATCGGCCCCGTCGTCGACGTGGAATTCGAGCCCGGCAAGTTGCCCGAAATCTATCACGCCCTCAAGGTGTCCAATCCCGCCATCTCCGATCAGGAATGGAACCTGGTGCTGGAAGTCTCCATGCACCTCGGCGAGAATACCGTGCGCGCCATCGCCATGGATTCGACCGATGGTCTGGTGCGCGGCCAGGATGTCCTTGACACCGGCAAGCAGATCGTCATGCCCGTCGGCCGCAAGACCCTCGGCCGTATCCTCAACGTGGTCGGCGAGCCCGTCGATGAGGCCGGCCCCGTGGGCGCCGAGCTCGAGTGGGAAATCCATCGCCCCGCCCCCGATTTCGTCAACCAGTCGACCACCATCGAAGCGTTCGAAACCGGCATCAAGGTCGTCGATCTGCTCGCCCCCTATTCCCGCGGCGGCAAGATCGGGCTCTTCGGCGGCGCCGGCGTCGGCAAGACGGTGCTCATCATGGAGCTCATTCACAACATCGCCAAGCAGCACGGCGGTTTCTCGGTGTTCGCCGGCGTCGGCGAGCGCACCCGCGAGGGCAACGACCTCTGGCACGAGATGAAGGACTCGGGCGTTCTTGACAAGGCCGCGCTGATTTACGGCCAGATGAACGAGCCCCCCGGAGCCCGCGCCCGCGTCGCCCTCTCGGCCCTGACCATCGCCGAATACTTCCGCGACGAGGAAAACCAGGACGTGCTGCTCTTCGTCGACAACATCTTCCGTTTCACCCAGGCGGGTTCCGAGGTTTCGGCGCTCCTCGGCCGTATTCCCTCGGCGGTCGGTTACCAGCCGACCCTGGGTACCGAGATGGGTGAGCTGCAGGAGCGCATCACCACCACCGACAAGGGCTCGATCACCTCGGTGCAGGCCATCTACGTGCCCGCCGACGACTTGACCGACCCCGCGCCGGCCACCGCCTTCGCCCATCTCGACGCGACCACCGTTCTCTCGCGTCAGATTGCCGAGCTCGGCATCTATCCGGCCGTCGACCCCCTCGACTCCACCAGCCGCATCCTTGATCCCCAGGTGGTGGGCGCCGAGCACTACAAGGTCGCGCGCGAAGTGCAGTACATCCTGCAGCGCTACAAGGACCTGCAGGACATCATCGCCATTCTCGGCATGGACGAACTCTCCGAGGACGACAAGCTCACCGTCGCCCGCGCCCGCAAGATCCAGCGCTTCCTCTCCCAGCCCTTCCATGTCGCCGAGGTGTTCACCGGATCTCCCGGCAAGTACGTGGAGCTCAAGGATACCATCAGGGGCTTTCAGGAGATCGTCGCCGGCAAGCATGACGATCTGCCCGAGCAGGCCTTCTACATGGTCGGCACCATCGAGGAAGCCATCGAAAAGGCCAAGAAACTGGCCGCTTGATTATAGCCCTGTGAAGCAGGCGGAAGCCCTTCGGCTTCCGCCCCTTCTTTAAAAAGGTCATTTGTCCATGGCAGAAAAGTTGAAATTTGACCTGGTCACTCCCTATCGCCTGGTTCTCTCCGCCGACGTGGATGAAATTACCGCGCCCGGCCTGATGGGCGAATTCGGGGTGCTGCCCGCCCATACCCCGTTGCTGACCACCCTGCAGATCGGCGAGCTCACCTACCGCCAGGGCAACGAACAGTTCCACGTGGCCGTCAACTGGGGCTTTGTCGAAGTCGAGGATGACCGTGTCACGGTGCTGGTGGAGACGGCCGAACCCGCCGACGAAATCGACCTGGAGCGCGCCAAGGCGGCCCTGGGCCGCGCCGAGGAAGCGCTCAAGAAGCTTGCTCCCGAGGACAAGGATTTCGCCGTCATGAAGGCGGCCCTGGACCGCGCCATGGTGAGAATTCAGGTGGCCGGGCGCAGCCGCTGATCGCCCTTCGGGTAACAGGATTCATCACGCAAAAAGGCAGCTCCGGGGGAGCTGCCTTTTTGCGTTTCAGCAAAGGTTTTCAGGGCGCTGCGGATTCCGCCTGAAGCTGGGCCATTTTTTCTTCAACAAGAGCGATGTGCCGATACATGGCCTCGCGCGCTTTTTCCGGGTTCTTCTCGGCAATCGCCGCGAAGATGGCGGCATGCTGGGCAAGCAGCAACTCCACCATGCCGGCCTTGCGGTAAAATTCCGTGAGCGCCACTTGAATGGTGCGGTGAAAAAGCGAATGGATGGTGTTGAGCACGTGCATCTGCAGGGTATTGTGCGTGGCGGCGGTGATGGCATAGTGAAACTGCGAGTCCACCTCGGCGTCCCAGCCGCCCCGTGCCGCCTGCTTTTCCATGATCCTCAAAAGCTCGCGCATCTGGCCGATTTCGCTGTCGGTGGCACGCGCCGCCGCCAGGTAGGCCGACCAGGTTTCCAGACCCATGCGCACTTCCACCAGGGAGTGCAGCAACTGGGGATTTTCCTCGACGAGAGCGGTGAGAGGATCGTTGAGCGCCGCCGAGGTCAATGAGCGCACATAGGTGCCGCCCCCCTGCCGCGCCTCGACCAGCCCCATGGCGTCGAGCACCATGATGGCTTCACGCACCGACGGGCGGCTCACGCCCAACATGACGGCGAGTTCCCGCTCCGAGGGGATTTTTTCGCCGGGTTTGAGGTCGCCTGAGGAAATCAGGGCCTTGATCTGTTCAACGATTTCCTCGGAAATCTTTTTGGGACGGATGGGCTTGAATACATTGGCCATGCCATTGCTCCATCTGGAGAATTGGTAAGACCAGGTAAATAGCATTTTTTTTCGGGAAAATCAACCTTGACGACCGCCCCGGAGATGCGCATGACGCCTGAGGATCCAGCCATTCTGCATCTCGATCTCGATGCCTTTTATGCCTCGGTGGAGCAACGCGAGGAACCCGCCCTGCGCGGCCGGCCGGTCATCGTCGGCGGGCATGAAAAGCGCGGCGTGGTGTGCGCGGCCTCCTACGAGGCGCGCCGCTTCGGGGTGCGCTCGGCCATGCCCATGACCCGCGCCCTGAGCCTGTGTCCCCAGGCGGTGGTCAGGCCCGTGCGCATGGCCCTTTACCAAGACGTATCGCGCCAGGTTTTCGCCATCTATGCCCGCTTCACCGACACCATCGAGGCTCTCTCCATCGATGAAGCCTTCCTCGACGTCGCCGCCAGCCGCCGCCTGTTCGGCGCGGGCCTGGTGATCGCCGAACAGATCCGCGCGGCGGTGCGCCGGGAAACCTGCCTGAGCGTCAGTGCCGGCGTCGCCCCCAACAAACTGCTCGCCAAGCTCGCCTCGGAAGCGGCCAAGCCCGATGGATTGCTGGAGATTCGGGCGGAGCGGATCGATGAATTTCTCCTGCCCTTGCCGGTGACGGCCCTCTGGGGGATCGGCAGCGTGACCGCGGAGAAACTCGCGCGCTGCGGCGTCACCCGCGTCGCCGACCTGCGGCGCCTGAGTCGCCCTGCTCTGCTCGCGCGCTTCGGCGTCCAGGGCAGCCAGCTTTATGACCTGGCGCGGGGCCTGGACCAGCGGCCGGTGGTGGCGCGAGACGCACTGAAATCCGTGGGGCATGAGGACACGTACGGCGAGGATCTAATGGACCTGGAGGACATTCTTCGGCAGCTTCTCGACTTGAGTGAACGGGTCGCGGCGCGCCTGCGCCGCTCGGATCTGCAGGGGCGCTGCCTGACCCTGAAGGTCAAATACGCCGATTTCCAGCAATGCACCCGCAGTCGCACCCTCAACCAAGGGCTGAGCAACGGCGGCGAGCTCTTTGCCCTGGCCAAGGAGCTGCTGACCCTGACCGAGGCCGGCCGCCGGCCCCTGCGCCTGCTCGGCCTCAGCCTAAGCGCCCTGGAGCCCCTGGGCGCGGGGCAATCCGAGCTGTTCGACGAGCCGCGGCGTGAGCGCTTGGCCCGCCTGGACCGCGCAGTGGATCAGGTGCGGGAACGCTATGGCCGCAGGGGTATCTGCAAGGCACCGCTTCTGGAAGCCGCCGATCCCTCAGCAGGGGACGAGAAAGGGCCGCACGGCAAGGAGGGCGCGTAGGAGGCTCTCGGGATCATGGGCCTCCAGGGTGAGGGTTGCCTGGGGCGCGTGGCGCCGGACAAGGGCGAAGAACTCGGCGAAGGGGATGAGTCCCTCGCCGATGGGCAGATGGTCGTCGCCTTCACCCAGGTTGTCATGCACATGCAGGTGCACCAGGTGCCGGGAAAACCGCTGGAACCAATCCGCCAGGGATATGCGCTCGCGGCAGAACAGATGCCAGTGGCCGACGTCGAAGCAGTGGCCGAACCACGGCGAGTCGATGGCCGCGAGCAGTTTTTCCAGGTTGCCCGGAGCATCCTCGAAAACATTCTCCAGCGCCAGAACCACCCCCGCGTCGGCCGCGCGCCGGATCAGCGGCGGCCAGAACCCAAGGCTCTGCTCGACCCAGAGATCCTCGTTGCCGGCATAACGCCAACGATCGTAGCCGGGATGCACCACCAGACGGCGGGCGCCGAGGCGCTGCGCGGCGTCCAGCGCCTGATTGAGGCGCAGGGCCGTGACCTCGCGCACCAGCGGTTCGACGGCACCGGGATTGAGATCCATGAAGGGGGCATGAACCGCCACCGCAAGGCCCGCGGCGCGAAACGCGGCGCCCCAGCGCTCCAGCAGCTCGGCCAGGTCCACCTCGTCCAGATCGGGTCCCTTGAAGGCGATTTCCGGCTGCAGCCGGCGCGCGAGCAGAAAACCGCCCTGCTCGGCGAGCATCCGGTAGGGCAGGGAGACATGCAGGCGAGAATCCATGGGCATAGCTTGGCGATCCATCCTTTCCCCGCGCGGGATGCCGCCCTCAAGCGGCGTTGCGCGCATCGCCTCCGAGCATAGCCGCGCCGCCCGCGAAACACAAGGCCGAGGGTCTTCGCCTGAATGTTTCCGAAAAGTTTCTTGACAATGACTGTATACTGTATACAATTGGCTGAATCCAATGCGGAGCCAACCCGGTGAAAAAAAAGCCCATCGAACGCCATCAGACCCTGCGCGAAAAGATTCTCGAAACCATTCGTGACGCGATCCTGCGCGGCGTGCTGAAACCCGGGGAAAAGGTCGCCGAGCCGGAACTCGCCGAGCGGTTCGGCATCAGCCGCACCCCGATCCGCGAGGCCTTTCGCCAGCTGGAATCCGAGGGTTATCTCACCGTTATTCCCCGCAAGGGCGCGGTGGTCGCGGCGCTGTCGGAGCGCGACATCAAGGAATTCTACGCCATCAAGGCGATCCTCGAGGGCTATGCGGCGCGCATCGCGGCGAAAAAACTCTCCGACAAGGAAATCGAGCGCCTGGAGGCGATCAACCAGCGCTTGCAGCAACTCGCTGACGAAGGTGACGTCAAGGCCTTCTACCGCACCCACAACGAATTCCACGAGCTGTTCATCCGCGCCGCCGGCAATCAGAAGCTGGCCGAACTGATCAACCAACTGGTGATCAAGTTCAACCGCCCGCGCCTGGCCTCCCTGTCCTTGCCGGGGCGCATGCAGATCTCGGTCAACGAGCACTCGCGGCTGCTCGACGCTTTCAAGAGCCGCAACGGCGAACAGGCCGACAACCTGGTGCGCAAGACCGCGAGCCTCGGCGGCCAGCTGCTGATCCAGAGCATGGCCCAGGAAGAAGGTCGCGCCGTCGACCCCAGCCAATTCGATCAGGTTGTCGATGTCTGAGCCGGCCCTGCCCTGCCGTTCCCCGAAACCCGCCTTGGCCGCGGGTTTTTCTTTGGGCGCGGCGCCACCACCGCCCCGCACCGCCGCCTAAGCCCCTCCCATGTGGCTGCTCCTTGCCCTGTTCACCGCCCTGTTCGAGTCGGGCAAGGACGTTTTCGGCAAGCAGGGCCTGCGCGCCGGGGCCGATCCCTATGTCATGGCCTGGGCCTGGCGATTGTTGGCCCTGCCCTTTCTCCTGCCGCTGCTGCCCTTCGCTCTGCCCGCGACCCTCGGGCCGCATTTCTGGCCGGCGCTGCTCGCCGGCGCCGCCCTCAACATCCTCGCGGCGGTTCTCTACATGAAGGCCATCGCCGAGGGTGAGCTGTCCCTGAGCGTGCCCCTGATCAGTTTCACGCCTCTGTTCCTGCTCCTCACCTCGCCCCTGCTGCTCCGGGAAATTCCGGGGAAAAGCGGCATCCTCGGCGTGTTGCTGATTGTCGCCGGCGCCTATCTGCTCAACATCGGCCACTGGCGCCGGGGCTGGCGCGAGCCCATCCGCGCCCTGCTGCGCGCGCGCAGCGCGCGCCTGATGCTGGCCGTGGCGCTGATCTGGAGCGTCTCCGCCAACATCGACAAGATCGGCCTGCTCAATTCCTCGCCCCTGCTCTGGGCCATCGCCATCAACGCCGCCATCGCCCTGGGCATGCTGCCCCTGGTGATGCTGCGCCGGCGCCTGGGAGGCCCCGCGGCCGCCCGGCCCTGGGGCTTCCTGCTGCTGGTGGGGCTGTGCGGCGGGTTGGTGACCCTTTGCCAGATGGCCGCCATCAGCCTCGCCCAGGTGCCCTACGTGATCGCCGTCAAGCGCCTGAGCGTGCTCTTCACCGCCCTGGCCGGCCTGCTGCTGTTGGGCGAGCGCGGCTTGCGCGAGCGCCTGGCCGGAACCCTGGTGATGCTCGCCGGGGTTCTGGTGCTGGCGTTGGCCTGAGCCGATTGCGGTTGCCCCGCCGCCCTGCCTTGTGGCATAGTCGCCGGCATCGCGCTATTTTAATCCGCCCATTCCCTTTCCCGGAGGTTGTCATGACCCTGCGCATTCTGCTCGCCCTGGCCCTGTGTCTCGCGGCGACGGCGGCCGCCGCCGATTCCATCGACATCGGCTTCAACGACGAGAGTTTCCAACTCACCTACGAGCGGCCCCTGGCCCGCGACGACTACGGCACCACCCTGGCCAACGCGCGCTTTCTCTACAACGGCGACGAGAGCACCACCCTCGGCAGCCTCGGCCTGGATTTCCTCGGCGCGCCCGGCAACCTCCCCGGCCTCGAACTGGGCGTCGGCGCCAAGGCCTACGCCGGCAGCGCCGACCACAGCACCGATTTCATCAACCTCGCCCTCGGCCTGCGCGGCGCCTACGCTCCACCGCAACTCTGGGGCCTGGGCCTGGCCGGGCGGCTCTACTACGCGCCCAAGATCTTCTCCTTTCGCGACTCCGAGCGGCTGCTGGAAAGCGAGGTGCGCCTAACCTACGCGGTGCTGCCCAAGGTCAAGCTCTATGTCGGCTACCAGAACATGCGTCTCAAGGAAGATCGCCGCAAGGAAAACTGGACCATCGACGACGCCCTGCGCATTGGCTTTGTCGGCAGTTTCTAGACGAGGCCCCATCCGCCCGCAAACAACGCCCTCGCGTACCCGCGCCGGGGCGTTTTTGTATTTCAGGAGCGCAGCTTGTAGCCGCGGGCGATGAGCAGCGCCGCCCAGCCGAACAGGGCCCCCGCCATGAGCAGCGCCGCAACGAAGGCGCTCGCCAGGCTGGTGTCGCCGACGCCGAGCAGGGCATGGCGAAAGCCGTCGATGAGATAGAAGAGGGGATTGAGGCGCGACAGGCCTTCCCAGACCGGGGGCAGGATGGAGATGGGATAGAACACCCCGCCCAGGTAGATGAGGGGCAGGATGAAAAAGTTGCTGAACATGGAGAGGGCGTCGAAGGTATTGGCGTAGAGGGCGGCGATCAGGCCGAACTGGGCGAAGAGAAAGCTGGCCAGGGCCGCCATGGCCAGGGCCGCCAGGGGCGAGTGCCAGGGCAGCTCGGCAAAGAACAGGGAAATCGCCCAGACCGCCGCGCCCACCAGCAGCCCACGCAGCATGGAAGCCAGGGTGTAGGCGAGGATGAACTGGGCCGGGGAGATGGGCGTCACCAGGATGTCGAGAATGTTGCCGATGTAGCGCGCGACAAACAGGGACGAGGACGAATTGGCGAAGGCGTTGTTGATCACCCCCATGAGAATCAGTCCCGGCACCACGAACTGGGCGTAGCTGAACCCCTCCAGCACCTCGATGCGCTCGCCGAGGGTCGCGCCGAAGACGAACAGATAGAGCGAGGCGGTGATGATGGGCGTCAGCAGGGTCTGCCCGGCCACCTTGCAGAAGCGCCAGACCTCGCGCCGCAACAAAGTGACGAAGGGTCGCCAGGGCGCCCAGGACGGCGCGGAAATCGGCTCTTTCATGCGTCCCTCCCGCCGGAGCTGCCGGTCAAATCCAGAAACACCTCCTCGAGTCCCGCGCGCTTGACCTCCAGATCACGAATCGGCAAACCATAGGGCTGCAGCTCCCGCAAGAGATCCATGGCGGCTCTCTCGGGCGCCAGGGGCAGGCTCAGGCTGGCGGCCGCCGTGTCCCACTGCGCGCCCAAGGCGACCAGCCCCGCCGGCAGGGGCCGGGGATCCCCTGCGAGATAGAGCACCAGCCGCCGCCCGTCCAGGCGGGCCAGCAAATCGCGTGTGGGTTCAAGCGCGATCAGTTCGCCGTGATTCATGATGGCGATGCGCCCGCACATCTCCTCGGCCTCTTCCAGATAGTGGGTGGTGAGCAGCACCGTGGTGCCGTCGCCGTTGATCTCGCGCACGAAATTCCACAGGGTGCGGCGCAGCTCCACGTCCACGCCCGCCGTCGGTTCGTCGAGGATCAGCAGGCGCGGCTTATGGATCAGCGCCTTGGCCACCATGAAGCGCCGCTTGAGGCCGCCGGAGAGCTTGTTCATGGATTTCTTGAGGTGGGGACCGAGGCCCAGGCGCTCGATGAGCACCCGCCGCCAGGCGGGATCGTCCGCCACGCCGTAGTAACCGGAATGAATCTTGAGAGCCTGCTCGATGGTGAAGAAATTGTCGATGATGATTTCCTGGTGCATGACGCCGGTGAG
>NZ_JAUVWH010000048.1 GCF_030604225.1 Geoalkalibacter sp.
CCGTGGGCGTATTTGCGGTTCTTGAATTCCTCGGTCTTGTCCGTGTGGCAGCCGTTGCACAGTTCGGCCTCGCTGGCGCTCAGGCGATAGCGGTTGGGCTGGCTGTCGCTCTCATGGCAGGTCACGCAGTCCCACACGCCCGCCGGGCCGTGCACGTATTTACGCTCGAGCATGCCCTTGTGGCAGTCGCCGCAGGGGTTGGTCGCCGCCGTGTCGCCGCGCAGCTGCGCGGGGGTCGGATTCATGTGGTGACAGGGCGCGCACAGGGCCTCGCCTTGGGCGGTGTGCATGACGAAGGCCTCGAAATCCTTGGGCGGATAGGTGTTGAGGCTGGGCAGGTAAACGATGCTCGCCGCCTCGCGAGCGACGCGGCGCTCTTCCTTGAAGGCGGCGACGACGATCTGGTTGCGCCCGGGATTCCAGGAGGGAATCAGGATGATGATGTCGCCGAAGGCGTTGCGGTAGACCTCGTCGCTGATGTCGATGAGATCGCTCTCGGTACCGTTGAGGCTCACGGTGACGCCGGTGATGGCCGGATCGTCGGTCTTGAGAATCAGATAGTTGGACTTGGTGACGTAGGTCTTGTCCGCCGGATAGACGATGCGCAGCGCCGCCGCCGGCCCGGCGACCAGCAGTAGGCCCAGGATCAGGGCCGCGGCGAACATGCTGTGAGCGAATCGTCCGTGCATGGGAAAAACCTGCTTCCTTCTAGCGTGTCGGCACCGCCGCCTCGCCGCTCTTGATGGGATGGGCGGCGAGCCAGGCGTCGTTGAGATACTGGAAACGGTGCACCATGCGGTTGAGTCCGTCGACCACGTAGATGCCGTCCTGATCGTCGGCGTCGATGCCGCCGGGCAGCAGGAAGCCGCCGGGAGCAACACCGCCCGAGGCCGAATGCTTGCCGCCGATGGTCAGCAGGTGGCGGCCCTCGAGATCAAAAATCACGAAGCGGTGCGCCCGGGCATCGGTCACGTAGACATGCCCGGAGGCATCGACGGCCAGCGCCTTGGGGATCTGGAAGGAGCCCAGGGCCGTGCCGCGCTCGCCGAACTGACGCAGGAACTTGCCCGCGGCATCGAATACCTGCACCCGCGCGTTGAGGGAATCGAGCACATAGAGGTTGCCCGCCGGGTCGAGATCCACATCCAGAGGGTAATTGAAGCTGCCGGGGCGGCTGCCGCGCTCCCCGAAGCGCTGCACCAGCGCGCCTGCGGCATCAAGGACGACGATGCGATGCTGCTGGGGCTCGGCGACCCACAGGCGGCTGCCGTCGGGCGCCACGGCGAGTCCGGCGGGGTTTTCCAGCTGCCCGCCGCCGAGACTGCGCAGAAAACGGCCGTCGGCGCCGAAGACGTGAATCTGATGCTGCTGGATGTCGCTGACATAAACTTGCCCCGCGCCGTCAATACCCAGACCATGGGGCAGGCGAAAATCGAAGGGGCTGCCCTTTTCATCGCCGAGAAAACCCGTGGTGAAGGTCTCTAGATCGAGCACGTGCACGCGGCGCGTACCGGCATCGGAGACGTAGAAACGCCCGCGCCCGTCGGAGGCCACGTCCACCGGCCGGTCGAAGAGCGGCTGGGGCCGTTCCTTGCCGAGAATCGCGTCGCGCACCCGGTTGGGCGCGCCGCGCCGCGCATCCTCGGCCTTCTCGTAAAAATCGACATATTCGATGCGCGGATTGGCCGTCCCCGGCGGCCAGAAAAACCGCTGCCGCTCGGGCTGCGCCGGCGCGCAGGCCCCCAAGGCCCCCGCCACCAACCCCACCAGCATCATTTGCCGAATGACCCGTTTCATCATCCACTACCCTTAAGTGTGTCCGTCCCTGCCCGTCCGTACCTGTCGGTGCCCGTCCGTGAGCCCCGGTCTAATACCGCACCGGCTTCACCCGATCGTAGGTCTTGGGCTTGTGACAGCCCACGAAGCAGGTCGCGCCCGTATCGTGTTGCTCGAAGCGGATGGGAATCTCCCAGGCGCCGAAGCCGGGAATGCGGCTCTTGATGAGTTTGGGCTGATCGGCGCCGTGGACCCCGTGGCAGCTCTTGCACACCCGGCTTTTCACCGGGCGATTGACGTGCAAATAGTGCAGATTGGCATCGCCGTTGCGAAATCCCGTCAGGTCGGCGGTGCGGTCGTAGATGAAGGCCTGCCGATCATGACAGGCAAAGCACAGATCGTAGTTGCCCAACTCGAATTCGGTGTAGAACTCCTCGGGATAATAGCCCTTGAGCAGCGGCGCGTAGGGCGAGCCGTGGGGATTGTGGCAGATCCAGCATTCCCCGGCTTCGACGGGGCCGTGCTGAAAGGCGGCCTGGGCCACGGTTTGCGCCATGTCGGCATGGCACTCGTAGCAGACCTGGGCGCCGGGCGTGGGAAACAGGCGATGATTGCCGGTCCCGTGCGGGTCGTGACAGGCCGCGCAGCCGGCGTCGGGAATCGCCGCGTGGTGCGATTGGGCCTCCGCCGCCTGGCGCCCCACGGCTTCGTGACAGGAGACGCAGAGCGCATCGCCCTGGGCGGGCAGCATGGCGGCGGTCGCCCCGCCGTGGGGGTCGTGGCATTGCACGCAGCCCTGGGTGACGATGGGATGCACGTTCTTCATGGCGCGCAGGGATTCCTTGTCGCCGTGACAGGAATAGCACAGCTCATTGCCCGGGGCGGGCAGCAGAAAGGGCGCGTTGGAGCCGTGGGCATCGTGGCAGCCGCCGCAATCACCCTCGCGCACTGGGGTGTGCTGCACGGCGGCGGTTTGCTTGCTCTCGTGACACTCGGCGCACAGCTGGGCGCCGCGCGCCGGCAGCAGGCCCTTTTCCTTGCCGCCGTGGGCGCCGTGGCAGGCGGTGCAGTCACCGTCCTTCACAGGGCCGTGGAGATGCTTGCGGTCGCGGGTCTTGCCGCTGTGGCAGCGGCTGCACAACTCGGTCATGGGAGCGATGAGCACCGCCTCGCCGTACCCGGCGTGGGGACGATGGCAGAGGGTGCAGCTGCCGGCCTTGACCGGACGGTGCGCCACGGGGAATTCATCGGCGGGATTGGCGTGGCAATCCCGACAGAGCTGCGATCCCGAAGCCGACAACATGCCGGGAAAGGCGCCGCCGTGGGGATCGTGACAACCCGTGCACCCCAGGGCCAGGGCCGAGTGAGCCTTTTCCCTCCCGGCGCGCGGGTCGGCATGGCACATCAGGCACAGGGCGTCGCCCTCGGCGACGAGTTTCATCTCCGCCCCCCCCTGCGGATGCCGGCCCTTGCCCTGCTGGTGGCAGGGCAGGCATTCGCCCGCCCCCACCGGACCATGCAAATGCCGCGCTTTGCCCAGGTCGCCATGGCATTCGGCGGTCAGACAACCGGGGTCGGAGGCTTCCACCGCCGCCGCGGCCAGCAGGAACAGCGCGGCGCCCCCCAGCAAGAGTCGCCGGGAAAGCCGCGCACCGCGCCGGTCGCGGGAACCGACGCCAGAAGCAAGGGACCGAAGAGCAGGAATCATTAATAGTCTTTCCTGTGCATCCATGAATTAACATGCAACAATCCATCAACCACACATACAAAATACATGCCGTGGCGGAAAGAAAGGATTCGAGGCCGTTACTCCAGCGCTGAGGGGTGAGAAGGCGGCAAGGGAGGTGTCAAAAAACAGGGGGCAGGAACAAAAAACCGACGCACGGCGGGACCGGCGTCGGTTTGATGAAGAAGAGATGGGGGGGTGAGCCTAGCGGATATGGCAATCCGAGCAGTTGGTGCTCAGGTTTTGTTCCTGATGGCAGCCCTTGCACTGCATGTGAAAGGCGTCGGTCTTCTTGCGGGCATCAGGCCGCGCTCCGTGACAGGAACTGCACTTGTCGTAGGTTTCCATGTGATGACAGGTATTACAATCAGGAACCCAGCGAGCGTGGTCGACATGGCTGAAGTTCACGTCACCCAGGCGGGCGGGAAACACCACCGCATCGGGAATCTCCAGGTTCGGCTCCTCGGAAAAAACCGGAACCGCCACCAGCGCGGCTAAAACGATAAGCACGGGCGCAAGCATTTTCATGGGCACAACCTCTCGCCGGAAATCACTGTTGCCGTAGACATTAAAGCGCACAAACTATTTTGTCAAGGGAAAGCGCGCATCAGGCCGCCCTCAGCAGAACCCGTCCTCGGCAAGGCGCTTTTGCAGGGCGTCGGATTTGGCGACGACGCCGGCGGCCATTTTTTCCTTGAACTCGGCAAGCCGCGCGGCCATGGCCGGGTCCGCGGCACCGAGGATCTGAGCGGCAAAAATACCGGCGTTGCGCGCGCCGGGCTTACCGATGGCCATGGTCGCCACGGGAATGCCGGCGGGCATCTGCACCATGGCGAGCAGGGCATCGAGACCCTGCAGGGCGCTTGAATCGATGGGCACCGCCACCACCGGCAAGGTGGTTTCGGCGGCCACCACGCCGGCCAGATGGGCGGCGGCACCGGCGCCGGCGATGAGCACCCTCAACCCACGCTCGCGGGCGCTGCGCACATAGGCGGCGGTGCGCTCGGGCGTGCGATGGGCGCTGGACACGACCATCTCGAAACCGATGCCCAGTTCCTTGAGGGCCTTGCCCGCCTCGACCATCACCTCGTAATCATTGTCGCTGCCCATCAGAATTCCAACCAGCGGCTGAGTGCTCATAACTTAACTCTCCGTCGTAAAAATGGCCTCACCGCAGAGCGCGCGGAGGTCGCAGAGAAAAATTTCCTCAGTGATTTCCCTCGGCGTACCCTGCGGCCTCAGCGGTGAAAATTCTTATACGTTCCGATTCAAAGCCTTCCGGCCGATGTCGCGGCGGTACCGGGCGCCTTGCCAGGAAATCCGCTCCACGCCTTGGTAAGCCTTGGCGATGGCCTCCGCCACCGTGGCGCCCAGGCCGGTGACGCCGAGCACCCGGCCGCCGGTGTTGACGATCTGGCCGTCCCGGGCGGCGGTGCCGGCGTGAAAGACGAAGAGATCCTCGATCTTCGCCGCCTCGTCCAGCCCCGAGATGGCAAACCCCTTCTCGTAGGGACCGGGATAGCCGCCCGAGGCCATGACCACGCAAACCGCCGCCTTGTCGTGCCATTCGAGCTCGGTCTGGCGCATTTCGCCGCGCGCGCAGCCGAGCAGCACAGGCACGATGTCGGACTTGAGGCGCATGATCAGAGGTTGCGCCTCGGGATCGCCGAAGCGAGCGTTGTACTCCACTACCCGCGCCTTGCCCTGGGCGATCATCAACCCCACGTAGAGAATTCCGGCGTAGGGACAGCCTTCGCGCGCCATGCCGACGATGGTGGGACGCACGATGGTTTCAAGAATCTTGCGGTGGATCTCGGCGGTGACCACCGGCGCCGGGGAATAGGCGCCCATGCCGCCGGTGTTCGGCCCCCGGTCACCGTCGAAGATGCGCTTGTGATCCTGGGCCGATGCCAGGGGCAGGATGTTGGTGCCGTCGGTGAAGACGAAAAAGGAAGCCTCCTCGCCGTCCATGAACTCCTCGACGACCACCTCGGCACCGGCGGCGCCGAACGCCCCGTCGACCATGATGGCGTCCACCGCCGCCACCGCCTCGTCGATGCCGGTCGCCACCACCACGCCCTTGCCGGCGGCCAGACCGTCGGCCTTGACGACGATGGGCGCGCCTTGGGCGCGGATGTAGGCCACCGCCTCGTCACGATCGGAAAAGCGCCGGTAGGCCGCCGTGGGAATGCCGTATTTGGCCATGAGATCCTTGGAGAAGCCCTTGCTCCCTTCCAGACGCGCCGCCGCCTGGGTCGGGCCGAAGATGGTCAGTCCCGCCGCGCGGAAACGATCGACGATGCCCAGGGTCAGGGGCGCCTCGGGACCCACCACGGTGAGGTCGATGTCCTGCTCCACGGCAAAGGTCAACAGGCCCTCGAGATCGTCGGCGGCAATGTCCACGCACTCGGCAAGCTGGGCGATGCCGGGATTGCCCGGCGCGCACCAGACCCGCGCCACCAGGGGCGATTGGGCGATTTTCCAGACCAGGGCGTGTTCGCGCCCCCCTCCACCGACCACCAGAATCTTCATCTCTCACCTCTTCTTTGTCTTTATTAAATACATCGTAGGGGCGCAACCTGCTGCACCCTGGTTGCCATGCCGTTGTAGGGGCGAGGCGCTGCCTCGCCCAGGGCGCAGCATGCTGCGCCCCTACATCCATCAATGCCGGAAATGGCGCATGGCGGTGAACACCATGGCCATGCCGTGCTCGTCGGCGGCGGCGATGACTTCCTCGTCACGGATCGAGCCGCCGGGCTGGATGACCGCGGCGATGCCGTTGGCGGCCGCGTTGTCGATGCCGTCGCGGAAGGGGAAGAAGGCATCCGAGGCCATCACCGAGCCCTTGACCTCAAGCCCGGCATGCTCGGCCTTGATGGCGGCGATGCGCGCCGAGTTTACGCGGCTCATCTGGCCAGCGCCGACGCCGATGGTCATGCCGGCCTTGCCGTAGACGATGGCGTTGGACTTGACGAACTTGGCGACCCGCCAGGTGAAGAGCAGATCCTCCATCTCCTGGTCGGTGGGCCGGCGCTTGGTCACGACCTTGATTTCATCGAGCAGATCGAGATCCGTATCCTGCACCAGCAGGCCGCCGTTGACCCGCTTGAGATCGAGCCGGGACGGGGACTTCTCGGGCCAGAAGCCGCATTGGAGCAGGCGCACGTTTTTCTTGGCCGCCACCACCTGCGAGGCTTCCGCGGTCACTTTCGGCGCGATGATCACCTCGACGAACTGCTGATCGACAATCGCTTTCGCGGTGGCCGCGTCGAGCTCGCGGTTGAAGGCGATGATGCCGCCGAAGGCCGATTCGGGATCCGTTGAAAAGGCCCGGCCGTAGGCATCGAGAAGGTTTTTGCCCAGGGCGACGCCGCAGGGGTTGGCGTGCTTGACGATGACGCAGGCCGGCCCCTCGCTGAACTGCTTGACGCATTCGAGGGCGGCATCGGTATCGGCGATATTGTTGTAGGAGAGTTCCTTGCCCTGAAGCTGACGGGCCGTGGCGATGGACGCCTCGCGGATGTCGCGCTCGACGTAGAAGGCGGCCTTCTGGTGGGGATTCTCCCCGTAGCGCATGTCCTGCGCCTTGTGAAACTGAAAGGTCAGGGTCGGCGGAAATTCGGCGGACTCGGCGCCGAGCTTCTTGCCCAGCCAGTTGGAGATGGCGCCGTCGTAGGCGGCGGTGTGCTGATACACCTTCACGGCCAGGCTGAAATTGGTGTCGCGGGACACCGCGCCCTGCGCGGCCTTCATCTCGGCCAACACCGGGGCGTAATCGGCGGGATCGACGATAACCGTCACGTCGCGGTTGTTCTTGGCGGCGCTGCGCAGCATGGTCGGCCCGCCGATGTCGATGTTCTCGATGGCGTCTTCCAGGGTGCAGCCCTGCTTGGCGACGGTGGCCTCGAAGGGATAGAGATTGACCACCACCATGTCGATGGGTTCGATGCCGTGCTTGGCCATGGTGGCGACGTGCTCGGGGTTGTCGCGCAGGCCGAGCAGCCCGCCATGCACCTTGGGATGCAGGGTTTTGACGCGGCCGTCGAGCATCTCGGGAAACCCGGTGAACTCGGAGACGTCCTTGACCGGGAGGCCGCTGTCGCGCAGCAGCTTGGCGGTGCCGCCGGTGGAGAGAATTTCCACCCCGAACCCCGCGAGTTCGCGGGCAAACTCGACAATGCCGGTCTTGTCCGAAAGACTGATGAGCGCACGCTTGATGCTGGCCATGGAGGAATCCTTTCCCTAACGTTGGCGATGGGCCGAAAACAAAAAAAACCGACGGAAACGGCGGTTTTCAGAAGTTGAGCGCTGCGATAAAGGCCTTTTCAAAGGCGGGAGTGCCGGACAGGGGGTAGGGACGCAGGGCCGCGGCCAGTTGCGCCACCCGGGTTTCGGCCCCCGCCGTGGTCAGAAAACGGGTGACGCCGCGCAGGGCGCCATCGGTTTCAAAACGGATTTTTTCTATCATGGATTCCGGCAGCATGGCAACTTTTTTCAGGGTTTCGCGCCCCAGGGCGGCGCCGAATGCGCCCGTCACCACCACCTCGCCCAACTCCTCCGCCCTGACCCCGGCCCGCTCCAGCAGGCAGGCCGCGCCGGCATGCACCGCCCCCTTGGCCAACTGGAACGCACGGATCTCATCCTGGGTGAGGAACAGCTCGACGGCGGCATCGCGATAGAGCCGCAGGGCCCGCTGCCCGTTTTTCTCCGTCAGGTAGCGCGCCAGATTGGTGGTCACTTCCCCCGGAGCCCGCAAGGTTCCGGCCCGGTCCATGAGACCTCCGTCGAGCGCCGCCGCCACCGCCGTCACCAGCCCGCTGCCGCAGATGCCGCGCGGCGCGCTCGTCCCCACCAGGGTCAGTTGCAAGCGATCCCCCGCGACCCTGACCGCGTCCACGGCTCCGGGGCCGCGCATCATGCCGCAGGCGATCTCGCCGCCCTCGAAGGCCGGCCCCGCCGCCACCGAACTAACCAGCCGGCGGCCCGCGGCGTACAGCGCCAGTTCGGCGTTGGTGCCGATGTCGACATACAGGGTCGCGGCGGCAGGTTCGTCCTGGCCGAAGAGAAAAGCCACCAGATCACCGCCCACGTAGCCCGACACCAGGGGAAAAAGATAGATGGAACAGGGCAGATCCAGACCGAAGCGCGTTGCGGGGAACAACGCGCCGCCGCGAAAGTTGGGGCGATGGGGGGGAAACAGCAGACTATCGACGGTTTCGCCGGCAAGCAGATGAGCAATGCCCGGATTGGCGGCCAGGGCGGCCCCGCCCAGCCGCGCCGACTCAACCCCGGCCTGCCGCAGCAGGTCGACAGTCAGGGCTTGAACCCCCTGCGCCAGAAGCCCTTGCAGCTCCGCCCCGCGCCCACTCCGCGCCGCCTCCAGACGCCGGATGATGTCGGACGCCACCGCGCCCTGCGGGTTCGCTCGGCGCTCCTCGGCCAGCACCTCCCCGCCCCCGCCCAGCAGCCGTCCGACCAGGGTGGTGGTACCGAGATCAAGGGCAAGAAAAAAATTGTCCTTGGTCATTTGTCCTTGGTCCTTTGTTCAAAGGAAAAAAATCCAGGCGGCGCGGTTTCGGGCACGAAAGCCACAATGACTCACCGACCACAAAGGACCAAGGACAAATGACAAAGGCGTCAGCCTTTGACGATTCTCGGCACCCGCTTGCTCACCTGGCAGAAGACCTCGTAGGGAATGGTGCCGATTTTCTCCGCCCAGTCCTCGGCGCGAATCCATTGACCGTCGGCCTCGCCGAGCAGGGTGACTTCGTCGCCCACCTGCACGCCGGGCACATCGGTGACATCGACCATGGTCCAGTCCATGCACACCGTGCCGGCCACGGGCGCCCGGCAGCCGCGCACCAGCACTTCTCCGCGATTGGTCAAGCCCCGGTTGTAGCCGTCGGCGTAGCCGACCGGCAAGGTCGCCAGCAGCGTCGGGCGGGTAGCGATGAAGCGTCGTCCGTAGCTCACCCCGCTGCCCGCCGGCAGGGTTTTGAGCATGGCGATGGAGGTGCGCCAGTGCATGACCGGCCGCAGGTCGAGGCGCCCGGCGAATTGGGACGACGGTAGCGCGCCGTAGAGCACAATGCCTGGCCGCACCAGGTTGCATTCGGGAATGTCATGGGCAAAAAGCGCCGCGCTGTTGGCGATGTGCAGATAGCGCGGGGCGTGGCCGGCGGCGCGGATGCGCGCCACCGCCTGGCGAAAGCGCCCCAGTTGCTCCTCGGTGAAGGGATGCGGCAGTTCATCGGCCACCGATAGATGCGACATCACGCCATCGACGCGCAGGTTGGCGAGCTTGGTCAGTTCGGGCAGGACGAGATCCAGTTCGCCGTTGAAAAACCCCACCCGGCCCATGCCCGTGTCGACCTTGATGTGACAATCAAGGATCCGCCCGGCGGCACGGGCCGCCGCGTTGAGGCGGCGCGCGGTTTCCAGATCGAAGATGCAGGGAATCAGGTCGGGCTGAAAAAACCCAGCCTCCTGGCCCGGATAGATGCCGCCGAGGATCAGGATGGGCGCGCGGATTCCGGCGGCGCGCAAATCCTTGGCCTCTTCCAGCAGCGCCACGCCGAACAGGTCCGCGCCCTCGGCCTCCAGGACGCGGGCCACCTCGCGAGCACCGTGGCCGTAGGCATCGGCCTTGACGATGGCAAGAATCCGGCGGGCGTCGCCGGCTTGACGCCGCACCAGGCGAAAATTGTGGCGCAGGGCGGCAAGATCGATATCGACATGAGTTGGGCGGGAAACGGGCATGGCGAGAAAAATCCCCGGAGAAAAGGATTCTGGAAAGGCCCTTATTTATCACGCGGCCCGGGGCATGTAAAGAAGCGAGACCCGCGACACAGGGACATTTTTATCATGCAACGCTATTGACACCCCAGGGCAGATCCTTTAGCTTCCGAAATAAGGATTTAAAGGAGGGTTAACCATGTGTCTCGATCCCGGCGGCTTTCATCTGATTTTCGGCAAGGAAGAACGCGACCTGCACCATATCGCCTCGATTCTCCCCGGCAAGAACGGCCTGCGGCTCATCGACGCCTTCGGCAAGATTGAAGAGATCGCCGGCAGCATCGAGGAAATCGACCTGCTCAATCGTCGCATCGTCGTTGCCGCCTGAGGTCAGAGAGTTTTTTCCTCGAAGGCATTTCGCCCCCAGCCGATTCATTCGTCGCCGCAGCGGTTATCCAACCGATCGCGGCGATTTTCTTTGGACCGCGTCCCACGCGAGGCTCCCATGATCCATGGACTCTACCTGATCACCGACGCCGCCTCTCCCGATGCCGAAAAGCGCATTCAGGACGCTCTCAAGGGCGGGGCGCGCATCCTGCAGTATCGCGATAAATCACGCCCTTATGAGCAACGCCTGGAGGTCGCGACGCGCCTCGGCGCCCTGTGCCGCGCGGCCGACGCCCTGTTCATCGTGAACGATTCGGCGCAACTGGCCCGCGAGGCCGACGCCGACGGGGTGCATCTCGGCCAGCGCGACGGCGGCGTGGCCGAGGCACGTCGACTGCTGGGACCGGACAAACTCATCGGCGTGTCCACGCGCACCCTCGAGCAGGCCCTGCGCGCCCAGAGCGACGGGGCCGACTACATCGGCCTGGGCAGCATGTATCCCACCGCCAGCAAGGACGATGCGGTGGTGGTGGGGGTGGAAACCCTGCGTCACGTGCGCCAGGCGGTGCGGATTCCCATCGTCGCCATCGGCGGCATCGATCGCGAGCGCACCGCCGAACTGATCGCCGCCGGCGCCGATGCCGTGGCGGTGATCTCCGCCGTCGCCCAGGCCGCCGAGCCCTGGCTGGCGGCGCGCGAAATCGCCCTGCAATTTAATGCCCGCCAGCCCTTTCCCCGCGGCCGCGTGCTGACGGTCGCCGGTTCCGATTCCGGCGGCGGCGCCGGCATCCAGGCCGACCTCAAGACCATCAGCCTGCTCGGCGCCTACGGCACCAGCGTCATCACGGCCCTCACCGCGCAAAACACCCTGGGGGTCAGCGCCATCCACGCCGTGCCGGCGGAATTCGTCGGCGCGCAGTTGACGGCGGTGCTCGACGATATCGGCACCGATACCCTGAAAACCGGCATGCTGTTCAACGCCGAAATCGTGAAACTGGTCGGCGCCGCTATCCAGGAGCGGCGCTTGCCGGCGGTGGTCGATCCGGTGATGATCGCCAAGGGCGGCGCCTCCCTGCTGGAGCAGGAGGCCGTGCGGGCGCTACGTGAGCACCTGTTGCCGCGCACCTACCTGCTCACCCCCAATCTGCCCGAGGCCGAGGCCCTATGTGCCATGAAGGTGCGTGACCTCGCGGAGATGGAAAGCGCGGCGCGAAAGCTCCAGACGATGGGCGCGCGCAACGTGCTCATCAAGGGCGGCCACCTGGAGGGCGAGGCCGTGGACCTGCTGCTGGAGGGCGAGCGGCTGCACCGCTTCAGCACCCCGCGCATCGCCACCCGCAACACCCACGGCACCGGCTGCACCTTTTCCGCGGCCATCGCCACCTACCTCGCCCAAGGCCGCCCCCTGGTCCAGGCGGTCGCCGCCGCCAAGGCCTTCATTGCCGCCGCCATCGCCGCCGCGCGCCCCTTGGGCGCCGGCCAGGGACCGGTCAATCACCGGCAGGCGGCGCGGGAGATGGGCGACGCGTAAAACATTCATGAATCCGAAATTTTTTCCGTGCCGTTTTTCGACGCCCGGCCTATAATGTATACCCTTTTTAAAATTCAGGATCTTTTTGTACACGGATCAAATCTGATCAGGTCTGATGAAATCATGCCCCTGATTGATCCGCTTTGATCAGATGTGATCCGTGTCCGGGCAAAGAGCTTTTCAAGGTCTTGGCACCTTTTCAAATCTGCGAGGTTCACTCATGACGCAACTCGAAGCCGCCCGCCAGGGCATCGTCACCGATCTCATGCGCCAGGCCGCGGCCGCCGAAAACATCGACGCCGAGCTGCTGCGCGCGCGCATTGCCGAGGGCACGGCCATCATTTGTCATAACAACAAGCGCAAGAACGGCATCCCCCTGGCCGTGGGCAAGGGCCTGCGCACCAAGGTCAACGCCAACATCGGCACCAGCAAGGACGACACCAGCATCGACAAGGAACTGGAAAAGGCCCGTGTGGCCGTGCGCGCCGGGGCCGACGCCATCATGGATCTCTCCACCGGCGGACCGGTGGATGAAATCCGCGCCGCCATCATCGCCGAGACCGGCGTGTGCATCGGCAGCGTGCCCATCTACCAGGCGGCCGTCGATACGGTGCTGCGCCAGAAAAAGGCCATCGTCGACATGACCATCGACGACATCTTCAACGGCGTCATCAAGCACCTCGACGACGGGGTCGACTTCATCACCGTGCACTGCGGCGTGACCCGCGCCACGGTGGAGCGCATGAACCGCGAGGGACGCCTGATGGATGTGGTGTCGCGCGGCGGCTCCTTCACCGTCGAATGGATGGCCTACAACAACGCCGAAAATCCCCTGTATGAGCATTTCGACCGGCTGCTGGAGATCGTCAAACCCTACGACGCCACCCTGTCCCTGGGAGACGGCTTTCGCCCCGGTTGCCTGGCCGACGCCACCGACCGCGCCCAGATTCACGAGCTCATCGTCCTCGGCGAACTGACTCAGCGGGCCAACGCCGCCGGCGTGCAGGTGATGATCGAGGGGCCGGGCCATGTGCCCCTCAACCAGATCGAGGCCAACATCGCCCTGCAGAAGCGCCTCTGCCACGGCGCGCCCTTCTATGTGCTCGGCCCCCTGGTGACGGACATCGCGCCGGGCTACGACCACATCACCTGCGCCATCGGCGGCACCCTGGCGGCGGCCGCCGGCGCCGATTTTCTCTGCTACGTCACGCCCAGCGAGCACCTGCGCCTGCCCACCATCGAGGACGTGCACGAAGGAGTGATGGCGAGCCGCATCGCCGCCCATGCCGCCGACATCGTCAAGGGCGTTCCCGGCGCCATGGACAAGGACATCGCCATGGCGCGCTGCCGCAAGGCGCTTGACTGGGAAGGTCAGTTCCGCCTGGCCATCGACCCGGACAAGGCGCGGCGCCTGCGCGCCGAATCGGGCGTCGACGAGGAACACGGCGCCTGCACCATGTGCGGTGAATTCTGCGCCTACCAGGTGATGAGCGACGGCAGCCGCCGGCGCAAGACCGCCGCCGGCTGATGGACAAACCAAGCCTCGCCGCCCCCAGGGCCGCGAGGCTTTCTTGTGCCCGGAGCGGCGAGTCGTCTTGACAGCCCCTGCCTTTGGGAAATAATTGACAGGCTGGACCCTGGCTTTCGCCGAAAGGAAGTTCCTCCCCATGCCCTTCCTGGTTTTGCTTCTTCTGGCGCTTCTCCTCTCCAATCCGGTCGCCGCGCAGCCCAACGCCAACAGCGGCCCGCCCCCCGCCCTGGTGGTCACCGCGCGGGTGGAGCAGGGACAGCCGCGCCTGACCCTGCCCCTGGTCGGCACCGCCGAGCCACGTTACAGCGCCGCCGTGGCCGCCGAGGTCGAGGGGCTGGTGGCAAGCCTTGCCGCGCGTCGCGGCCAGAGGGTCGCCAAGGGCGAGGTGCTGGCGCAGCTGCGCACCCATCGTCATGAGCTGATGCTCGAGGAAGCCCGCTTTACCCTGGGCGAGGTCGAGGCGCGCATCGCCAAGGCGCAAAGCGACCTGCGTCGCGCCGATGATCTGCACCGACAAAAATTCATTTCCGAGGAAGAATTTCAGGGCCGCCAGACCGAACTCGACAGCCTGCGCCAAAGCGCCCAGCGCCATCGCGCGGCGGTGAGGATTCTCGAAGACCGCCTTGCGCGCATGACCATCCGCGCCCCCTTCGCCGGGGTGGTGGCCCGCGAGGCCAGCGAGGTGGGCCAATGGCTGCGCGAGGGCGACACGCTGGTGGAGATCGACGATCTCTCCGTCATTCACGTCATGGTGCCGGTGCCCGAGAACCAGTTGGGCCTTGTACGCCCCGGCGATGCAACCGAAGTCAGCTTCGACGCCCTTCCCGGGCGCGACTTCAGCGGACGGATCCGCGCCATCGTGCCGCGCGCCGATCTGGGCGCGCGTACCTTTCCGGTGCAGATCGAGGTCGCCAATCCCGCCGCTGAGATCCTGCCCGGCATGCTGGCGCGGGTGCGCTTTGCCCGCGAGTTCGAGGGAGCGGCCCTGCTGGTGCCCAAGGATGCCTTCATTCCTCGGCCCGACGGCGGCGGCCAGGTCGTGCGGGTGGTGGAGGATCAGGCACAAATCCTCGAAGTGCGCGTTCTGGGTGCCGCCGACTCAGCCTTTGTCGTCGAACCCCTGGACGGCGAACTGGCGGCCGGCGACGAGGTCGTGATCCGCGGCAACGAGCGGCTGCGCCCCGGACAGAACCTGCGCCGCGGCACCGCCCCGTCGGGGAATGGCGCGCCATGAGCCTGATCAACCTGTCCGTCCGGCGCCAGGTGGGCGTCACCGTCGGCGTGCTGCTGGTGGTGCTGTTCGGCCTGATTTCCCTGTTTCGCACCCCCATCCAGCTGACCCCGGAAGTCTCGCGCCCGGAGATCACCGTCACCACCCTCTGGCCGGGTGCCAGTCCCGAGGAGGTGGAAAAGGAAATCGTCCAGCGCCAGGAAGACGAGCTTAAAAGCGTCGAGGGCCTGGAGGAGATGAAATCCGAGTCGCGGGACAGCCAGGGCCGCGTCGTGCTGACCTTCGCCCCCGGCACGGACATGGACGCGGCGCTGCTCAAGGTCAGCAACCGCCTCAACCAGGTGCGCAACATCCCCCTCGATGCCGAGCGCCCGGTCATCTCCACGGTCAACACCGATGACCAGCCCATCGCCTGGTTCGTCCTCAAGCCGCGGCCCGACAATCCCAACCCGATTCATACCTACCAGATCTTTGCCGAGGACTACATCAAGGCGCGCTTCGAGCGGGTGCCGGGGGTGGCGCGCAGCAATCTGTTCGGCGGCCGGGAGCGCGAGCTGCAGGTGGTGGTGGACCCGGAACGGCTCGCGGCGGTGGGCCTCACCCTCAACGAATTCATCCGTGGTCTCGACGCGGAAAACGTCAACATCTCCGCCGGCAGCTTCGATGAGGGCAAGCGCCGCTACATCGTGCGCACCGTCGCCGAGCTGACCACGCCCGAGGAGGTCGGGCGCATCGCCCTGCGCACCGCCTCGGGCGAGCGCGTTTTCGTGCGGGATCTGGCCGAAACCCGCTTCGGCTACGAGCAACCCACGGTGTCCGTGCGCCAGGTGGGCGATCCGGCCATCGCCGTCAACGTGCAGCGCGAATCGGGCACCAACGTGCTTGAGGTCATGGCCGGACTCAGGGAAGCGCTGGAGGAACTCAATGCCGGCATCCTCGCCGAGGAGCGCCTCACCCTCACCCAGGTCTACGACGAGACCGAGTACATCGAATCGGCCATCAGCCTGGTGCTGAGCAATCTGTGGATCGGCGGAGCCCTCGCCGTACTGGTGCTGCTGCTGTTCCTGCGCTCCTTCGCGCCCACGCTGATCGTCGCCACGGCCATCCCCGTTTCGGTCATCGGCACCTTCATCGTCATGGTGCTCGCCGGACGCACCATCAACGTCATCTCCCTGGCGGGCCTGGCGTTCGCGGTGGGCATGGTGGTGGACAACGCCATCGTGGTTCTGGAAAACATCTATCGCCACCGGCAGATGGGCAAGGACGCGCCGCGAGCCGCCATCGAGGGCACGCGGGAGGTGTGGGGCGCGGTGCTCTCCTCGACCCTGACCACCATCGCCGTTTTCCTGCCGATTCTCTTCATCGTGCAGGAAACGGGGCAGTTGTTCCGCGACATCGCCATCGCCATCTGCGCGGCGGTGGCGCTTTCCCTGGTGGTCTCCGTGTCGGTGATTCCCTCGGGCGCCGCGCGCCTGCTCACCGACGGCGCGGTGGCACCCGCCGCCGCATCCGGCCGCAAGAGGCCTGGCCCGCGCGAACTGTTCGGCCTGGTAAGGCTGGCCGAGCGCTTCACCGATCATGTCGCGCGGGTGGTGTACCGGGTCAGTCGCAGCATTCCGGCCTGCGCCGCCGTGGTGGTGCTGTTCACCACGGCGTCCCTGGGCATCGCCTGGCTGCTGCTGCCCAAGCCCGAGTATCTGCCCACCGGCAACCGCAACCTGCTCATTGGCCTGCTGCTGCCGCCCCCGGGGTACAACGTCGCGGAATTCACCCGCATCGCCGAGGAACTCGAAGCCGATTTCGCCCCCTTGTGGCAGCCCGATTACGACGATCGCGGCCGCACTCCGGCCATGGGCCATTTTTTCTACGTCGCGGCGGGCCGCCAGATCTTCATGGGCACCCGCGCCCGCGATCCCCAACGGGTCCGCGAACTCATCCCCCCCCTCCAGCAGCGTCTCGCCCAGGTGCCCGGCATGATCGCCATTGTCGCCCAGACCTCCCTGTTCGAGCGCGGACTGAGCGGCGGCCGTACCATCGACGTGGAATTCAGCGGCGCCGACCTCACCCGGCTGGTGGAGATCGGCGGACGCGCCTTCGGCGCCATCCGCGAGGCGGTGCCCGGCGCCCAGATCCGTCCGGTGCCGAGCCTCGACCTGGGCAATCCCGAAATCCGCGTCATTCCCGACCGGGTGCGCCTCGCCGATCTCGGCCTGAGCGCCCGCGACCTGGGGATCGTCGTCGATGCCCTGCTCGACGGCCATCGCGCCAGCACCGTGAATGTCGACGGCAACGAACTCGATCTGACCGTGATGGGCGCCGAGGGCTTCGCCGGCCGCACCCAGGATCTCCCGAGCCTGTTGCTGCGGGCGCCCGGCGGACAGAAGGTGCCCTTGGGCGCGGTGGCCGAGGTGCGCCTGGTGGCCGGTCCCGAACAGATCAACCACTCGGAGCGCAGCCGCACCATCGCCCTGGAGGTGCGCCCCCCCGAGGAAATGCCCCTGGAGGAAGCCATGGAGCGCATTCAGGCCCAGGTCATCGACAGTTTTCGCGCCGAGGGCGTGTTCGGCGGCGACGTGCGCGTGCGCATGGCCGGCACCGCCGACAAGCTGCGCCTGACCTTCGACGTGCTCAAGTGGAATTTCGTGCTGGCGCTGGTCATCACCTATCTGCTCATGGCAGCGCTGTTCGAGAGCTTTTTCTATCCCCTGGTCATCATGTTTTCCGTGCCCCTGGCCATGGCGGGCGGCGTGGTCGGCCTGTGGCTAGTCAGCCATCTGCTCAGCTACCAGCCGCTGGATGTCCTGACCATGCTCGGCTTCATCATCCTGGTGGGCACGGTGGTCAACAACGCCATCCTCATCGTCCACCAAGCCCTCAATTTCATGCGCGATCAAGCCATGGAGGCGCGCGAGGCCCTGCGCGAATCGGTGCGCACCCGCGTGAGGCCGATCTTCATGTCCGTGGGCACCTCGGTGTGCGGCATGCTGCCCCTGGTGCTCTTTCCCGGCGCGGGCAGCGAACTCTACCGCGGCTTGGGCAGCGTGGTGGTCGGGGGGTTGGTGGTTTCGACTCTTTTTACCCTGCTACTGGTGCCGGCCCTGTTCAGCCTGCTGCTGAGCCTGCGCACCCTGCTCACCGGCCGCGCCGCCAAGGGCGCCGAGGGTTAAGCCAGGTGCGCAAGCCCCAAATTAACGACAACGATCCTCGACACGGCCGTGTCGACTTTCTCAAGGAGACTCCTTCATGCCTTTGCTTCGCTTCCTGGCTCTTGCCGTTATGGCAGGTTTTATGAGCGCCTGCGCGCCCGCCCTGCCCCCGGAAAAAACCGCTTTCGGCAACCCCGAGATGCCCTACGCGCCCCCGCGCCCACCCCAGGTCGGCGACATCCTGCATCTGCCCACCGGCTATTATGTTGGTGAAGAAGGGATGCTCGCCCAGGCCGCCGAGGCGCGCATCGTCTACATCGGCGAGACCCACGACAACCCCGCCGCTCACCGCGTCCAGCTGCGGGTCTTGCAGCACCTCGCCGCGCGCTATCCCGACGGCCTGGCCCTGGGCATGGAAATGTTCACCCCGGCCCAGCAGAACGCCCTGGATCGCTGGGTGGCCGGGGAACTCGACGAAAAGGATTTCCTGCGCGAGTCGGACTGGTACGGCACCTGGCGCATGGATTTCGCCTATTACCGCGACCTGCTGGTGCTGGCCCGCGAACAGCGCATTCCCGTCATCGGCCTCAACGCCGAGCGCAGCCTGGTGCGTCAAGTCAGCCAAAGTCCCCCGGCCGAACTGCCGGCCGAGGTGCAGGCCGTCTTGCCGGACATGGATCGCAGCGACCCCTACCACACCGCCATGACGCAAGCCATCTTCGCCGGGCACGATGCGGGTCAGAGCGGCATGGACGGCTTTCTGCGCGTCCAGACCCTGTGGGACGAAATCATGGCCGAAAACATCGCCCGCTACCTGCAAAGTCCCCAGGGGGAAAACCGGCGCATGGTGGTGCTGGCCGGCGGCAACCATGTGCGCCATGGTTACGGCATTCCCCGCCGCGTGTTCCGCCGCCTGCCCGTCTCCTACCTGATTGTCGGCAGCAAGGAAATCCTCATCCCGCCCGACAAGCAGGACCGGCTGATGGATGTGGACATGCCCCAGTTTCCCATGCTGCCTTACCACTTCCTGGTCTTCACGGAATACGAGAGTCTCGAAGCGCCCGAGGTCAAACTCGGCATCCTTCTCGAGGTGCGCGAAACCGGCGTCGGCGTCGCCGGAGTGATGCCCGGCTCCCCGGGTGAGCGCGCCGGACTGCAAAAAGACGATGTATTGCTGGAGATGGACGGAGAAAAACTTGGCGACAATTTCGACCTGATCTATCTGGTCAAGCAGAAGAAGCCCGGAGACGGCGCCAATTTGAAGATCCTGCGTAACGGCGAGCCACTGGACATCAGGGTCGAATTTTTCGTCATGGGGGAACCATCAAGGAACGAGTGATGCGGGACGCGGAAACCACTAGATTTCCGCGTCCCGCATTCCATCCTATTACAGAACCTTGTGGAACAGATTGGCGGCCTGATCGCCGTACATGACTTCAAGGGCCTGATGCAGCTTGTCGTAGGATGCATAGGCATGCCAACGGAAATGGCCGCTGATCCAGAAAAGGTCCCAGGCGTCGCGACTTTCGTCGAAGGTCAGCTTGCCCGTCGGATCGTCGATGACACAGGCCTCGGACAAGCTGAAATGATTGATGAAGACGACATAGCCGTCCGTCACGGTCGTCACATTGACGTCAAGATGTCGCTCGGTGAAGAATTTGGTGATGATGCGTCGAGTGAACTCGTTGGGATGCTTGGCCATACTCGTGACTCCTCGGGTGCCGCGGGGAGGTGCGGCGGAAGTTCCCCTCCCTGGTCGTTGCCAGACATCATCCTGAAATTGCCTGCGCTAAATAATGAATACAAACAAATCATTCACCACTCTTTTCGGCTTTCCCGCGCCGGGGGTTTAGCGATTTCTTCCTTTTAGTTCATAGTTTAGCACTTAATGCGGACGGCGCGGCCCATTTATGACTTTTTTGGTAAGATTTCGTTTTAAATAAAAAAGGGAAGCGGATTTCCCCAGGAAATCGGTTCCCTTTTTCACTTTCGATAAAACAGGGGTTCACACCGACGAACCCTGTTTGACGGAACCTGTGCTTCAGGCCTTGCCGGCGCTGCCGAGCACGGCCTCGTTCTTGTGCTTGATGAGCTTGACCAGTTCCTTGCGGGCCACGCCGAGATACTTGCGCGGGTCGAACTCGCCGGGGTTCTTGGCGAGGAATTCACGCACCCGAGCCGTGACCGCCAGACGCCCGTCGGAGTCGATGTTGATCTTGCACACCGCGCTGGCCGCGGCGCGGCGCAACTGCGTCTCGGACACACCCACCGCCCCTTCCATCTTGCCGCCGTAGGCGTTGATCAGTTCGACATATTCGGGCACGACGCTCGACGCCCCGTGCAACACGATGGGAAAACCGGGAATGCGCCGCTCGATCTCCTCAAGAATATCAAAGCGCAGGGGCGGCGGCTCCTCGCCTTCCTTGACCTTGAACTTGAAGGCCCCATGGCTGGTGCCGATGGAGATGGCCAGGGAATCGACGCCGGTCTTGCTGACGAAATCCTCGACTTCCTCGGGTTTGGTGTAGGTGGAGTGCTCGGCCTGCACCTCGTCCTCGATGCCGGCCAGCACGCCCAGCTCTCCCTCGACGGTGACGTCATGGGCATGGGCGTATTCAACCACCTTGCGCGTCAGGGCCACATTGTCCTCGTAGGAATGATGGGACCCATCGATCATCACCGAGGAAAAGCCCGTATCGACGCAGGACTTGCACAACTCGAAGGTATCGCCGTGATCGAGGTGCAGGGCGATGGGGATGTTGGAGCCCATCTCGCGCACCATGGCCACCGCGCCCATGGCCATGTAGCGCAGCATGGTCTGGTTGGCGTATTCGCGCGCCCCCTTGCTCACCTGCACGATGACCGGCGAGGAGGTTTCGGCGCAGGCCACCATGATCGCCTGCAACTGCTCCAGATTGTTGAAATTGTAGGCGGGAATAGCGTAGCCGCCGTTGACCGCTTTTTTAAACATATCCCGGGTGTTGACCAGGCCGAGTTCCTTGTAGCTGACGTTCTGGCTCATTGAAGAGATCCTCCTTCAGACAGGCAGATTTGGGATGGCATCGCGTTGACCGCAGTGCCCATTTTACATGCCTCGGGCCAGAGAGCAAGC
>NZ_JAUVWH010000060.1 GCF_030604225.1 Geoalkalibacter sp.
GAAAGCGAACCGAAGCGGGTCAGCGCCTTGCGGATCTTGACGTGCCACTTGAAGGTACGAATAACCGCTTCGAGAAAAACCCCGAAAGCCAGGTAAGGCAGAATGTAGGTAAACTCCCGCCAAAGTCCGGTCGCAAGGTCTGCGGCGACCTTGAGTGCAGCATCCATCCGATTGTACTCCCGCTCTTGGAACCCAGAACCGAGGCAAAAAGCTCATCTTCCTGCCCCGCAAATGCCGCGAAAGAAAAACACGCCTCACAAAAAAAGGCAAGACCTCGCCGGAAACAGCGCCGCGAGGATAGTTTTCCGTCACCTCCGGCGGAAATCACGGACGGTTTTCCGCCGGGGGTAGCGATTGGCGCGCTCCAACTCCGCGCCGACCGCACTGCTGAAACCTCAAACTTGGCATTTTTCTGCAACCTTCATTCCACTTTGTCGAGAAAGGCTTGCGCAACCTGCGTCGCCCCTGCAATGACTGCATTTTCAGCTACAATTGAAGGCAAATGATGCTCCACAAGGATTTGAGCATGGGAGTCGGCAGACTATTCAACACCCTGGACACAACGGGGCCGCTGTTTCTGCGCTTGGGACTGGCCGCGGTTTTCATCGCTCACGGCGGCCAAAAACTGTTCGGCTGGTTTGGCGGCGCCGGACTGGAGGCTAGCCTCGCCTATTTCGAGCAAACCCTTGGAATCCCCATGATTCCTGCTCTTCTGGCCATGGTCGCCGAATTTTTCGGTGCAATGGCGATCCTCCTGGGTCTTTTGACCCGGGTCGCGGCCTTGGGCTTGACGGTGGTGATGGCGGTCGCCATCTTCAGGGTTCATCTGCCTTACGGATTTTTTCTCAACTGGCCCTGCATGCCTGAACTCGGACACGGCATCGAATTCAACCTGGCGCTGGCCGCCATGAGCCTTAGCCTGGTGGTAACCGGCCCCGGAAAATATTCCGTCGACAAATGGATCAGCGAACTCTGAGGCCCTGCTGCGGCAAGGCAATCCGGGGAGCAGGCGGCGGGGAATTCTTCCCAAGGGCAATTTTTCGTGTTATGCTCCCGTTTCTTTTTTTCGGCCTAGGCACCGGCAACTCCGGTGCCCGCCACCGCCATCCAGGAGAAACCCATGAACAAGGGTTTTAAAGATCGGGTCAGGGAACAATTCACCCGAACCGCCGAGCGTTATGTGCATGACGAAGGCTTCGCCCGAGGCGAGGATCTGGTCGAGGCCGCGCGCCTACTCAAGCCCACCACCGACGACCTGATGCTTGACGTCGCCACCGGCGGCGGGCATACGGCCCTCTACTTCGCGCCCCTGGTGCGCAGCGTGGTTGCCTCGGATCTGACCATGCAGATTCTCAAGAAAGCCCAGGAATTCATTAGCGAGGAAGGCGGCGTCGAAAACGTCACCTTTCGCGAGGCCGACGCCGAGGACCTGCCCTTCCCCGCGGGCTCCTTCACCGTGCTGACCTGCCGCATCGCACCGCACCACTTCCCCGACGTGCCCCTGGCCCTCAAGGAATTCTTTCGCGTGCTACGCCGCGGCGGGCGCATGGTCATCATTGACACCCTTTTGCCCGAGGACCCCGAAATCGCGCAACTCTACCAGACCATGGAACAGATGCGCGATCCGACCCATGTACAGGCCTTCACCGAAAAAACCTGGATCAAAATGATTGAAGAGGCTGGTTTCATTAACATCCAGACTCGCACCTTCCCCAAGACCCATGACTTCGTCACCTGGGCGAGGCGCTCCGGTCTGGATCGCCAAGGGGTGCAGAAACTCAACAAGTTTTTCATTGATGCACCGGCCAAGTTCCACGATTACTTTCAGGTGGAATCCTTTGCCGGCGAGGTGGAAAGCTACACCGACCGAAAACTTCTCATCTACGCAACCCGCCCGGAAAAGAAGTAAGCGCGCCAGAGCTCTTCCAGCAGAGCCCGCTCAATGAAAAAGCCCCGACGGCAGTCGGGGCTTTTTTCATTGAGCTCCGGAAAAAGACAGGGGCGCCACCAGGGCGCCCCACGGACAGTGCATATAAATTCAGGAAAGGCTCGCTTACTTGGCGGCGGCCTTCTTGGACTCTTCGGCCCACTTCTCGAGCATCGCGGTGGTGACGGACTTGGGACGCTCGATGGCGTAACCCAGGCCGCGGTCCCAAGTGATGTTGGCCATGCAGCCCAGAGCGCGGCCCACGCCGAAGAGCACGGTGTAGAAATCCCACTCGCGCACGCCGTAGTACCACTGGATGACACCGGACTGAGCATCGACGTTCGGCCAGGGATTCTTCGCCTTGCCGTGCTCCATGAGGACGCCGGGGGCGGTTTCGAAAATCATGGCGACCAGCTTGAACAGCTTGTCGTCCTTCAGACCGGGGGTGTTGAGGCAGAACTCGCGCTGCGACATATAGCGCGGGTCGGTCTTGCGCAGAACGGCATGGCCGTAACCGGGGACCACCTGGCCGGAGTTGAGGGTATCCCAGAGGGCCTTGGTGACCAGTTCCTTGGTCGGCTCCTGATCCTTGCAGTATTTTTCCTGGAACTTGAGGGTCCAGTCGAGAACTTCCTGGTTGGCCAGGCCATGCAGCGGGCCGGCGAGGCCGTTGATGCCGGCGGAGTAGGCATAGTAGGGGTCGGACAGCGCCGAGTGCACCAGATGGGTGGTGTGCGCCGAAACGTTGCCGGACTCATGGTCGGAGTGCAGGATGAAGTACATACGCGCCACATCCTTGTACTCTTCGCACTGACCGATCATGTGGGCGAAGTTGGCGCCCATGTCCAGGGAGGGGTCGATGGCGACCTGGAAATCGCTGCGATACTTGAGGTTGTAGATGAAAGCGGCGACGATGGGGATACGGGCGACGATGTCGCAGGCATCCTCGTAGACGGATTCCCAGGCGGTATTCTTGTTGAACTTGCCCGAGTTGTAGAAGGCGGCGAACTTGGAATCCCGCTGCATCGCCAGCAGGCCGACGGAGAGCATCACCATCGGATGGCTGTCGCGCGGCAGGGCGCGGATGGCATCCCACACATAGGAGGGCACGACCTGGCGGGTTTTCCACTCGGCGATCACGGCATCGACCTGGGCCTGGGTGGGAACGTCGCCGGTGAGGAGGAAAAACCAGAAAGCCTCGACGGTGGGATACTTGGACTTGGGAGCCTTGGGCAGCGCCTCGAAGGTTTCAGGGATGGTCTTGCCGCGGAAGCGAATACCTTCCTGAGGGTCGAGATAGGAGATGTCGGTGACCAGGCATTTGACGTCGCGGGCACCGCCGATGGCCTGCGAGATGGTCACGTCGCCGATTTTGACATCGCCGAATTCCTTGACCAGGCGGGTGGTACGGGGGCGGAACTCCTCAATTTTTTTCGCCAAAATCTCTTTCAGTGTCGCCATGCTCTCTCTCCTTTTCCATTTAATTTACGATGAGAACGGTCCCATCGACCAGCCCCTCCGGCCCACGACCAACGCGAGACGGAAGAACTCCCGAAACGAACAGAAAACCGCCGGAAAAGATTCCGGCCGCTGAGATCCGGAAAGGAAAAACAATGTTTGACAGAGAAAACGAGCAGAGGGCCCAGAGGCGCGGCCCACTTCTTTAATCAATATTTTATCCCAAATATCGTTTTGATTTTGTAGCAATCGGGGTCGTCCTTGTCAAGCCAAATAATGTATACAGTATTCAGAAGGAGTCCGCAAGAAGGTTTTTTCCGCCAGGGTTTTTTCAAGGTTTTTTCCCTTGGCCTGATGCGGGGGCCATGCTACCATGCGCAAAAATTGTGCAAACCAACCCTGTCATTTTATGCGCATCGGCTCCCTTACCCTAACCAACAACTTGTTCCTGGCTCCCATGGCCGGCATCAGCGACCTGCCGTTTCGCCAGATTACCAAGGCCTTCGGGGCCGGACTGGTCTTCAGCGAAATGATCAGCGCCAATGGCCTTGTTTTTGACGGGCGGCGCACCCGCGCCCTGCTTCGCTCCAGCGCCCAGGAGCAGCCTCTCGCGGTGCAATTGTTCGGCTCAGACCCGGATATCCTCGCGCGGGCCGCGGCGTTGGTCGAGGATGACGGCGCCCTGCTGGACATCAATATGGGTTGCCCGGTGAAAAAAGTGGTGCGCGGCGGAGCGGGTTCCGCCCTGCTGCGGGAACCGACGCGCGCGGCCGCGATCCTGCGCGCGGTGCGGCGGGTCACGGCGCGCCCCCTGACGGTCAAGATTCGCTCGGGGTGGGATGGGGTCTCGTTGAATTTTCTGGAAATCGGCCGCATCGCCCAGGAGGAAGGGGCGGACGCCGTCACCCTGCACCCACGCACCCGCGCGGAAGGCTTCACCGGCAAGGCCCGCTGGGAGCACATCCGGGAATTGAAGGCCCAACTGCGCATTCCGGTCATCGGCAGCGGCGACCTGTTTCAGGCCGCCGACGTGCATACCATGCGACAGCTCACCAGTTGCGACGCGGTGATGGTCGCCCGCGGCAGCTACGGCAATCCCTGGTTGCTGCGCGACAGCCTGGCGGCGACGACCGCGCCCCAGCCGCCGGTGCCCGCCGAGCGGATGGCGGTGGCCTTGGAGCATCTAGAATTGCATCTTGAACACTTCGGGGCGCACCGCACCCTGGGCGAAATGCGCAAACACCTGTGCTGGTATTCGCGAGGCCTGAGCGGCGCCGCGAGTTATCGCGCCCGCATCAACGCCGCCACCTCCGTCGAAGCATTGCGGGAAGCGACCCGCGCCTTTTTTCTAGCGGAGTCTTGAAACCGATGGCCTCACCCGATTTTCCACCGGAATCCCAGGATCTCCAGCTCTACGTGCGGGTGGTCGAAAACGTCGAGGATGCGGTGGTGGCCATGGATCAAACCGGGACCATCAGCCTCTTCAATCCGGCGGCCGAGGTCTGCACGGGTCTGTCCCGGCGCCAATGTCTGCGGCGTTCCTACGAGGAAATCTTTCACGACCAGCGCACCCTGATCAACCTGATCCGTTCCGCCCTGCGGGAAGGACGCTCGTTTGTCAACTTTGAGGACGTTTTGCTCCAGCGCCCCTCGGCACCGCCGATCCCGGTGAGCATCCTGGTGTCGCCGCTGCTGACCAGCAGTGGCCACCAGGAGGGTGTCGTGCTGATTCTGCGCGACCTGACCCGGGTCCGGGAACTCGAGGAGGCCGTGCGCCATGCCGACCGGCTCTCCATGATCGGCACCATGGCCGCCGGCCTGGCCCACGAGATTAAAAATCCCCTGAGCGGCATCAAGGGCGCGGCGCAACTGCTCGACCGCGAAATCACCGAGGATAGCCAGCTCAAGGAATACACGCGGATCATGACCCGCGAGGTCGAGCGGGTCAACGGCATTATCGAGGAACTCATGGACCTGGCCAGTCCTCGGCAGCCGGTCATGGGCGAGGTTCACCTCGGCAAGTTGCTCGGCGACATCGTGCTTTTTCAGCGCGAAGCGGCGCGCAACCGCAACCTGAGCTTCGCCCTGCGCCTGGACCCCAGCATACCGCCGATCCGCGGGGACGAGAATCTATTGACGCGGCTGTTTCTCAACCTGATCAAGAATGCGGCCGAATCCATCGACCAGCAAGGCGCGGTGGAAATCAGCACGCGCGTGGCTTCCGAATACCACCTCAACCAACCGGGCGACCGACCCGTGCCCTTTATCGAAGTTGAGATTCGCGACACCGGCAAGGGCATGACGGCGGCGCAGATGGAACAGATTTTCACACCCTTCTTCACCACGAAAAATCGCGGCGGAGGGCTGGGCCTGCCGATCTGCCAGAAAATCGTGAGCGAGCACCGCGGCTTTCTCAAAGTGGAAAGTCAACCCGGGGCGGGCTCGACATTCACCGTGTCCCTGCCCTTTTATCGCTGATTGCGCAAACCATTTCTTTTCACCGCCGAAAGAGAGTCGCCTGCCATGGCCATCGAGCGCATCCTGGTCGTTGATGATGAAGAAAGCATTCGCTGGGTGCTGTCCCGCGCCCTAAGCAAGAAAGGCTTCAAGGTCGACCTGGCCGCGGACGGCAACGAAGCGCTCGGCCTGTTTCGCAAAAATCCCTATGACCTGGCGATCCTCGACGTCAAGATGCCCGACATCAGCGGCCTCGATTTGCTCAGCCGCTTCCAGGAGGACGCGCCTCAGACCCTGGTGGTCATCATGACCGCCGAGTCCTCCATGAAAAACGCCGTGGAGGCCATGAAGCGCGGCGCCTACGATTACATCACCAAGCCTTTCGACCTCGATGCGATAGACGCCATCATCCTCAAGGCCGGCAAGGCCACGGACATCAGCGGCGAAGTCAGCCGCCTGAAAAACGAGCTCAAGGATCAGTACAGCCTCGAGCGCACCATCATCGGCCAGAGCAAGCCCATGCAGGAGGTCTACAAGATTCTCGGCAAGGTGGCGCCCTCCGACGTAACGGTGCTGATCACCGGGGAAAGCGGCACCGGCAAGGAACTCGTCGCGCGCGCCATTCATTTCAACAGTCCGCGCCTGGGCAAGCCCTTTCTCGCCATCAACTGCGCCGCCATTCCTCGCGATCTTCTCGAAAGCGAGCTGTTCGGCCATGAAAAAGGTGCCTTCACCGGCGCCACGGAACGCAAGCTGGGCAAATTCGAGCAAGCCAACGGCGGCACCCTGTTTCTCGACGAAATCGGCGACATGCCTTTGGATTTGCAGGCCAAGCTGTTGCGGGTTCTTCAAGAAAAGGAAATCACCCGCACGGGCGGCTCCACCACCGTTGCCGTCGATGTGCGCATCGTCGCCGCCACCAATCAAAATCTCAAGGACAAGGTGCGCGCCCGCGAGTTCCGCGAGGATCTTTTCTACCGCCTCAACGTGGTGCCCATCGCTCTGCCGCCCTTGCGCGAGCGGCGCGACGACATCCCCTTGCTGGTCGATTATTTCATTCAGAGCGCCCGGGAAAAACTCGGCACCGCGGCCCTGGGCTGCACTCCGGAAGCCTACCAGCGCCTGGCCGCCTTCAACTGGCCGGGCAACGTGCGGGAACTGGAGAACACCATCCAGCGCGCCGCCCTGCTCTCCCCCAACCCCCTATTGACGCCCGAGGATTTTCCCGTCCAGGGCGAGGCGGACCAGGATTCCACCGATTGTTCCCTGGAAGCGTTGATCACCAACAAGCTGCGCAACGCCATCGGCGCCATGGAGGTCCAGGAACTCAACAACCTCTACGAGATGGTGCTGCACCAGATGGAACGGCCCCTGATCCGCATCATTCTCGAAAAAACACGCGGCAACCAGGTCCGAACGGCGGAAATCCTCGGCATCAATCGCAACACCCTGCGTAAAAAAATTCAGACCCTGGGCATCGAGATCAGCAAGGAAGGCTAAGGGGAAGAACGCAGACAAGGCATGGCCCCGGTGGAGAGATCCCCGGGGCTTTTGCGTTGAGGAGGGTCAGATGCGGTCGTCGTGGCGAGCGAGATTTTCAAAGCGGGTATATTCGCCGCGAAAGGCCAGGTTGACCGTGCCGATGGGGCCGTTACGCTGTTTGCCGATAATGATTTCGGCGGCGCCGCGGTGGTTTTCACCGCACTCCTCGTGCTTTTTGCAGTGGGGGCAATAGACCTCATCGCGGTAGACGAACATGATGACGTCGGCATCCTGCTCGATGGCGCCCGATTCCCGCAGGTCGGCCATGATCGGGCGCTTGTCGGTGCGGTTTTCCAGCGAGCGGTTGAGCTGGGAAAGGGCGACGACGGGCACGCTCAGCTCCTTGGCCAACGCCTTGAGGGAGCGGGAGATTTCGGAGATTTCCTGCTGACGACTCTCGGGGTTGTTGCCGCGCATGAGTTGCAGATAGTCGACGATGATCAGGCCGATGTCCTCCTGGGACTTGAGACGCCGCGCCTTGGAGCGAAGTTCGAGAACCGAGATTGCCGGCGTGTCGTCGATATAGATCTTGGCGCTGCTCAACTGGCTGGCGGCATCGGTCAACTTGGGCCAGTCGGAATCGCCGAGATTTCCGGTCCGCATGCGGCTGGCGTCCACCCGCGCCACGGAGCACAGCAGGCGCTGCACCAACTGCTCCTTGCCCATTTCGAGGGAGAAAATCAGGCAGGGCGCGCGCCGTTCGCTTTTCACCGCGGCATATTCGGCGACGTTGAGACAGAAGGCGGTCTTGCCCATGGAGGGGCGCCCCGCGATGATGACCAGGTCGCCGGGCTGCAGACCGGCGGTCATTTTGTCGAGATCCGCGTAGCCGGTGGGAACTCCCGTGACCAGTTCCTTGCGCTCGTAGAGTTTCTCGATGTTCTTGAAGGTGTCCTTGAGAATGTCGCGAACGGAGAAGTAACTGGGCCGGGTGCGGTTTTCCGCGATTTCAAAAATAGCCTTTTCCGCCTGGTCGAGAATCTGCTCGATGCTGCCGCCCGCGTACCCCGAGGTGGCGATATCGGTGGCGACGGAGATCAGATGGCGGGCAATGGCCTTTTCCTTGACCAGCCGGCAGTAGTAGACAATGTTGGCGGCGGTGGGAACGTAATCCACCAGGGTGGCGAGATAGGCATGGCCGCCGACCGCTTCCAGGGCCTGACGGCTTTGCAGATTGGCCGCGAGGGTCACCAGATCGGCCGGCTCATTTTTTTCGGACAGATCAATCAGACTTTCGAAGATCTTGCGGTGACTTTCCCGATAGAAGTCCTCGGGCCGCAAGATTTCCAGAACACGGTCCAGGGCCTGCTCGTCGAGCAGGATGCCGCCGAGCACGGACATCTCCGCCTCAAGACTTTGGGGCGGCAAACGATGGGCGCTGAGGTCTTCCATGAACAACCCGGGCCGGAGGCAATGAAAAAGGGACGGCCGAAAACGACCGCCCCCGGGCACTTCGAGAAACCGCTTACTCGGCGGAGGCGGTCACGTTCACTTTGATCTTCGCCACCACCCCGGCATTCAGACGCACCGGCACTTCAAACTCGCCGACATGCTTGATGGGCTCGGGCAGCTGAATCTTCTTCCGGTCGATTTCGATACCGGCGTCGGTCAGCTTTTTTTCCAGATCCATGCTGGTCACCGAACCGAAGAGCTTGCCCTCCTCGCCGGCGAGTTGCGAGAAGGAGCAGGTCAGCGCCTCGATGCGGGACTTGAGGGCCTGGGCATCCTTGGACACTTTCTCCAGCTTGCGCTGGAGCATGCGCTTTTGATGTTCGAGTTCGCGCACGTTGCGGGAATTGGCCTCGCTCGCCAACCCCTTGGGCACCAGAAAATTGCGGGCGTAGCCCGGCTTCACCTTCACGATGTCGCCGATATTGCCAAGCCCTTCGACGGCTTCTTTGAGTATAACCTCCATGGGTCTCCTCCAGGATTACGAAGTTTTTTGCAGTTTAGGTTTGCGAAAATCGATCCAGATGTCGAACACCCCCATCGCGGTAACGAACATGGGCAGGGGGTTGAGAACAAAGATCAGGAAATAAATCAACGAACGAAACACGGGCGATACCGACCGACGCCGCAGGTAATGGGTCACCACAGCCAGACCCTGGGCAAAATAAACCGGCAACAGGACAACCAGCACGTTCAACGCCAGGGTCTTGACCGTCGCCTGCTCAAGTAACAGAGCAAAGCCGGCGACAATCACCGGCCAGATCAGGGCATCCGGAGCCTTCCATTGAGCAAAAGCTGGTCCCGGTACGGCATAGCGACCCTTGGCGAACAGGTGCAGCAACAAAACCACCACGGCAGCGAGCACGCCAAGCAGCACAATGGTCACGGCGGGATAGATCCGCACGAAGACTTCAGCCAGCGCCGTCAGAGTTTGCTCCAGCGCTTCCCGCTCCTGAGCGGGGAGGTTGCCTTCGTCATAAAACCGCAGGGCCTGGTCGATAACCTGGCGGCCCTCCTGACGGACCATCTCGCCGGGACTCAATCCCTGCCCCTGGGACACCGCGAGCAGCAACGGCAGGGCGATGGCGATCCCGGCCCACACCGTCAACACAAGGGTCCGATCCCAGGCATGGCCGCGGCGCAGAAAAAAGGGCACAAAGAAGGCAACCACGCCGTATTGCAGGAGAAATCCCAGGGTCAGAACCGGCGGCAGCAGCATCAGCAGCAGCGCGCAACTCAGGACGATGACCACCACGCCGGCCAGGGGGCCCTGGCGCATATGCACATAGGCGGCAGGGACCGGACCGAACATATTCAAGAGCAAGGCGATGGGAGCGACATACTGGCTGCCCAGGAAAAACGCGGTGGACAGCAGGGCAGCACCGAGAATGTACAGGGATCTTCGCTCCATGGCCTGTCGCGCGAATAAACTGCGCTGCCTGTCAGTCCACCAGCGAGTGCGAGGACGAATAGGGCAGCAGCGCCACCATGCGTGCACGCTTGATGGCCTCGGTCAGCACTCTCTGATGCGGCGCGCAGGTTCCGGTGATGCGGCGGGGCACGATCTTGCCACGCTCGGAAATGAACGCGCGCAGGGTATCGGTCTGCTTGTAATTGATCTGAACATCCTTATCGGCACAGAAACGGCAAACTTTGCGCCGGCCAAAACGTCTCTTGGGTGCAGCCATGGTCTCTAATCTCCAGTTTCGATGGGTGAATTAATCTTCGACTTCTTCCTCGGCGCCCGCCTCGCCCTCGGCGGCAGCGGCCACGCCCTTGTCGGCCGCTGCCGGCTGGGGCAGTCCGCCTTCAAGATGCAGGGAGGAAAAACGCAGGATCTTGTCATCGATGCGCAGGCGCCGCTCAAGCTCGGCCACCATGTCGGATCCCGCCTGGAAATAAAAGATGAAGTAAGAGCCGCGCGTGAGTTTCTGAATGGGATAGGCCAGGGTGCGGGTCCCCCATTCATCAACGCGGACGACCTCGCCGCCGCGCTCGGCAATCACGCCCTTGAATTTTTCAACGAGGGCCTTGAGTTCGTCACCGACCACATCAGGGTGGACGATGAACATGGTTTCATAACTTCTCATGATCGACATTTCTCCTCTCGGGTAAATAGCCCCGGGCCATCCCGGAGCAAGGAGTGGGCAAAACCCGCCCCGCTTTCGTGTGAACTTTGCTTTCTACCACAAAGGCCGCTGCATTTCAATGATCTTTGCGGAAGAACGGATACTTGTCATCGGCACCAGGCATTTAGACGTTGAAGCGAAAATGCATGACGTCGCCGTCCTGCACCACATAGTCCTTGCCCTCCAGGCGCAGCAAGCCCTTTTCCTTGGCCCCCTGCTCGCCGCGGGCACGAATGTAGTCATCATAGGCAATGACTTCCGCGCGGATGAAACCCTTTTCAAAATCGCTGTGAATCACGCCGGCGGCGCCGGGCGCGCGCGTGCCGCGGGCGATGGTCCAGGCGCGGACTTCCTTGACCCCCGCCGTGAAGTAGGTAATGAGGTTGAGCAGGTCGTAGCCGGCGCGGATCATGCGATCGAGTCCCGATTCGGCCAAGCCGAGTTCCTGGAGAAACTCGGCTTTTTCCTCCCCTGCCAATTCCGCGACCTCGGCTTCAATGCGCCCGCAGATGATGACCAGTTCGGCTCCCTCCGCCGCGGCCAATTCCTTAAGCCGCGCCACGTAGGGGTGGGCACCGCCCAGATCATCCTCCCCGACGTTGGCCACGTAGAGCACCGGACGGGCGGTGATCAACTGCAACTCCCCGAGCACGCGACGCTGCTCTTCATCGAGTTGGGTTTTGCGCGCCGGCAGTCCCTGATTGAGACAATCGCGCACCTTGAGCAGCACCTCGAGTTCGGCCTGGAGTTTTTTATCGCCGCTGCGCGCCTGCTTCTCGCAGCGCTGAATGCGCCGCTCGACCGATTCGAGATCCGCCAGATTCAGCTCGGTCTGAATGACTTCCACGTCGCGAACAGGGTCGACGGAACCATCGACGTGAACGACATTATCATCCTCGAAACAGCGCACGATGTGAGCAATGGCATCCACCTGACGAATATGGCCGAGAAACTGGTTGCCGAGCCCCTCGCCTTTGCTGGCCCCCTTGACGAGGCCGGCGATATCGACGAATTCCAGGGTCGTGGGGATCACCTTCTGTGGGTTGACGATGGCCGCCAGGGCGTCAAGCCGCGGATCCGGCACCGAGACGATCCCCACGTTAGGCTCGATGGTGCAGAAAGGATAGTTGGCCGACTCGGCGCCCGCGGAGGTCAGGGCGTTGAAGATGGTCGACTTGCCGACGTTGGGCAAACCGACGATGCCGCATTTGAAACCCATAAGTACCTATCACTACACAAAAAGACGATAGCCGGGAACAGGTCCCGGCTATCGTTCGGTTAACTGGACGTCCCAACGAAACTTAGATCAGCAGCGGCGCGATAACCAGGGCGACGACGCTCATCAGCTTAATCAGGATGTTCATGGACGGGCCGGAGGTGTCCTTGAAGGGGTCGCCGACGGTATCACCGACCACGGCGGCCTTGTGCGCCTCGCCGCCCTTACCTTCGCCGGCGAGTTCACCCTTCTCGATGTACTTCTTGGCGTTGTCCCAGGCGCCGCCGCCATTGGACATCATCAGGGCCAGGAGCACCCCGGCCACGGTCGCCCCGGCGAGCATGCCGCCAAGGGCCTCGGCGCCGAGCAGAAAGCCGACCAGCACCGGCGCGAACACCGCGACCACCCCGGGCAGCACCATCTCGCGCAGGGCGGCGCGGGCGGAAATATCCACGCACTTGTCAGGCTCGGGCTTGGCATCCGGATGGCCTTCAAGCAGGCCGGGAATCTCGCGGAACTGACGACGAATCTCGTCAACCATTTTGCCGGCGGCGCGGCCGACGCTGGTCATGGTCAGCGCGCCGATGAAAAACGGCAGGGCGCCGCCGATGAGCAGGCCGATAACGGTGCTGGGATTGATCAGGTTGATGGTTTCAAGCTGCACCGTGGTGGCATAGGCCGAGAACAGCGCCAGGGCGGTCAAGGCCGCCGAACCGATGGCGAAACCCTTGCCGATGGCCGCGGTGGTGTTGCCGATGGCATCCAGACCGTCGGTGATCTTACGCACATCGGGACCGAGACCGGCCATTTCCGAAATGCCGCCGGCATTATCGGCGATGGGGCCGTAAGCGTCGACGGTCATGGTCACCCCGACGGTGGCCAGCATGCCGACCGCGGCGATGCCGATGCCGTAGAGACCGGCGAAGTGATTGGCGACGAAAATGCTCACGCAGATAATGAGGATCGGCGGAGCGCAGCTTTCCAGACCGACCGCGAGACCGTGGATGATGTTGGTGGCGGGGCCGGTTTTGCTCGCCTCGGCGATGCGCGCCACGGGGGTGGACGCCGTGTAGTATTCGGTAATCTGCCCGATGGCCACACCCGCCAGGGTTCCGGCCAGGATCGCCCAGAACACGCCGTTGGAAATATGCAGGGCGCGGATGACGAAGAACGCGGCGATCAAAAAGCCGCCGGCGCCGACAAAGGTGGTGTAATGCAGGGCCTTGGCCGGGTCGATGGACTTGAACACGCGCATGGAGTAAATGCCGATCACCGAGAAGACCAGGCCGACCATGGCCAGCACCAGGGGCAGAACCATGGCGTTGGCGCGCAACGCCTCGTGATCGATGCCGGGCACCGAAAGTAGATCAAGCAGCGTGGGGCCAGCCGCGGCGGCAATCGCCACGGTCGCGATGATGGAACCAACATAGGATTCGAAGATGTCGGCGCCCATGCCCGCGGTATCGCCCACGCAGTCACCGACGTTGTCGGCGATGACACCGGGATTGCGGGGATCATCCTCGGGAATGCCGGCTTCGACCTTACCCACCAGGTCGGCACCGACATCGGCCGCCTTGGTGTAGATGCCGCCGCCGACGCGGGCGAACAGGGCGATGGACGAGGCACCCATGGCGAAGCCGTTGATGTACTTGGCGGTTTCCGGATCACCGAAAAGAATGAAGGCGATGCCGACCCCGACCAGGCCCAGGGAGGCGACCGCCAGGCCCATGACCGCGCCGCCGTTGAAGGACACCAGCAGCGCCGCCGCCTGGCCGCTCGCGCGGGCCGCCTCGGCGGTGCGCACGTTGGCGCGCGTCGCGGCCTTCATGCCGATGAAGCCGCAGGTCATGGAACACAGGGCGCCGCCGACGAAAGCCAAAGCGGTTTGAAAACCCATCCCCAGGAGAATGAGGAAAAACACCAGGACGATGAAAATCGCCAACACCTGGTATTCGCGACGCAGAAAGGCCATGGCGCCGAGGTGAATGGACTCGGAAATTTCCTTCATCTTGTCGTTGCCGATGGGCTGGGCCTTGACCTTGGTGTAGGTGACAATGGCGATGATAAAGCCAATAATCCCCAGAATCGGTGCGTACATCTGCAGTTCCATGTGGCTCTTACCCTCTCTTGGCTGATTGGATTGAAACCGTGGCTTCTCGACTGTGAAAAGTATTCATGGCCTTGGCCGCGCCGTCGCGCAGAATGGTTTCGACGACTTCGGCCGCGGTATCAAGAATTTCATTCAGAAGAATCTGCTCATCGCGTCCGAATGGACGCAGCACGTAATCGGCCACCTCCTGGCCGGTTACGGGCCGCCCCACGCCGATGCGCAGGCGAAGAAACTCTCCCGAACCCAAGACCTCCATGATATGCCGCAAACCTTTTTGCCCGCCGTGGCCGCCACTGGTTTTGATGCGCAGCGTCCCGAAGGGCAGATCGACGTCATCATGAAGGACGAGCAAATCCCCCGGAGATGCCCCGAGGGACTTGAGGGCGGAGGCCACGCTGGCCCCGCTGAGATTCATGTACGTGTGCGGCAACAACAGGGTCGCTTCCTCGCCGACGATACGCCCGGCGCCGTACAATCCCTGGTGGCCTTTTTTCTTAAGGGCGATGCCCGCCTTGTCGGCCAGGCGGGTCAGCGCCATGAACCCCACATTGTGTCGGGTAAGAGCATATTTTTCGCCCGGATTGCCTAGGCCGACAATGAGCTTCAAGCCATCTCTCCGGACTTAGGCGCCTTCGCCCGCGGCCGCGGGTTCCTCTTCCTCGGCCTTGCGCCCGGTGCAGGTGATGACGGTGAAGTTCACCTCGTGCGGCACCTCGACACCCTCGGGCAGAGTCACGTCCTCGATGTGGATGACATCGCCAATGCCCAGGGCGGTCACATCGATTTCAACGGCGGCGGGAATCTGATCGGGGTAGCAGTGCACCTCGAGCTCATGGCGGATAACTTCCAGGGAGCCGCCGATTTTTTCGCCGGCCGACTTGCCGACGGCGTGGACCGGAACCATGACATGGACCTTCTTCTTCATGTTCACGGCATGAAAATCAACATGGCGGGGGGTGCGCTTGATGGAATCGACGTCCATGTCCTTGAGAATCACCACCTTGCCGGCGAAGGGGCCTTCACCCTGCAGGGTGATCAAGGTGTTCCAGCCGCTTTCCGTGGCGATGGCCGTTTCCAGCGCCTTGGGCTCGACGAACACCGGGCAAGCCTCCATGCCCTTGCCGTAAACCACGCCGGGCACCAGGTCCTTGCGGCGCAGCGAACGCGCCACGCCCTTGCCGGTACCTTCGCGCAAACTAACCGTCAACTGAGTCTGTCCCATTTATTCCGTCCTCCAGCTAAGCGTTGTTGTGATGATTGAAATGGCGCGACATTCAAACGAAGAGCGAACTGACCGACTCGTCGTCGTGAATGCGGCGAATGGCTTCGGCAAGCAGGGGCGCGACCGAGAGAACCCGCAGCTTTGCGCAGCGGGAGGCCTTATCCCCCACGGGTATGGTGTTGGTGATGACCACTTCCTCCAGGCTACTCTGGTCGATGCGCTCCAGGGCGGGCCCGGAGAGCACCGGGTGAGTGGCGCAAGCGAATACCCGGCCGGCGCCCCGGCCCTTGAGGGCCTGGGCCGCCTGGCAGAGAGTACCGGCCGTATCGATCATGTCATCGACGATCATGCAATCCTGCCCTTCGACATCGCCGATGACGTGCATCACCTCGGAGACATTGGGTCCGCTGCGCCGCTTGTCGATGATCGCCAACCCCGCATCGAGCCGCTTGGCGAAGGCCCGGGCGCGCTCGGTGCCGCCGGCGTCCGGGCTTACGACCACCAGCTTCTGCTCCGCGAAACGCCGCTTGAGGTCGTCGAGAATGACCGGTGCCGCATAGAGATTGTCCACGGGGACATTGAAGAAGCCCTGAATCTGCCCGGCGTGCAGGTCCATGGTCAGCACGCGTGTCGCGCCGGCGGTGTGGATCAGGTCCGCGACCAGCTTGCTGGTGATGGGCGTGCGCGGGGCGACTTTGCGGTCCTGACGGGCATAGCCGAAATAGGGGATGACGGCGGAGATGCGCGAGGCCGACGCCCGCTTGAGGGCGTCGATCATGATAAGCAGTTCCATCAGATTGCTGTTGGACGGGGCGCAGGTGGGCTGTACCACATAGACATCGCGGCCGCGTACGTTTTCGCCGATTTCGACCATAATCTCGCCATCGGAGAAGGTCCGTACGCTGGCACTGCCCAGGGGAACCGAAAGATGCCCGCAGATTTCCCGGGCAAGGGGAATATTGGCGTTACCGGTAAAAATCTTGATCTTGTCCAAAACTCTTCCCCCTTGCGCCAAACTAGGCTCTGTTGAAAATTCCGCCCTGAGCCCCCACTCCCATCCGACAGGTTCAGCGAACCAAAAAGCCAAAGGCTCCCGGCTGGAGGGCCTGAATGCCGCGTCCATCCCGGAGCCGAAGGAAACAGGTGGCTGGGGCGCCAGGATTCGAACCTGGGAATGTCGGAATCAAAATCCGATGCCTTACCGCTTGGCGACGCCCCAAAAATTTTATAAACACACTTAAGTAGGGAGACTTTTGTTAAATGCGATGCGACCGATCAGTGGGCGAAAAGCAGTGCGACCGCTGCCGATCAAAAGCGCCGAAAATACCTAGGCCAGGGGATGCACCTGAAAAACGCGCCAGTCGGCTCGCGATGCCAGGGCCGCGCCGGCCCTTTGCGCACCGGCCTCATCAGCAAAAAGACCAAAAACCGTGGGCCCGCTCCCCGACATGAGAGCGCCGAGGGCGCCTGCGCCCATCAAAGCGCTCTTGATTTCGGCCACCTGCGGATGCCCCCCGATGGTCACCGACTCCAAATCATTATGGAGAAGTCCGGCCAAGTCCCGCGGGGAAGCGAAAAACTCGGGAAGTTTAGCGACACCACCAGGGGATGTCAACCGCAAATTTCCATAAACCCAGGCAGTGGAAACGGCAAAGCCCGGGTTGACCAGCACATACCAGACCCTCGGCAACGGCGGCGCCTTGACCAGCCGATCGCCTATCCCCGTGGCCCAGGCCGTCTCGCCAAACACAAAAAAAGGCACATCGGCACCCAGGCGCGCGCCCTCGCGCAAGAGATCGGCGCGCGACAGGGGGGCACCCAGCATCTCATTGAGACCGACCAGCACCGCCGCGGCATCCGAGGAGCCGCCACCCAGGCCGGCCGCCACCGGAATCCTCTTATCTATATGCACCGCGACGCCATCGGTACGGCCGGCGGCGTCCATGACCAACCGCGCGGCGCGCGCGGCAATATTTTGTTCATTCTCGGCCAGATCAAGCCCCGGACATTCGACGACCAGCCCAGGCGCGTCGTTCAGGCGAATGGTTACGCGATCGGCCAGTGACACCCGTTGCATGAGCATGCATAGCTCATGGTAGCCATCGGGCCGCTTGCCGAGGACATGCAGACATAGATTGATTTTAGCCGGCGCCGAAAATACCCGCTCCATGATGAACCCCCCTTGCGGCGGCTTGCCGCGCACGCTCCGTTTCTACCCGGTTCCCCCAACCACGTCAAGCCCTTCGCGAACCACTCCGCCCCCACCGGACCTCAAAAAAACAGAATCAGGTTCTAGGTCGCGCAAGGGACTTCCTTGCAACGGCGACATTTCGCCAAAAGCGTCGATTTTTGGCCTTTTCGGCCTTGGCGCTCTTCGGCGAAAATTATTAAAACGAATTGCAACAAAACACGACTTAATCTAAA